>CALXAO010000103.1 GCA_944386295.1 uncultured Clostridia bacterium | reverse complement strand
CCCGCTTTTCTGCTGATCTTGTGCCAGCTGCTCAATTTTTTGCAAAATACCCTCGTCATAACTATGGACTTCATAGTTGTCCTTAATAAAGGAAATCACATCTTCCACTTCTTTATCTGACACAAAGCAGCCCTGCACGCGGATAGGCTTGGGCGCTCCCAGGGGATTGTATAACATATCGCCCCGACCGATGAGCTTTTCCGCTCCGCTTTGGTCCAAAATAATTCTGGAATCAATCTGGGAAGACACTGCAAACGCAATCCGAGACGGCACGTTGGCCTTAATGATTCCGGTAATAACATCTGCCGAAGGACGCTGGGTCGCAATCACCAAATGCATACCAGCGGCCCGGGCCATCTGTGCCAGTCGGCAAATTGCATCTTCTACTTCTCCGGGAGCTGCCATCATTAGATCTGCCAATTCGTCAATAATAATTACAATCTGTGGAAGCTTAATTTCGTCCTCCGTAATTTGTTGATTGTAGGCTTGGAAGTTTCGGACACTTTTTTCTGCAAACAGTTTATAACGGTTAAGCATTTCGGTTACTGCCCAGGCCAAAGCCCCCGCCGCCTTGTTGGGGCTAGTAACCACTGGGATCAGCAAATGTGGAATGCCGTTGTAAACACTGAGTTCTACTACCTTTGGATCTACCAGAATCAGTTTTACATCTTCTGGGGACGCTTTGTAAAGAATGCTCATGAGAATACTGTTAATGCAGACGGATTTTCCCGATCCTGTGGCTCCTGCAATGAGCAGATGGGGCATTTTTGCCAGATCAATGACAACATTTTCTCCCCCAATATCCTTGCCTAAAGCTACGCTAATGTTGCTTTTTCCGTTTCGGAATGCGTCGCTAGATAGGGTTTCCTTTAGGTAAACGACACTTGTCACTTTATTTGGAATTTCAATTCCAATGGCAGATTTTCCCGGAATTGGCGCTTCAATCCGGACGCCGGAAGCCGCCAAATGCAATGCAATATCATCGGCTAAGTTAGTAATTTTACTGATTTTTACGCCAGCACTGGGTTGAAGTTCATAACGGGTAATCGTAGGACCGCGGACTATGTCCAAAATTCGAGTATCAACGGAAAAACTATGCAATGCCTCCATCAGTTTGGATGCGGTCTGACGTCGTTCTTCCATTGCCATGGCTTCATTTTCATCCGGCTTATAGACCAGTAGGCTTAATGGCGGATAAATATAGGGCTGTTCCTCCGACTCGTTTTCTTCTGATTTTCTCACTTCATTTGCGATTTCTTCCAGAAGTTCCTCCTTTGTTTCTTCCGAAAGCAAAGGCTTGTCCGGTGTTTCTTCTGGATTTTGAAATAATTCTTCGGAAAACAGATTTTCCGGAACAATCTCGGTTGCAGAAATTGGGGGGGACTTCTTTTCTGTTTTTTTCCGCCGGCGTTCCGCGGGCGTCAGCAGTTCTTCCTCTGTTATCTCTGGAATTTTAAAATCATGGGACCGCTTCAGTTCTTCAACTTGTTTTTTCAGCCCTGCAATTTCTTTTTCCATTTTTTTCGTTCGGCTTTTGGGAATGGGAGGAAATCGGTGCGCGTTTTCTTCCGACGTTGGTAATTCTTCGGTATCCTCTTTTTCCGGTGTTTCCCGGAACATAGAAGCAAAGGAAATCCCACTGATGAGTACAATGAGTACAATAATTAGGATAAACAGAATAATTCCCGCGCCCAGTTTTGCACAAAGGGCCATGAGCGGATAGGCCAGATAACCGCCTAAAATTCCACCGGAGGTCCAACTAATGCCGGTTTGAATCAGTTGAACCGTCAGATCTTGAAAATAGTCGGAGAAGGGGGCTTGATACTCTGGCAGATTCATCCGACAGACAGTGTAAAAAGCTGCAATACACCATAGTAATCCAGCCGCCAACAAAATTTTATGTCTTCTTGGTTTTTGCTGTGAGGTCATTTTGAGAATGCTCATATACAAAAACAGCAGGGGAATTCCCAGGGAACAGGCGCCCAATCCGCCACAGGCTACATCTCGAAGCCAATTGCCTACAGGACCTAAAATTCCGAACATGCTCAGAAAAAAGAAAATACCGATTAAGACGTACAAAAGAGAACATACAGTGTTATAGACGTTTTGTTCCTCTTCGGTCCTTTTTTTCGACTTTGGGTTTGGTGTCGTTCGGGCCGCAGTTTTTTTTGTTCTGGTAGGGGATGCCGCACTGGACTTCCTTTTTGTTGTTGTGCTTTTGTTTTGTGCCATGAAATAAAATTTCCTTTCCGTAAAAATCAATGGAAAAAGCTCCAGAGAATTGCCCCAACGCCTACAATGAGGGAATAGGCAGCAAAAATAACAAATTTTTTGGATTTAAGAAGGTATTGCAGCAGTTTAATGGCAAAGAATCCGGAAACTGCTGCGGCCAGCATTCCTACCAGATATACCGGAATGGCAGAAACATGAATGCTGACTTGAACAGCGTCAACAATCTCTAATACTGCTGCGGCCAAAATGGTTGGAATAGAAAGAATAAAAGAATATTTTGCGGCAAAAGAGCGCTTTAGACGGCAGGAAATACCTGCAGTAATCGTGGAGCCAGATCTGGAAATGCCCGGAATTACTGCCGCTGCCTGGATAGCTCCGACAAAAATGGCATCGGAGAACCTCATATCTGCTGGAGTTTTCTTTCCATCCGGCGCAAAATCGGAAATCAACAGAATGCCTGCGTTAAATATCAGCGCGATGCCGACACAGAGAACCGAGCTCATTATAGGTTCGAGCAGTTCCCGCAAAGGATAAACAACCAGAAGCGGCAACAGTGACACGATCAAAAACACAATCATGCGTTTTCCAGAACTTGCCTTTTTCCAATGGAATTTCCCAGTAAAGATTTGCTGCAGCATACGGATGCCATCGGCAAACAGCCGAAGCAGCAGCTTACGGAACGCCACGCAGACCGCTGCTAGGGTTCCGATGTGCACCAGAATATTGAATAGCAGATCTGCTTCTCCGTCCGGACTAAGTCCAAACACTGTTTGAGCCAGCACTAAATGGGCGGAGCTTGAAATCGGCAAAAATTCGGTTAGGCCCTGAATCAGCCCAAGGAGCAATGATTGAATGATAGTCATCGTTGTTTTCCTCCTAAAAATTAAAGATTACCAATCTTTTTACACATCTCCCTCTTGCTTTTTTTCTGAAAATATGATATGATAGAATTCAGAGATTAACAGGAGGGTAAAAAATGGAAAGTATTTATAAAGTAACGGTTGCCGGGTTGGAATTCAGCGTATATTCTGGGGAAAGCGAGGAATACACCCAGGGGATTGCCAAGGCCGTCAATCGTAAAATCCGGGAAATTGCAGATTCTTCGGCAGGTGTGCACACTCTCAATGCCGCTGTGTTAGCGGCTATGGACTACTGTGACGAGTCCGTTAAAGCAAAGGCGGAAAAGGTAAACCTCCGCAATGCTTTGGAGGAATTGCAGGAAAAATTGGCTGAGACTACCAAAGAGCTGGAAAAACTGAAAGGTGAAAATCTGACGTTGAAAATGGGGAAGAAAGGCTAATGGAAATCCTTGCGCCTGCCGGGTCGGAAGAAGCGCTCCGGGCTGCGGTGTTGTCTGGGGCCGATGCTGTGTATCTTGGCGTATCGTCGTTTAACGCACGGATGAACGCAGCCAATATCTCAGAAAACAATCTTTCTTCCTGTGTACGTTATTGTCGGGAACGGGGTGTACAGGTTCATGCGGTTTTAAATACGTTGGTTTCTGATCGAGAATTATCCGAAGCTTTGGATGTTGCGGAACGACTGATTTTAGCTGGGGTTGATGCGCTGATTGTGCAGGATTTGGGTCTGGCGCGGGAATTGAAACGCCGCACGTCTATTCCTCTGCATGCCAGTACGCAGTTGACAATTCATAGTCTGGATGGTGTACTGGCTGCCGCAGAGGCTGGATTTTCTCGTGCAGTTTTGGCTCGGGAGTTGTCGGAAACTGAAATACATCAGATTGTGCAGCGTTCTCCTATTGAAATCGAAGTATTTGTTCACGGGGCCCTTTGTATGTGTTATAGTGGCCAATGTTATATGAGTTCTTTGATTGGCGGTCGGTCAGGCAATCGAGGGTTGTGCGCCCAACCCTGCCGTTTACCATACCGGGAGGGATATTCTCTTAGTCTAAAAGATCTTTGTCTTTTGGAATATGTTCCCCGTCTTGCAGAAATTGGTGTTGCGTCTTTGAAAATCGAAGGACGGATGAAATCACCTGAATATGTGGCTGCTGTCACAACAGCCTACGCTGCTGCAAAGAGGGGTAAGATATATGAACCGGAACAAAAGGAATTTTTGGCTGGAATTTTCAGCCGGACCGGATTTACCGACGGGTATTTTCACGGAAGAATAGGTCGGGAAATGTTTGGGATCCGTGGAGAAAGTACAAAGCACTTTTCTTTGCCCCAACGAGAATATCCCCATATTGGGGTTTCTTTCCATCTTCGGCCCCATTCGGAATTAGAGCTTCTTTGCACCGGAACTGCCGATGGGTATAGCGCCGAAGAGCTTTTGCCGGTTCAGCTGGCCCAGACACGCCCAACGATGGTAGAAGATCTGGAAAAAGCCTTTGGTTCTTTAGGGAATACTCCTTATTTTTTGCAAACATTTGATGCAAAACTTCCACCAAACTGTTTTGTCCCTCTTTCTGCGGCAAAACAGGTGCGCCGACGGTTATTGGAACGTTTGACCCAAATGCGTTGTTTGTCATCGGCTTCTTTCCGGAAACTCCCTTTGCAGTCGGTGTCTTCTGCGTGTCCTGGGGAATCCTGTCTGGAAGGATGGTTTCTTTCTGCTAAAAGTCTTCCGGCGGACTGTTCTCCGTTGTCCCGAATTTGGTTTTCTCTGACAGAAATCAATTCTGACACTGTCAGACGAGCTTTGGAACAATACGGTTCGCGTGTAGGCGTGGCGCTTCCCCGCATCATCCATGACGGAGAGCGGGCACAGGTGCTTTCCCTGATTCGCGCCGCTGCAGAAAAAGGAGTGAAAGCACTTCTTTGTGGCAATCCGGGGCATTTGGCAATTTGCCGTGAAACGGGTATGGAAGCACACGGGGACTTCGGTCTCAATATATTCAATTCCCGGACCAGAGATTCCTTGCTGGATATCGGATGGAAAAGCTTGACGTTGTCTTTTGAGGCTAAACTGTCAGCCTTACGGGAAATGAGCAATGCGCAAACTGGGGTGATTGCTTACGGGCGTTTGCCTTTTATGATTTTTCGCAATTGCATTAAAAAACAGCATCAAACCCCGGAATTTTTGACCGACCGGATTGGAAAGCAGTTTCTTGTGACCTGCGATTTCGGCTGCCGGAATCAGCTTTGGAATGCTGATGTGCTTTGGACGGCAGACCGGGATCTGACCGGTGTTGGATTTCTGCGGCTAATATTTACCGACGAAACTTCGGACGAGGCCGCTGCTGTAATTGCTGCCTATCAGTCACAGGCATCCTGTCCTTCAGCGTATACCCGTGGACGATATTTCTAACGGGGAATCCCGGAGCCTATGCTCCGGGAGCTTTTGTTATCGGTTTAAAAATTTTTCTGCGGTTGCGATTTTAACGCAGATGCAGAGCAGCTCGCAGCAGAGTTTCAGCTCTTCCAACGGCGGATAAGTGGGAGCAATTCGGATATTTCGGTCTCTAGGGTCTTTGCCGTAGGGAAATGTAGCCCCCGCCGGCGTTATAATTACTCCGGCGTTTTTCATCAGTTCTACTGTCCGTTTTGCACAGCCGTCGCAGACATTGAGCGAAATAAAATATCCCCCTTTCGGTTCCGTCCATTCCGCAATGTCCAGCGGGAGCAGTTGATTGTTTAATGTATCCAGAACTGCTTCAAATCGGGGCTGGAGGTGTTCGGCATGCTTTTTCATGTGTGCCCGTATGCCATCTGCGTTTTTAAAATACCGGACATGCCGAAGTTGGTTTAGTTTATCCGGGCCAATTGTTTGATAAGTATAGGATTTCCCAATATCTTCCAGATTCGTAGTACTGGCCGCTATGACAGCAACTCCCGCGCCGGGAAAGGAGATTTTGGAGGTGGAGGCAAACATATAAACCCGATCTGGATTGCCTGCTTGTTCTGCCTCCTCCAGAAGATTCAGTAAGCAATCGCCTGGAGTTTTCAAATCATGCAGAGCATATGCATTATCCCAGAAAATGCGGAAATCTTTTGCTGCTTTCATCCGGGCCAGTCGGCGCACGGTATCGTCACTGTAGGTTTTTCCCTCTGGATTGCTGTACTTCGGTACGCACCAGATTCCTTTAATGGTATCGTCCGAGGCACAGAGTCGTTCCACGGTGTCCATATCCGGTCCGTACGGTCCCATGTCAATATTGATCATTTCAATGCCCATATTTTCACAGATGGAAAAGTGCCGGTCATATCCGGGAACAGGGCAGAGAAACCGAATTTTTTCATATTTTCCCCAGGGACATTTCCCTCCGGGAACGCCAAACAGCATAGCCCGTACAATGGTGTCATACATTAAATTCAGGCTGGAGTTTCCGGCGGCAAGTATTTGTTCCGACCGAACTCCAAGAAGCTCGGCAAAAAGCGTCCGTATTTCCGGAATACCATACAAAAGGCCATAATTGCGGCAATCTGTACCGTTTGCGGAATAACAATCTGCATTGGACGCGACTACAGTCAGTAAGCCTTCAGATATATCAAGCTGTTCAGAGGAGGGTTTTCCTCTGGACATATCCAGTTTTAGTCCCCGGGCGCAGAATGTATTATATTTTTCAGTTTCCTGGCTTAGGATATCTTGCCACTGTTCATATGTGTATTCTTTCAAGATGTTTTGTCTTCCTTCCGTCAGTTAGTTTATCAAAATTCCGCTGTACCCACAGTACGGGGGAACGGAATCACGTCGCGTATGTTCGTAATTCCGGTCAAATACATAATTAGTCGTTCAAAGCCTAAACCGAAGCCTGCATGTTTTGTTCCGCCGTATTTTCGTAAATCCAGATACCAGGCATAGTCATCTTCCTTTAGGCCTAGATCCTTAATCCGGGAAAGCAGTAGATCCAACCGTTCTTCTCTTTGACTTCCGCCGATAATTTCTCCGATACCAGGTACCAGAAGATCTGCAGCCGCTACGGTTTTTCCATCATCGTTAAGACGCATGTAAAAGGACTTGATTTCTTTGGGATAATCGGTAACGAATACTGGGCAGTCAAACAGGTTTTCGGTCAAATACCGTTCGTGCTCTGTTTGCAAATCACTGCCCCAAAAGACTGGATATTCAAACCTATCTTTGCATTGACTCAGCAATTCTATTGCTTCTGTATAGGTCAGTCTCTTGAACTCTGCTCGAACAATGCTTTGCAGTCTCTCTAGTAGTTCACTGTCAAACATTTTGTTAAAAAACTGCATTTCCGCCTGGCATTTTTCCAGGACTTCCGAAATGACTGATTTAATCATATCTTCGGCGAGTTGCATATCGTCGTTCAAGTCTGCGAAAGCAATTTCCGGTTCAATCATCCAGAACTCTGCCGCATGGCGAGTCGTATTGGAGTTTTCCGCCCGGAAGGTTGGACCAAACGTGTAGACCTTGTCAAAGGCCAGCGCAAAGCATTCAGCTTCCAGTTGCCCAGACACGGTCAGATTAGTTCCTTTCCCGAAAAAGTCTTTGGAATAATCGATTCTCCCGTCTTCGGTTCGGGGTGGGTTTTCTAGGTCAAGGGTTGTAACACGGAACATTTCTCCTGCGCCTTCACAATCGCTTCCTGTGATCAGAGGTGTGTTAACATAAACAAATCCTCGTTTCTGAAAAAAGCTGTGAATGGCATAGGATGCCACTGACCGAAGACGAAATACGGCGGAGAAAGTGTTTGTTCTGGGACGGAGATGGGCAATTTGACGGAGATATTCAAAGGAATGTCGTTTCTTTTGCAGGGGATAGTCGGGTTGGGATAGTCCCTCTACCTGAATTTGCGTGGCTTTGATTTCAAAAGGCTGTTTCATTTCCGGGGTAAGAACTACTGTTCCAACAATCCGAATCGCTGCGCCTACATTTAATTTTGCAATCTGCTTGTAGTTTTCTAGTTTTGTTTCTTCAAAAACAATCTGACAGCCGGTAAAACAGGTGCCGTCATTTAATTCAATAAAACCAAAGGCTTTGGAATTCCTTACAGTACGAACCCAACCGCAGACAAGAACTTCTCGCCCGGCATATTCGTCCTGCTTTTCAAAGAGCTGCTTTAGATAAGTTCGATCCATTTTTCTGTTCCTTTCCGTACAAATGGAGTATTTTTTTGTATAGCATTATATTTATACATTATAACATAAATTTACTTTTATTGCAATAGGAGTAATTTTGTTTTCAAAAAAAATTCATTTTGCAGGATTTTCCGGCTGTTAAAAGCGGTCTTTTTAGGTCGGTTTTTTATGAAAAACGGCGACGAAAAAAGTTTTCAATTCGGTCTTTTGCCGTAAAAATTCAACCAGAACATGGAAAAACAGCCTGAATTTGTTCGGAAACACCTTTAGTTTATGTTCGTTTAGTGATGGAAATAGAAAAAAAAAAAGAATATATTATTAATTATGTGTTTTTTAAATTTTAAATTGGGCTTGTCCTTGACAGTTTTTGAAAAATGTGTTATAATGAACCAACAAAAAAGGTATAAACCAATGAACGTTGGAGGGAACACATATGGAAAAAACAATTCTGATTGCTGACGATAATAAGGAAATCACGGATTTACTTAAAATCTACGCGCAGAAAGAGGGATTCAAGTCTATTTGCGCTTATGACGGCGAGCAGGCGCTGAAATTCTATAAGGAACATAATCCCGCTTTGATTTTATTGGATGTTATGATGCCAAAAATTAACGGGTTTGATGTCTGTAAGCAGATCCGGCAGTCTTCCAACGTACCCATTATTATGATTACTGCTAAAAATGAAGAGGCAGACCGGATTCTTGGTCTGGATATCGGTGCGGACGACTACGTGGTTAAGCCTTTTTCACCCCGCGAGGTTATGATGCGGATCAAAACTGTATTGCGTCGGGTTGCAGATGATACGGTGGATGAACGGAATAAAAAGATTGAAGTTGCCGGTCTTGTGATTGATATGAATAGTTACGAGGCTTCGGTCAATGGAAAACCCGTGATTTTAACCAAAAAGGAAATCGAAATTTTGTGGCTGTTTGCCACTAATCCTGGTCGGGTATTTACCCGGGATCATTTGCTGGAAAATATCTGGGGGTATGAATATTTTGGAGATA
Source organism: uncultured Clostridia bacterium (assembly GCA_944386295.1). Classification (GTDB taxonomy): domain Bacteria; phylum Bacillota; class Clostridia; order Oscillospirales; family UBA644; genus CALXAO01. The sequence goes on along the minus strand of CALXAO010000103.1, from coordinate 31,107 downwards.
CCCGGACGGTGGATACGCATATTAAGCGGATTCGGACCAAACTGGATATTGATGATACGGTTGGATTTGACATTAAGACCGTATGGGGAGTCGGATATAAGTTTGAGGTAAAATAACCGATGTTCAGAGGAATCACCTCCAAGTTGGTTGTAATATTTATTTCTGTAACAATGCTGGCGACGCTGATCACCAGTATTGTTTTTGTATTTCTTTTTTCCGACTATGCCTACAATGAAAAACAAAATCTGATGCTCCATTGTGCCCGGGAGGTTGCTGGCGCAATGGAATTTGAAATGCTTTCGGGGGAAGATCGCCCCCGGGTATTTGAGGATTATGCTAGAATTGTAAATGGTACTGTAAACTCCGATCTGTGGGTAGTGGATGCCGACGGAAACTTTAAGTATCCTATTTCAGAAGAAAGAACTAATATTTCTCAACTAACACAGGAAGAGGCTTCCATTGTGCGTAGTGCATTTCAGAATACTGCAACCATTACTAATTCCTTTGAGTCTTGTTTTGATACCCCGATGATATCTGTTGTCGTTCCTGTTCGGGTGACTGATGAGGCCGGACAGAAGACTGTTATTATCGGGGCTGTTTTGTTACATGCGTCGGTTGACGATATTGATCAAACTTTTCGATCAGCGCAGGGAATCCTTTTTATTGCTGCTTTAATTGCAGTTCCTATTGCGATTTTTGTGGCGGTTATTTTTTCTCTTCGGTTTACTCGTCCTCTGAAAAACATGTCTTCTGCCGCCCGGGAAATTTCCGAGGGTAACTATAAAATCAAAGTCAAAGTACGGGAGCGGAATGAATTGTCGACGTTAGCAACCTCCTTGAATCATATGGCGGCGGCTTTGGATAATACCATTGGGCAGGTTAACAGTGAACGGGATAAACTCAATAATATTATTGACAACATGTCTGACGGTATTGCCGCATACGACTGCAACATGAATTTGTATCGGTATAACAGCGCTCTTTTGCGTTTGTGTGGAGATGGGCAGTTGGAGTTTCCGGATGTCCGTCAGGCGCTGCAGCATTCCATGGCCGACGGCCAGATGCGTACCGTTGTTTGCGGGGAGGAAAATGTGCTTCGTTTTACGGTCAGTCAGATCCGGGACGGGAGCCGGATTGCTGGTGTGTTAGTTATTGTCCAGGATATCAGTCAAAGTGAGCGATTGGAAAAAATGCGCAATGAGTTTGTTTCTAATGTATCTCATGAATTCCGTACACCCTTGACGATTATTAAAGGATCTATTGAGGCGCTTATGGATGGTGCCGTTACCGAAGACAAGGATATTGTGACGTTCCAGCAGCGAATTTATAACGAAGTAACAGCTTTGGAACACTTGGTGAATGATTTGCTGGATATTTCCCGTTTTAAAGCTGGAAAAATTACCCTGTCTTTACGGCCTGTGGATATGAATAAGTTGCTGGCGGACTTGCGAGACAGTATGCAACTGATTGCCGACCGAAAACGAATTCGGCTGGTTCTTGACAATGAAATTCGCCTTCCCATTATGGAAGTGGATTATGACCGTCTGCGGCAGCTATTTATTATTTTTATGGACAATGCGATTAAATTTACGCCGGTCAACGGCCAGATAACCCTGACTACGGCAATCCGGGACCGGATGGCATTGATTGCTGTCCGAGATACCGGTGTGGGTATTCCGGAAGAGGATCTCCCTTTTTTGTTTGAACGATTTTACAAGGTAGACAAGGCGCGGGGCGGTTCAAAGGAAGGAACCGGATTGGGACTATCTATTGCATATCAAATTGTGCAACTGCACGGTGGGACTATTCGTGTAACCAGTAAAATGGGCAAAGGCTCTTGCTTTACGACGCTTCTGCCGTTGCCGAAGGAGGAATCGGAATGATTGATATTGTTTTAGCTTCTTCGTCTCCTCGCAGATTTGAGCTTCTTCGTCAGTTGGGAGTTCCGTTTCAGGTGATTCTGCCGGAAACCGATGAGTCTTTAATTGAAGAGAGTCCAGTTCGGGTTGTTGCCGAACTTTCCCGGCGGAAAGCGGCGGATGTTGCACAGCGATCCCCGGTTTCATTGGTAATTGCCGCCGATACTGTGGTTTATTGCGACCGGATTTTGGGGAAACCTAAAGATGAGACGGATGCTGCGGAGATGCTTCGGATTCTTTCTGGACGTTCTCATAGTGTTTATAGTGGAGTATCTGTTGCCTTGGGGAAAAAAATTCGGACCGAAATCTGCCGTACCGAGGTCGTTTTCCGTTCTCTGTCATTGGAGGAAATCCGGGCGTATCTCAAAACTGGAGAAGGTGCAGATAAGGCAGGGGCATACGGAATTCAGGGGAAAGGCAGTTTGTTTGTAGACCGGATTGACGGCGATTATTTTAATGTGGTCGGTCTTCCGCTCCGGACTTTATACGGAATGCTGTCGGAATTTGGTGTTGATTTGTTGAAATTATCATAAAGGAATGGGTACGGACCATGGGTGCAAATGAAATCGGAATTGATATTGGTACGTGTAATACGCTGATTTACAAAAGAAATAAAGGTGTTATTTTAAATGAACCATCTGTGCTGGCTCTGGAAACTTACGGCAGCAAGCAATTGGTTGCTGTAGGACGGGAAGCAAAAAAAATGTGGGGGCGCACGCCGGATACCGTGGCGACGTCTTTCCCTATGATAGGTGGTGTTGTTGCCGATTTTGAAAAGATAGTAATTATGCTCCGGGAATATATTCGGAGGGTTAAAACCGGTTTTTCTCCGGTAATTGCTACTGTTTCAGTTCCTTGTCGGGCCACTCCGGTGGAACGGCGTGCGGTGTCAGATGCCGTGATTGCAGCCGGTGCGAAACGGGTAACAGTGTTGGAAAAATCCATTGCCGGAGCTCTAGGGGCGGGTCTGTCTATTTTTGAACCTCGGGGCCGAATGATTGTAGACATTGGCGGAGGAACAACGGAGATTGCCGTGATTTCGTTGGGAGGAATTGTTTCTGTCACTTCAACAACCTGTGCTGGAAATCAGTTTGACCGGGATATTATCAATTATATTCGCCGTACACATAGTATTTTAATTGGGGAATCCACTGCAGAGGAAGTGAAAACTTCAATTGGATCGGTTTATGACGATGGACAGGTCGATTTTATGACTGTCAGTGGCCGGGATCTGGTTCGGGGGCTTCCGATTAATGTTGCTCTGTCTACCGATGATGTTCGGGAAGCTATGGGAGAGTCGATTCGGTTTTTAGTGGATCAGATTCGTTTGACTTTGGAAAAAATTCCGCCGGAAATGTCCTCTGATATTATTGAAAGCGGTATTACACTGGTGGGTGGGGGCAGTCTGCTCAATGGATGGGAAGAATTACTTTCCAAAGAAACGGGGATTGCAGTCATTCATGCTGCGGCTCCTATGGAAAGTGTAGCTGCGGGTTTGGGAAACGCTCCGGATTATAAAGGAAGGATTAAGCACGGGGTTCAGCAGGAAAATATTCTAGCGTAAGCATTGGAAAGGGCAAGGGGCATGAGAGGTTTTTTTCACGGAAAGTTTTTTATTGCACTGCTGTTGGTGTGTTGTTTTTTGCTGGGTTTTATGCTGAATCTGGCGGTAGACGGCGGAAAAATGCCCCATAAAGAACTGGTTGGAATGATTGTGACTCCGATTCAGACTGGATTTACCTGGGTAAAAAACAAGGCGGTCGGATTTTTTCAGACTTTTTCCAAATACGATCAGTTAGAGGAGGAAAACCGGGAACTGCGTGCTAGAATTGCGGAACTGGAAAAAGAGCAAAGTGAATTTTATTATATGCAGGTGCAGAATGAACGGTACCGGAAAATGCTGTCCATTGTCAGTACGGAATATAGTTTTGAACATGTTTCGGCTGATGTCGTATCTGTTTCTAGAGATGGCTGGGTGTCTTCTTTTGGAATTAATGCAGGGACAGCGGTCGGGATTCAAAAAGAAGATGTTGTAATTTGCGAGGATGGTCTGGTTGGAATTGTTTCGGATGTGGGGTTGAATTGGGCAACCGTCATGACTTTTACCGATCCTCAAATTTCAGTTGGAGCAATGGTTCTCAGCACAGGGGATGTTGGTGTGACCGAGGGTACATTGGAGCTACGCAGGAATAGTCTTTGCCGTGTTTCTTATTTTAGTCGGGATGCGGTGCTTAACCGGGGAGATCGAGTATATACGTCCGGTCTGGGTGGGGTTTACCCGAAGGGGTTGCTGCTTGGGACAATTGCGGAATTGGGCTATGAGCAGAATGGGCTTTCCCAATATGCGATTCTTCAGCCTGCGGCAGATTTTGAGCAGTTGAAAGAGGTTTTGGTGATTACGAGTTTTTCTTTGCTGGAAGAGTAAGAGGTAAGGGACGGAGGTCCTAATATTCCATGAAACATAGAATCATTATTTACAATATATTGTTTTTTGTGCTTTTTTTATTAGAAAGCTGTACAGGCCCGGTATTTGGTGGGTTGAATCCCGGATATTTGCTGGCAGGTGTATGTTGTGTCGCATTGCTGGAAGGGGAAAGGTTTGGCGCCGTTTACGGTATAATTTTCGGGTTACTGCGTGATTTTTCCGTAGGTAGCCTGTTTGGACTACATGGAATTTTATTTCTTGTGTTTGGTTACAGTTTGGGCTTTTTATCTAAAACTGTTTTGTCTGCTAATGTGTTTACCTGTATAGTGACTTGTACAGTTGCCTGTGGGTTGTGCGAAGCGCTTGCTTTTTTATGTGAAAGCATGCTGATTTTTGTTCCGCTTACTTTCGCTGCGCAAACGATTCTTTTACCGAAACTGGTTATGAATTTCCCGACCTGTATTCTGTTGTATTTTTTTATACGTTGCATACGGAACGGTCGGCGTTTGCCTGGACAAAGGAGGGTAGGCTGAGATGAAAAAAAGTCGTGTAATTCTTGTAATTGGGATTTTGTTGGCTATTTGCACGGGATACGTGCTTCGTTTGGTTAAACTTCAGCTGATTGACGGAGCATCCTATCTGGAACAGTCCATGAACCGGGTGGTGAGTAAGAGCACTCTTCCGGCTGTTCGGGGAGAAATTTTGGACCGTTATTGCCGACCATTGGTTACAAATACATCCTCACTTTCAGTGGAAATCAATCTAGTCGCGTGTCCCGATCTAAATGGAACAATTGCGGCTCTGGAAGGGTTGTTTGAAGAATATGGGGAAGATTATCGAGATACTTTTCCTATTTCTGCTGAGCAACCTTTTCTTTATACAACTACTGATTTTTCTACTGTTTTTCGGAATTTTGTGGAAAAACGGGACGGAAGTCTTGATCAGACGGCGGATCAAGTGTTGGACAGTCTGATTCAGTATTATAAACTGACCGATCTTCCCAAGGAGCAGGCCCGGAATGTAATTGCTGTGCGGTATGAGATTGAACGAGCTTCCGGCGGCTCCTTTTATACCTTTGCCGAAGATGTTTCTCTTCCTTTAGTTACTGCAGTTCGGGAGCGGGCGTCCAAACTTCGGGGCGTTGTAGTAACAATGGCGTCCACTCGTAATTATACTGAGGAGAATTTTGCATCGCATATTTTGGGCTATTTGGGAAAAATGGATTCTGCGGAGGTGGATTCTTATGTGGAAAAAGGATATTCAATGAACGAACTTGTCGGAAAGGCAGGGATTGAAAATATCTGTGAATCCTACCTGCGTGGGACAGCTGGAACGCGCTATACCGAGGTAGATGTTACCGGAACTGTGACGGGAATTTTGAAAGACGATGCTGCTAAATCCGGAAACGATGTGATTTTAACACTGGATAAAAATTTGCAGGAAATTACAGAGAATTCATTGGAAAAAACGATTGCTTCCATCCGGGCGCAGAACGGCGAAGCATCTGCAAAGTCGGGTGCGGCGATTTTTATGGATATTGAAACCGGGGAAATTCTTTCGATGGCTTCTTGGCCGGATTACAATTTGTCTACATTTTATGAAGATTTTGATACTTTGTCTAAGGATGAAGGCCATCCCTATGTAAATCGGGTAATTTCCGGAACCTTCCCTCCAGGATCAACCTATAAAATAGTTACGGCTATTGCCGGCTTGGAAGAGGGAGTTATTACTGAAAACACTTTGTATACCTGTACCGGCCAGTATACTTATTATGAACAGTATCAGCCTTCCTGTATTGACTATACTGCTCACGGGACCATTAATGTTACGCAGGCCCTGCAGAAATCCTGTAACTGTTTTTTTTATGATATAGGACGTCAGATTGGCAGCGATAAGCTTGCGGAATATGCGAAGAAACTGGGGTTTGGTTCTTTGACGGGAATTGATCTAAAAAATGAAGTGCCAGGAATTGTTGCCTGTGAATCTTGGCGAAACGCTCAGGGACGGGAGTGGAATCGTGGAGAAGATTTGTTGGCAGCCATTGGGCAGACCGATAATGCTGCAACACCTATTCAGCTTCTTTCTGCAGTAGCTACGGTTGCCAACAATGGCATCAGTGTGCAGCCCCATCTGATTAAATCGATTTTGAACCGAGAAACCGGTGAGTCTGTTACGGAAAGTAGTTCCACGGTGTTTTCTGTTCCTGGGATTTCGCAGAAAACGTTGGACATTGTTCGGCGAGGAATGGAAATGGTAACTGAGCAGGGCGGCTCTGCCTATAGTGCTTTTCTGGATTTTTCTGTAGTTTCAGTTGCAGTAAAAACCGGAACGTCTGAAGTATCTAACGGCCTTCCTACTGCGCTGATGGTAGGATATGCTCCGGCGGAAAATCCGAAAATTGCCTTTGCGGTGGTAATTGAAAATGGCGGCCGGAATGTAAATTCCTATACAGCATCCGTTGTCAAAGACGGACTGTCTTATTATTTTTCCAATTTAGATGCATTTGACAGTGTGCCTCTTCCGGGGGAACTGGTTCCCTAACCTATGGTATGTTTTAAATTTTTTTACAATCCTGTCCTTGATTTTATCTGGAAAGTATGCTATAATAAAACGTAATATTTTAAGTCGGAATTCAGAAATGGAGGGATTGGTGCATGAGTCGGGTTATCTTGATAGCTTCCGGCAAGGGCGGTGTTGGGAAAACTACGCTAACAGCAAATCTTGCTGGTGCCCTGTCCCGCTTTCATCGGGTGCTTGCCATAGATGGCGACGTGGAAATGTGTAATTTGGATATTGTGCTGGGAATGCGCCGGAACCGAGTTCTGGACTCTGAGGATCTCTTTTCCGGTCGATGTTCTGTAGAACAGGTTGTTTGTACACATCCGAAACATGAAAATTTATCGTTGCTGTTTGCTCCCTTTCATTTGGAGCTACCGGAATCTGATTTTTATTCCGCGCTGCGCCGTTTTGTTTTGGAGCAGCGCTCCTTGTATGATTTCATTTTAATTGACTGCCCTTCCGGAATCGGTGCCGCATTACGGTGCTTGGCAGATATGCGTTTTGAATTGATAATTGTTGCTACTCCGGATGCGACTTCGGTGTCGGACGGAGAAAAAACGGCGGCCTTTGCTTTTTCTGTAGGTATGACTTCGGTTCGTCTGGTGGTAAATCGGATTCGGACTGATTTGATTCGGAAAGGTGCGGCTCCCAACATTGATGAAATTATGGACGGTGTTTGTCTTCCGTTGTTGGGACTGATTCCGGACGATGATCGAATTATTGCTGCCCAAAACGAAGGGGTTTTGCTAATGGATGTGTCTAGGGCTAAAGTCCGTCGGGCGTTTGAAAATATAAGCCGCCGAATTGAAGGAAAAGAAACAGAATTTTATCATTTTAAATAAAATTAAGGAGGGCCTTGCGGTGAATATCGCATTGATGGCAAATGATCGAAAAAAAGAACTGATGGTACAGTTTTGCATTGCTTATTGTGGCATTTTGTCCAAACATCAGGTGTTTGCAACAGCAGCTACTGGAAAAATGGTGGCGGATGTAACCGGTTTGAAGGTTTACCTTTTTTTGTCTGGGAAGAGTGGCGGGGCTGAGCAGGTAGCATCAAAAGTTGCTTGTGATGAGATTGATCTTGTACTGTATTTTCGTGATCCGGCATTACAGCAAATGTCAGATGCAGAACAAACGCTTTTGCGGCTGTGCGATATGCACAATGTTCCAATTGCTACAAACATTGCAACAGCAGAAGTTTTGGTTTGTGCGTTGGACCGGGGAGACCTATCCTGGCGGGAGGTGTACCATCTGCCTCAGCAAAAAGACGTTACTCGTTTATTTTAAATATGTGTTTAATCTGTCACAGTCAGGACGGTTTCCAGCCGGGAGCCGCTCCTGCTGTGCATTGTGCTATATAGATCAGGAAATTATTGGGAAAGGATTTTATTGTTTATGGCATTGGAACTGAAAGCGCCGAGAGGAACCGGAGATGTGCTTCCTGGAGATTCTTACAAATGGCAATGGGTGGAACAGATGGCACGAGAAACAGCGGCCTCCTTTGGCTTCCGGGAAGTCCGTTTTCCCACGTTTGAGTATACGGAACTGTTTGAACGGGGCATGGGGGATACCACGGATGTTGTTCAGAAAGAAATGTATACGTTTTTGGATAAAGGAGAACGTTCCATTACTTTGCGGCCGGAAGGAACCGCTTCCGTAGCCCGGGTTTGCTTGGAACACGGCCTGTTTGGAGGTTTGCTTCCTCTGAAGCTGTTTTATCTGATTTCCGCGTTTCGGTATGAGAAGCCCCAAGCCGGTCGATTTCGGGAGTTTCATCAGTTTGGAGCGGAGCTGTATGGCTCTGCTTCTCCTGTTGCCGATAAAGAGGTGATTGAACTGGCGGGTTCCTTTTTACAAAAACTGCAAATTAAAGACGCAGTGCTGCATATCAATTCTATTGGTTGCCCGGAATGTCGTAAGACATATCATGATGCTCTGCGGACATATTTTGAAAGTCGAAGTGTTGATCTGTGTGGGACATGTCAGGATAGGCTGAAACGAAATCCTATGCGGATTCTAGACTGCAAAAGCCCGGTCTGCAAGGAAATTGCCTCCAGTGCGCCGTTGATTTTAGACTATATTTGTAATGACTGCCGGGAACATTTTGAGAGTCTCAAACAGGGACTGACCCAGGATGGTATTGTTTTTCAAGTTGATCCGCGTATTGTTCGTGGGCTGGATTATTATACTCGAACAGTGTTTGAATTTACCGATCCTCAGTCAGGACTTGCTTTAGCTGGCGGCGGTCGATATGATGGTCTTGTTCGTGAATTAGATCCAAAAATGCAGATCTGCGGTCTTGGGTTTGCAGCCGGAATAGAACGTTTGATTTCAGTACTGGAGCAAAACGGAAAATTTGTTCCTTCTGCGGGACCAGATCTATATTTGGCGTCTATGGGAGAGGCTGCGGTTCGTTTTTGCGGTGCGCTGGCGATGCGTTGTCGGGCTGCCGGATGGAAAACGGAAACCGATTTGATGGGCCGTTCTCTGAAAGCGCAGATGAAATATGCCGATAAGTTGAATGCCGCATTTACTGTAGTGGTTGGAGAGGATGAAATTGCCAGCGGAATGCTGGTGCTTCGAAATATGCGGGACGGTACCCGTACGGAAGTGAAGGCGGAAGAATTGCCGGTTCGGCTGAAAGAGTTGCTGGTGGAATAAGAGGGCTTTCTTCCGGAAAAAGAATACAGAAAGTTTGTTATTTTGATATTTTTATTTTATAAAATTAAAGGGAGTATTCGGAATGGGTACGAATGGAATGAAACGAACGGCATATTGCGGACAGTTTCGTGTTGCGGATGCTGGTAAGCAGATTACGGTATTCGGTTGGGTTCAGCGCCGCCGGGTTTTGGGTGGTTTGATTTTTATTACTTTGCGGGACCGGACCGGTCTGCTTCAACTGACATTTGATGAAACAGTGGACAAAGAGCTGTTTGATTTTGCGTATACCCTGCGTTCCGAAGACGTAATCGGAGCTTCCGGAATGCTACGAGAGCGGGGCAGCGATGCCAATGAAAAAATGAAGACCGGCGGTGTGGAGCTGTTGGTTTCCCGGTTACAATTGTTGGGAAAGGCGGAAACCCCGCCTTTTGAAATCGTGGAACATTCTAATGCAAACGAAGAACTACGGTTAAAATATCGCTATCTGGATCTGCGTCGGCCCGATTTGATGAACAATCTTCTGTTTCGGCACAAGGTTACTAAAATTACCCGGGACTTTTTTGACGAAAACGGTTTTATTGAGCTAGAAACGCCCATGCTGATCAAATCTACTCCAGAGGGTGCGCGGGATTACTTGGTCCCAAGTCGAATTCATCCAGGCGCATTTTACGCCCTGCCTCAGTCTCCGCAGCTTTACAAGCAGCTTTCTATGGTTGCCGGTTTTGATCGTTATATGCAGATTGCCCGATGTTTCCGGGATGAAGACCTTCGTGCTGATCGGCAGCCGGAATTTACCCAGATTGATTTGGAAATGTCTTTTGTAGATACTGAAGATGTTCTTCAAATCGGCGAACAATTTATGCAGCGAGTCTTTCGGGATGCATTGGGTGTGGAAATCCCTTTACCCCTGCCACGATTGACTTATACGGAGGCTATGGAGCGGTTTGGGTCGGATAAACCAGATCTGCGGTTTGGACTGGAGTTGGTTGATTTGTCCGACTTGGTTCCTGACTGCGGATTTTCAGTGTTTTCGGATGCGGTGGCCGGCGGTGGCAGTGTTCGGGGAATTCGTGTTCCTGAAGGCGCATCTTCTTTGTCTCGAAAAGAAATGGACAAATTGACTGAGTATGTCCGTGGCATTGGCGCACAAGGTCTTGCTTGGATTCGTTGGACGGCGGATGGGATTTCTTCTTCTTTTTCCAAATTCCTGACCGAAGGCTCCATGAACCGTTTTTTAGATCGAATGGAAGCCAGGGAAGGCGACGTTGTTCTAATTTTAGCGGATAAAGCAAATGCCCATGTTCTGGCACAGCTTGGCAGTCTCAGAACTGAACTTGCACGGCGGCTGACGTTGCCCCTAACTGGGTATCAGTTAGTGTGGATTGTGGAGTTTCCCTTTTTTGAATACGATGAAGAAGCAAATACTTACGTGGCGATGCATCATCCTTTTACCGCACCGCTGGATGAATGTCTGGAATATTTGGAAACTGACAAAGCTAAGGTTCGGGCTAAGGCGTATGACCTTGTTCTTAATGGGGTGGAACTTTCTAGCGGCTCTATTCGGATTACTGATCCGGTCTTGCAGAAACGCATGTTCCGTCTTCTGGGACTTTCCGATAGCGAGGCTTATGAGAAATTTGGCTTTTTAATGGATGCTTTTCGGTTTGGAGCGCCGCCCCACGGCGGTATGGGAATCGGTTTGGACCGGCTGGTGATGCAGTTATTGGGATGTGAAAGTCTGCGGGATGTAATTGCATTTCCAAAAGTTCAGAATGCTTCGGAATTAATGACCGAATGTCCTGCTCCGGTAGATGAAACACAGTTGAAAGAGTTGCGCATTGTCGTAAAACACGATTAAATCCTGAAAGGATGCGTGCAAAATGATTGAAGTCAGAGGATTGACGAAACGTTACGGAAAAAAGACCGCCGTGGATAACATTTCTTTTTCTATTCAGGGTGGCGAGATTGTAGGCTTTTTAGGGCCGAACGGCGCTGGAAAGAGTACCACGATGAATATGCTGACCGGTTATATTTCTTCTAATGTGGGAACCATTTCCATTGGCGGGTACGATCTGCTGGAATTTCCAAAACAAGCCAAACAGCAAATTGGCTATTTGCCGGAAGTACCGCCTTTGTACATGGATATGACAGTGCGGGAATATCTAAATTTCGTTTATAATCTCAAAGGATGCAAATTTCCCCGACAGGCCCATATCGCTGATATTTGTCAGGTGGTTCGGATTTCTCATGTATACCATCGGATGATTAAAAACCTTTCCAAAGGGTATCGTCAGCGGGTAGGGCTGGCTCAGGCCCTGATTAACAATCCGGAGATTCTAATTCTGGATGAACCGACGGTAGGACTGGACCCTAAGGAAATTGTGGAAATCCGAAATCTGATTAAGCGTTTGGGTGAAACCCGAACCATAATTCTCAGCTCTCATGTTCTTTCGGAAATTCAGGCGGTTTGTGAACGTGTGATTATCATTAATGAAGGTCATATTGTTACGGATGCTTTGACTGAAGATCTTGCTCGCAGTGCGGCGGCAAACAGCCGATATGCGGTTCGAGTGGCGGCTCCGGAGGATCAGGTGGTTCCTGTTTTTTCCGCCATTCCGGGAATGCTTCATGTAGAATATGTGGGATGTATGGAACCGGGAACAGTAGATGTTATGATAGAAGCAGAAAAAGATACTGATATCCGCCGCGCTTTGTTTGAGGAGTGTGCTAAGCGAGGTTGGTATATTCTTGTTATTACTCCAGTGGGCGTTTCTTTAGAAGATATTTTTCTACAATTGGTGGAGACTCCGGATTTAGAAGGCCCCGCCCGTTTGGAAGAAACGTCCGGCATGCCGGAACCGTCCGAAACAACTGAAACGGAGGAGCAGAAGTAAATGGGTGCGATTTTAAAACGAGAATTGATCGGGTTTTTCAAAAATCCGTCCGGTTACTTTATTCTTGCGATTTATGCGTTGCTTTCAGCATTGTTTTTCAATTTATTTGTAATTTTGAACAGTACCAGTTATATGGGCGGTTATTTCGGCATTTGGTTAACTTTGGTAAGTATGATAGTGGTATCTGTTCTTTCCATGCGTTTTTTCAGTGAGGAGAAAAAACATAAAACTGATCAATTGATTTTAACTTCACCTCTAGGACTAAATGCTCTTGTTTTGGGAAAATTTTTTGGGGGCATGATTGTTTATACAGCGGCGACGCTGCTTAACCTAATCTATGTAGTAATTATTGACTGGTTTGGAAAAGCGGATTATGGTTTGGTTTGCGCCAATCTTTTGGGAACATTGTTGCTGGGAGCCTGTCTGATTTCTATTGCCTTGTTTGTCTCTTCTTTGACCGAAAGTTCTATTGGTGCGGCTGCTGGAACCTTTGCGGTGTTTTTTTTGATGATGATGGCGGATTTTGTGGCGGTGTTTTTGCCGTCTGGAATCCGTACTGTGGTTGCCCGACTCAATATTTTTCTGGAATATACTAATTTTATGAACGGCGAAATTTCGCTTGCATCTGTGATTTATTATCTCAGTTTGACGGCGCTGTTTCTATTTTTATCTGTTCGGATAATTGAACGCCGCCGGTGGCGCTGAGGAGGTGTGGATATGAAGCGAGATAAATTAGATCTATATCAGGGAGATTCTGCCCAGCAGGCGGCAGATGAACTAAAAAAAGCGAAGCGGAAGAGTTTTGCTGCGAAGTTCCGACACGGAACGACTGCTACGGTGATTACAATTGTTTTTATTGCTGTTGTAATTGGTTTAAATGTATTTGTAGGCCTAGCTTCGTCACGGTTTCCACTAAAGCTGGATCTGACATCTTCCCAGATTTTTACGGTTAGTAAAACCACCGAGCAGTTTGTCCGGGAATTGGATCAGCCAGTGGAATTGATTGTTTTGGGGGATGAGGATACTTGGCGTTCTGTTACGGTTAACAGTAGCGGGGAAGCAGGTGCCGGTGTTGCTCCTGTGAAATATGTAGTGGAAACACTGGATCGTTATCGGGAACTGAATCAAAATGTGACGGTTCATTATGTGGACTATGTTCTTAATCCCGGTTTTTTTGCAGAACGGAATAATCTTCCGGTTAGCGACGGATTGGACGATGCACCGGTATTGATTATTTATTCGCCAGCGACTGGACGTTATCGGTATATACGAAATTCGGTGTTTGAAGATCTTCAGTCTGTGGTTTTGGAAAACCGTCTCAACGCAGGTATTCGTTATACGACAAGAGAAGATATGCAGTTAATTGGGATTGTTTCCGGTCATGGTGAAGAACCGTTGAATTATTTTGAGACAGTTATGGAAGATAACGGGTTCGATGTAGAATCCATTGTTTTGGCTGAACATGATAATGTGCCCGCAGAATATCAGACTCTTTTGATTTGTAACCCTGTTCGGCAATACAGTGATGAGGATATTCGGAAACTCAGTGATTTTTTGGATAATGATGAGAAGTTGGGGAAGAGCCTTTTGGTGTTCGGCGATTTGGATATGCGGGAGAATCCAAAATTGGAATCATTTTTGAGTACCGAATGGGGTATGGCGTTTGGAACTGAAAATATTTTTGACCCAGATCATAGTAAGACTCTTAGTACTCAGAAGGTACCGTTGTTTTCGGTGGAGTATTCCGACGATGCCATGTCAATGACCGGTGATCTTGCAACCGGCGGGTATAATTTACAATTGCGCCTGGGCAAAGCTCGGAGTGTGGTTAAAACGTTTGAAAGCAAGGATTCCATCGCGGTGTATACGTTGTTGAAAACTTTTGATTCGGCGTTTTCTCGGTATACTGCAAGTACGAACTTGTCTGCGGATGCATTATCTCGTGTGGAAAAGGAAACGGGAGACACGACTGGCCCATTTGATGTTGGTGTAATGGCGTTTAAAACCCGTAGCGATGGGTTGGATCTGTATTCTTCCACCGTTGGGGTATTCGGTTCGACTTCCTTGGTCAACGATTATTTTATCAGCAATGTAGATGGGGAAAATCAAGCTACGGCAGAGTATATGTATCAAATGCTTCAGTTTATGGTAGCAAAGGCTGACGATCCTACAATAATGATTTCTCCTGTCAGTTTGCTTAGCGATTCGTTGCACTTTGAAAATGATGCTCAGCTAATTACAGAATTTGTAGTCACGGTAGCGGTTATTCCTGCGGTGTTTATAGTAATCGGAATTGTCATCTGGAGAAGGCGAAAATATCTATGAAAAAGAAATGGATTGGGATTTTGCTGGGGCTACTCCTTTGCGGTGGCTTGGTAGGCGGAATTCTGTGGATAATAGGAATTGAAGAGAAAGAGCCGGTCGATCCTCCCTCGATTTCCGATGTGGGTATTGTATATGAAGATGAAAAGCTGCGGGTGTATCAGTTTGACCCCAATCGGGTAGAATATCTTCATATTGTAAATCTATACGGCGAATATAAGGTGCGGATTGATTCCAATCTTGGCGTGGTAATCGACGGTTTTGAGGCGATTCCTTTGTTGCAGGCGTCTTCTAAAGGGCTGTTCAACAGTGTTGCTACAGTTACACTGGATACGTTGATCCGTGCAGACTGTACTGATTTGGCAGAATATGGGTTGGCAGAGCCGCAGGCGGTGATTACTATTCACACCGACAAAGGGGAAGATTATCGTTTTGCTATCGGAAATGAAACCTTGAACAAGAACGGCTATTATATGTGTGTTCAGGGCGAGGATGATGTGTATTTGATGAATAAATTGTTTTCTGAGCGGTATCTTCGTTCTGTAGCGGATTATTGCGATAAAAAAATTTATAAATTTTTTGATTATGAAACTGATTTTCGCCAGCTGGAAATTACAGGCTCGGATCAGTCTATGTGTGTACGGACAGTAACCGAAGAGGAGCAAAAAACTGGCCTATATTTTGAAGGTGTGATACTGACATCGCCCTTTTCGGCCAGTGCCAGTCGCACCAGCGTTGATACTATTCTTTCCGGTCTGGTTGGACTGAATGCGTCCCGAGTAGAAGCGGTTGGGGTAACCGAAGCAGATTATTCCAAGTATGGTCTGGATAATCCAGTCAAGGTCAAAATTTCGGTTTACGCGGATCCCAATCCCCAGTATTATAACGATCAAATCAATGTTTATTTTGACTCAACCAAGCCTACCGGTGTGTACGAAGAGTTTACGGTGACTTATTATATCGGACAGACAGTGGAACATGAAACCTATTTGATGTATGAGGATTATCCGGTAGTGTATACAGTTTCGGATGAAACCTTTTCATTTTTGTCCCAGGGAACCGACTGGTATTGTTCTCGGTTGATTTTTGGCGAATATATTTACAATGTGGAAGAACTGGTTTTTACCTATGAAGGAAAAAACTATGCATTCCAACTTCAGGATGCTGATTCCAAGGATAAAATGCTGGTAACTTGTGATGGAATTACGGTAAACAGTGATGATTTCCGCACACTGTACGGAAATCTGGTGGCAATCAGCCACTATGGGTTGGCGGATCTCCCGGAAAACGCAAAGGAACCGTATCTGCGTGTTACCTACCACATGGTTGACGGTGCGGATGTTGTAGTGGAATTTTACGAGATTGACGCTCGGAATCTATTTGTCTCGGTGGGTGGTGAAGGGCATTTCAGTGTGTTGCGAACTTCTGTGGATAAAGTGATTCGGGACATGTTCAAAGTTTTGGCGGGCGAAAGTGTACAGTAAATGGAAAGGAAGAAGATAGAAATGAGTGAAGAGGTAAAAAGTGCGGAAGAGTTGGCCTGTCTCAGACACAGTGCGTCTCATATCCTAGCCCAGGCTGTCAAACGCCTGTATCCACAGGCAAAACTTGCTATTGGTCCGGCTATTGAAAACGGATTTTATTATGATATTGACCTGAACATCAGTATTACTCCAGAAGTTTTGATTTCTTTGGAGCAAGAAATGAAGAAGATTGTTTCGGAGAACTTAAAAATTGAGCGGTTTGTTCTGTCTCGGCGGGAGGCAGTGGAGTTAATGACCCAGCGGAAAGAACCCTATAAGCTGGAGTTGATTCGGGATCTTCCGGAAGATGCGGAACTTTCGTTTTACAAACAGGGAGAATTTGTGGACTTGTGTGCTGGCCCCCATGTGAATTATACCAAGAAGGTCAAGGCATTTAAATTGACCCAGTGTACTGGCGCTTATTGGCGAGGGGATAGCAAAAATAAAATGCTCCAGCGGATTTATGGCACTGCGTTTTTTCGTCAGGCCGATTTAGAGGCTTATTTGCAGTTTGTGGAAGAGGCCAAGAAACGGGACCATAATAAACTAGGTCGAGAGTTGGAATTGTTTACTACTTCAGAATTGATTGGACAGGGCTTGCCGATTCTGCTTCCCAAAGGTGCTCGGATTATTCAGACTCTGCAGCGTTTTGTAGAGGATACAGAGCAACAGCGGGGCTGGCAGTTAACAAAAACTCCGTATATGGCTAAAAGTGACTTGTATAAAGTTTCCGGGCACTGGGACCATTATCGGGATGGAATGTTTGTTATCGGAGATCCGGAAAAGGACGACGAGGTTATGGCACTCCGGCCGATGACCTGTCCTTTCCAGTATCAGGCATATTTGAATCGTAACCGATCTTATCGTGATTTGCCGCTTCGTTACAATGAAACTTCCACACTTTTCCGTAACGAGGATTCTGGGGAAATGCACGGATTGATTCGGGTGCGGCAGTTTACAATTTCCGAAGGGCATTTGATGTGTACGCCGGAGCAGTTGGAAGCGGAATTTAAGAGTTGTTTGGAATTAACTGCTTATATGCTAAAAACTCTGGGGCTGTATGAAGATGTAAGCTATCGCTTTTCCCAGTGGGATCCTAAAAATCGGGAAAAATATATTGGTACGCCTGAACAGTGGGCTGAGGCGCAAGGAGCAATGCAACGTATTTTAGATCATCTGCAGATTCCCTATACTGTTGGGATCGGCGAAGCCGCTTTTTATGGTCCAAAGTTGGACATTCAAATCCGTAATGTTCACGGAAAAGAGGATACGCTTATCACAATTCAAATTGATCAGATGCTGGCCGAAAAGTTTGGGATGGAATATGTAGATCGAGACGGAAGCAAAAAGAATCCATATATTATTCACCGTACTTCGATCGGTTGCTACGAGCGGACATTGGCATTGTTAATTGAAAAATATGCAGGTGCATTTCCTACTTGGCTAGCGCCGGTACAAGTGAAGATTTTGCCTATTAGTGAAAAAATGATGGATTATGCCGATTCTGTTTATCGAGTGCTCTCCGAACGAGGCCTGCGTTGTGAATTGGACGACCGAAATGAGAAAATCGGCTACAAAATTCGGGAAGCGCAATTGGAAAAGGTGCCCTATATGTTAATTCTGGGGGAAAAGGAACAGGAATCTGGCACGGTGTCGGTCCGGAGCCGAAAAGAGGGTGATCGCGGCAGTCTTACGATGGAGGCGTTTTGGGAAGAAATTCAACAGAAAATTCAGAATAAAACTATCGATTGACTGAAGAACGGCAGGAAATATTTCCTGCCGTTCTTTTGTTTTGGACAAATTTTTTTCTGTTTGTGAGTTTTGTTTACTGATTGACCTGTGCTTGATAGGTTTGTTTTGTCTGGTCGATTTTTTGCTGTTCAGCTGCAGGAATACTGTAATATCCTTTGGTTTGCATAGTGTCGAACACGTTAAATTGGATCTCATGTTCTTCCTTTAAAATATTCAATATAGTGTTCCGCAGTTGAGGATGAACCATTTCGTTTGTAAAGACGTTATACAGTGATGTTACTGATTTTTGGGCGTCTAAAGCGTCATCGAGAATTTCTTTTTCACTATAGCAGTTCGGACAGTTCGAATTCACGTTTTTCCCTCCTTACAGCTGAGAAAATAGGGTGTTGTAATGATTTTGATGCTTGTTTGCAATGCAGTTGAGCTGGTCTTTAACTTGTGCGTCATTGGTTGTTTCCGCCAGTATCTGAAATTTTTTAATCAAAAGGGATTCTTTGCTGAGCAAGTCTTCCAAACCGGTCAGCTCTTTGGACGTCAGATTGGACATGGTTTATTCCTCCGTTTTTTTTATTTGACATGGAATTTTTCGGAATTGTGGCGTTTTGCGGGAAAAAAACGCTATTGCTCCGTTTCATTCCTTTTCTATTTTGCGGGGAAAAACAAAATTTATTGATGGCAATTTTTTTTGTTTAAATTGGGTTTAACAAAAAAACCACATTTAACCTCTTGCAATATGACAGGATTTATGATATAATGTATAAGCTGAAAGATGCGGGTGTAGTTTAGTGGTAGAACATCAGCTTCCCAAGCTGATTGTGTGAGTTCGATTCTCATCATCCGCTCCATTTTTATGTGTCCGTAGCTCAGCAGGATAGAGCAACTGCCTTCTAAGCAGTAGGTTGGGGGTTCGAGTCCCTCCGGACACGCCATTCGGAGATTCTTCTCGGATTGGTTTTATATATGGTGGGTATAGCTCAGTTGGTTAGAGCGCCAGATTGTGGCTCTGGAGGCCATGGGTTCGAATCTCATTATCCACCCCATATAAAGACGACTACTACAAAGTAGTCGTCTTTATTCTTATGAATATCCTCTGCATGTGTGAACATAATGGTAATGACACCTTACTCTATGCTGCTCAATCTCCTGGTACCTTTACCAGAGGCGAACGCTTTGAAGTTGCCAGGCAGAAGATGGCGAAGGAAATCAAATCCTATCTGTATGGTTAGCTCGGATGTAGATGCCATTGCCGAAATTATAATTGTGCAGGAAGCTGCCTGTGAACTGGAAGTCTGGGATGCAGATTCGGATGTGCTCTTTGAGACTGAGAAGTCTCCTCTGACACTGGCGGAGTATCAATATTTTAAGACAATTGCACTCAAGTCTGCGGCAGATTTTTTAGCTTTATATAAATCGATCCCAGATAAAAATTGCAGTATTAAAACTGCGAGGAGAACTTTTTATGGCCAAGTTCCCTGCACCGCTGAAGAAATGTACTAGCATACCAAAAATATGAATGCCTACTATTTTGGCGAGATTGGTGTGAATGCCGATAACGAAGGCAACATACTGGAGTGCCGACTGGAGGTTTTGAAGCCTTGGAAAAGAAGCCGGATTTGGACGGCATTACAGTTTTAGGGTGGAGGACAAAGCCCGGAGGCATTTGCCTTTGGAGTGTAAAGAGATAAAAGAAATGCTTATATAAGTACTCCTTTTAGCGAAAAGCAGCGCAGTTCCGGAACGGAGTCAATCCGGTTTCCTGAATCGTGTCTGGTGGGAAAAACTACAAGAGAGCCGCAGCGAATGCAGAAACCTGCTCCATTGCCCGGAAAGAATCTGGACGATGGAGCAGCTCTTTTTTTCTATTCCCGGGTTTACTATAAAGACAGAACGGTTTTTGACTAATGTGATACGGTTTTGCCTGTATCTTTCGGTTGAAAACACATTATTCCTCCATTTCGGGCAGGAAGGACCGGTAACGGCGAGGAAGGTAATTCGCCTGCAAACGGGAATTATTCCGGGAGGCAATGTTCACTGTTTTATAATACTGTTTCCAAAACATTTGCAAATTCTGTTCCACATCGGTTTTCGTCAGATGCAGGTTTTCCGGCAGAGTAGTTACCTTCCATTCCCGAGTGTTAGAAATTCCGCATTTGTTTCTGCGCCGGTCTAACAGCAGTAGCGGCTGATCTGGTAAGCGGCGAAAAAAATGAGGCATTAAAAATGCTGTAATGTCATTGTCCGGTGCATATTCACTGAACCAAAGACCTTCCTGGGTCTGCTGGAATCGAAGAAATCCATGCATTCGATGAATTTCCAGTGAAACAGCTGAAACCATCTGTTTGAAGTCCAGAACCCGTTGGTCGGAAAACATTTTTTGAATTTTTTCGCCGTAACGGAATAGTGCCATAATCCAATGAAATAGAATCATATTACGATCTGAGCGGCCTGAGGAAAATCCTTGATCTATTTCTGTTAGGCCGCTGTTGCCCAGTAGATTTCCAATTCCTGTCCGGATCCTGAATGCCTGTTCCGAGGTTTCTTTTACTGTGCGCAGGGTATAGGCCAGAGGAATTTGAATGCATTGACTGTCAGTAATAAGATCTGGGTATTCTCGTTGTTTCCAGGCTTCAAACACGGTGCACAGAAATCCGTTCAAGGTTCCGGAATATTCATAAATGAGCATATTATAGTTCTCCTGTCAGGGTCATTGCTGTTTGTACTGTGGAAAAAAGGGAATACTGGTCTGGGGAAACCTGCCTTGCGCCGGGAATCAGAAGTCGGGACCGGAGTATTGTCCGATTTTCACCGCAGCCCTGATATTTTCCGTTGCAAAGGATAAAATGAGACGCCCGACGCAAAACGACTTTCATCTTCTGCAGGTCCTCACAGGTTAGTTGTGTTTCTTTGCGGGCCTGCAAAATTCGGTGGGCAGAACGAATTCCGATTCCAGGAACGCGAAGGAGCATCTCATAGGGGGCTGTGTTGATTTCAATCGGAAATTGCTGGGGATTGCGCAGGGCCCATGCTGACTTTGGATCCAAGTCTGGGTCCAAATTTTCTCCCGGGGCAAGCAACTCTCCAGCGGAAAATCCGTAAAAGCGCAGCAGCCAATCGGCCTGGTACAACCGGTTTTCCCGTAGTCGGTCTTCTGGCTCAGTAGGCAGTACTTTCGGGTCTCCCACTGGAGAATAGGCCGAATAATAGACCCGTTTCATGCCGTACCGCAAATAAAGCCGTTCTGTCAGGGCTAAAATCGTGGCGTCCCTATCCGGCGTTGCACCCACAATCATCTGTGTGGTTTGTCCGGCTGGAAGAATTCTTTGCCCGGTTTCTTTTCGTTCCCGCCAAATCTGTGCCAGCTGTGTCATCGGTGCTGCCAAGTGTTCGGGTTTTTTCTGAGGAGCTAAACGCTGTAATCCAGCACGGGAAGGCAGTTCAGTGTTTACACTCATTCGGTCGGCATATTCCGCTGCCCGGCGAATCAGTAGAGGGTCACAGCCCGGAATGGCTTTCATGTGAATATATCCTTGGAAACGGTATACCTTTCGTAGTAAGATTACTGCTTGCAGCATTCGTTCCATGGTAATATCTGGAGTGTTGAATACGGCGGAGGATAGAAAAAGGCCTTCAATGTAGTTGCGTCGGTAAAAACTGTCGGTAATTTCACATAATTCTGTGGGGGAAAGGGTTGCTCGGGGAATATCCAGATCCTTGCGGTTCGGACAGTATCGGCATTGGTATCGGCAATCGTTGCTCATGAGAATTTTTAGAAGCGAGACACAGCGACCGTCAGGCGTAAAAGTATGACAGATTCCTCCTGCAAAGCATCCCTGTCGGTCGGATCCGGATGAAGAGCAGGACACGTCATACTTGGCCCCTTCGGTCAGAATTCGAAATCGATCGGACAGGGAAGGTTCCGTTTGGTGAAAAATGCGTGTAAATAATTTTTGTTCCATAGTTTGTCTCCTAAAATCAAACATTTGTATTTTTATTATAGCATATTTGTTCGAATATGTAAAGAGGAAATTGGTGACATCACAAAAAATTGCGAGATTCTGTTAAAAAAATAAAATTTTTATAAAATTGAGAAAAATAAAGAAAATTATTAAAAAATAAAGAAAATATATAAATATATTAAAATAGAAATATAAAATTTGACTTTTTCTGACCAAAATGAAGCTTGATTCTTTTTTCAATTCAGTGTATAATAAAAACACAAAAAATCAAAGAAAGTCAAAATCAGAAAAGAGATGAAGCACCAATGAAATCCAGTGATCTGATTGCTGCCTTCCTTCTGGACAGTCTTGAAAAAGCAGACGGACTTGTGGAATTGCAGCGCAATGAGCTTGCCCAGCAATTTAACGTAGTTCCCAGCCAGATTAACTATGTGATTTCTTCCCGGTTTACGCCGGAGCACGGGTATATTATCGAAAGCCGCCGGGGTGGCGGAGGATATATTCGGATTCGCCGGGTCAAACAGGATAAGAATGTTCACATTATGCACGTGGTGAATGCAGTTGGCAATCGCTTAAACGCGATGAACGCGGAGGTCTTTTTGCGGAATATGTTGGATTATTCTTATTTGACTCCTCAGTTGTTCCGGGTAATGCGCGCCGCAGTTTCCGATAACGCTTTGTCTGCGATACCCCTGGATTGTCGAGATACGGTTCGGGCGGAAATTATGAAACACATGTTATTATCTGTTATTGCATAGGAGTGATTATGATGTTGTGTGAAAATTGCAAAAAAAATACGGCTACAACCTATTTTAAACAAACCATTAATGGAAAAACCAGTGAGGTGTTTCTCTGTTCGGAGTGTGCTGCGAAATTGGGTTTGTCGGATAATTTTTCCGGCTTTGGATTTGATTCTGTTTTTGCCCCGTTTTTCGGACGGACATCTATTGCCCCATCTTCTGTCTGTCCAACCTGTGGTATGAGTCTTACAGAGCTATCTGAAGGTGGAAAGACAGGATGCCCTGAGTGTTACCATGCGTTTCGGGAGCATTTGGCTTCTGTAATTCAACGGGTCAGCGGAAACAAAAAGCACTGCGGAAAAACACCCCAGGCATTGAGAAAAGAGGAAACAGAACTGGAACAGCTTCGTCGGAAGCTGGAGGAAGCAGTGGCTGCGGAAAACTTCGAAGAGGCAACCATCCTGCGGGATAAAATTCGTGATTTGGAAAAAAATGTATAGGAGGTGCGCAAAATGGAAAAAATAAAAATTGACGAAGCCATGGTAATTTCTTCCAGAATTCGGTTTGCCCGAAATTTAAAAGGATATGTTTTTGAATCGAAAATGACAGATGCTGATAGGGAAAAACTTCGTTTATCGGTTCGGGAGGCTGTTAAATCTTTCCGGGAAGAGGAATTTGATTACCTGGAAATGGAGCAGGTAACTAATATTCAAGCCGGTTCCATGATGGAAGAACATCTTATCAGCCCTGCGTTTGCTTCCTGCAAAAAAGGGTCGGCTTTGCTTCTAGGCCGTTCTAAGCAGTTAAGTATTATGATCAATGAAGAAGATCATCTTCGTCTTCAGGCGATGGGCAATGGTTTTTGCCTCAAAGGGCTATATGATCGGTTAGATCGGTTGGATGACCGGTTGGAAGAGACTTTTGGCTATGCATTTGACGAAAAACTGGGGTATCTAACTACCTGTCCGACCAATCTGGGAACAGGAATGCGTGCCTCAGTGATGTTGCATCTTCCGGCAATGACAGCCAGTGGAATGATGAACCGTTTAATTAATTCCGTATCTCCGCTGGGCATTACTGTTCGAGGTATGTATGGTGAAGGAACGCAGGCCAGCGGCTGTTTGTATCAGGTGTCCAATCAGGTATCCCTGGGCATTGGGGAAGAAGACATCCTGGAATTGCTGACAAAGGTTACGGCGCAGATTTGTCATTCGGAAGCTGCGGTTCGGGAAAAGCTGTTGAAGGATCCTGCCTGGCAGGATGAAATTTTTCGGGCGTATGGGATTTTGCGGTATGCCAGAATCCTTTCTTCAGCAGAGTTTGCTGCATTATTTTCCAAAATCCGTTTAGGTGCGGAAGCTGGACTGCTTTCGCTAAATCGAAGTGCATTGGATCGGCTGTTCATGCATTCCCAACCTTACAGTCTGATGCTGTCAGGAGGCGGAAGTTTAGAAGCTGGCCAGAGAGATGTAAAGCGCGCTGAGCTGGTGCGGGAAGCGCTTTCAAAGGAGGAATAATTTATGTTGAATAATTTTTCGGAAAAAGCAACTTATGCATTGAATCATGCGCTGGCAGCGGCTCGGGAGCTGGGGCATTCCTATGTGGGAACCGAACATTTGTTGATTGGTCTTGCTCAGACGGAGGATTCGGTGTCTCAGAAAGCTTTGTCTAAATCGGGGATTACGGTAGACGGAATTGTAACGCGGATTGCAGAAACCATTGGCACCGGGGTACCCTCTCAGGTGTCTGGGCAGGATATGACGCCCCGAATGAAAAAAATTCTGGAGCAAGCCTATGTGGAAGCTCGCCAGTTGGGACACCGGATTATTGGGACAGAGCATCTATTAATTGCTTTGCTGCGGGAGCGAGATTGCAAGGCGGTGGAAATTTTGCAAAGCGAGGGAGCTGATCCTCGGGATATTTATTCCGATATTCTGGAATTGATGGGACTTGCCGCGTCCACGGCTGGAAACCGGAAATCCGGAGGAAACACCGCTGCAAAACACGGGCATAAAGATACGCCGACCTTGGATCAATTTGGCCGGGAACTGACTGAAATGGCCTCAGAGCATAAAATTGACCCTGTAATCGGCCGTTCGGATGAAATTGCCCGGGTAATTCAAATTCTTTCCCGAAGAACAAAAAACAATCCCTGTTTAATCGGGGAACCTGGTGTAGGGAAAACTGCCATTGCTGAAGGTCTTGCGCAGCATATTGTAGAGGGGAAGGTTCCAGAAACCCTGAAAGGGAAGCGGGTTGTAACATTGGATATTGCTTCTATGATTGCTGGTTCTAAGTACCGGGGAGATTTTGAAGAACGGATTAAAAATGTTATTGAAGAGGTTAAGAAATCTGGGAATGTTGTTTTATTTATTGACGAACTTCACGTGCTGATCGGTGCAGGCTCTGCTGAAGGAGCTGTGGACGCTGCTAATATTCTGAAGCCTTCACTGGCGCGAGGAGAATTGCAAGTAATTGGGGCAACAACGCTGAGCGAGTATCATAAAAATATTGAAAAAGATGCTGCGTTGGAGCGCCGTTTCCAGCCAATTATTGTCAACGAACCCTCAGTGGAGGATGCTATTGAAATTTTGAAAGGAATCCGGGATAAATATGAGGCGCATCACAAAGTTAGGATTACCGATGAGGCTATCGATTCGGCTGTCAAACTGAGCAAGCGCTACATTCAGGATCGGTTCCTGCCTGACAAGGCCATTGATCTGATGGACGAAGCTGCATCCAAATTGCGAATTGAAAACTTGATTTCGCCGCCGGATCTGAAAGAAAAAGAAGAAGCTCTGACTCGGCTAAATGCCGAAAAAGAAGATGCGGTTCGGAATCAGAATTTCGAAGAGGCTGCCCGTCTCCGGGACGCGGAAAAACAATCCCGTGAGGAGTTAGAACAGCTGCGTAGTCAATGGAATCAGTCTGCAGCATCTAAGGAATTGGTGGTGACTTCGGAAGAGATTGAAGAAGTGATTTCCCAGGCGACTGGAATTCCGGTTCGGAAACTGGTCCGGGAGGAAAGCCAGCGTTTACTAAACATGGAGCAGATTCTTCACGAACGTGTGGTGGGGCAGGAGGAGGCTGTCAGTGCTGTAGCTAAGGCTATTCGCCGTGGCAGGGTCGGGTTAAAAGATCCTAAGCGGCCCATTGGTTCTTTCTTATTTCTCGGGCCTACAGGTGTTGGGAAGACCGAATTGTCCAAAGCTTTGGCGGAGGTAATGTTCGGAGATGAAAACGCTATGATCCGTATTGATATGTCGGAATATATGGAGAAGCATACCGTTTCCCGGCTGATTGGATCTCCTCCAGGGTATGTGGGTTACGAAGAAGGCGGTCAGCTGACTGAAAAGGTTCGTCGGAAGCCTTATTCGGTGATTCTGTTCGATGAAATTGAAAAGGCCCACCCCGATGTCTTTAATGTTCTTCTTCAAATTCTTGACGATGGTCAGCTGACCGATGGTCAGGGCCGGAAGGTAGATTTCAAAAATGCGGTTATTATTATGACCAGCAATGTGGGGGCTCGGAATATTACCGAGCGCAAACAACTGGGATTTGCTCCGCAGACAGAGGAATTTTCTCAGACACAGGAAAAAATCCGTGCGTCAGTTTTGGACGATCTGAAAGGAACTTTTCGTCCGGAATTTTTAAATCGGATCGATGATATTATTGTCTTTACCCAACTGCGCAAAGAGGATATCTGTGAAATTGCCAACCGTTTGGTTGCCCAGGTTTGCCACCGTTTGGCGGATATGGGGGTTCAGTTGGAAGTAACAGCGGGTGCAGTTGCTCTTCTTGCGGATAAGGGCTTTGACTCAATATACGGTGCTCGGCCTTTGAAGCGGGCAATTCAAAGTCTTTTGGAAGATAAAATTGCGGAAAAAATGCTGGAAGGCGCCTTTACTAAAGGCGATAAGGTAAAGGTGAGTGAGACGGAAGGGGTTCTGAATTTCGAAAAACAAGCGCAATAATCTTGAAGCCGGGAGACAATATTCTCCCGGCTTTAAGCATTTGTGGAATTTTTCGTGAAAAGCCTTGACTGAACGCAGAAAAAATGGTATAATGTTCTTTGATTAAACACACTGAAACAATAGGAGGGCAAATGCCGTGTGGATGGCGGAACATTGGCGGGATTTTGAGGTCTTAGATGCCTCGGACGGCGAAAAGCTGGAACGCTGGGGAACGTATACTCTGGTTCGGCCGGACCCGCAGGTGATCTGGAGTACGCCCCGATTTCATCCGGGATGGACAACTCCTTCGGCGGCGTATTATCGCTCTTCTTCCGGCGGAGGGCATTGGAAGGGACAGGAAATTCCTGTGTTTCATGTGGGATATGGAAATTTGGTGTTTCAGATTAAGCCTATGAATTTTAAGCATACGGGTTTGTTCCCGGAGCAGGCAGTCAATTGGGACTGGGCGGCAGAACAGATTTCCAGTGCTGGACGTCCTGTGTCGGTTTTAAATCTGTTTGCTTACACTGGCGGGGCTTCTGTGGCCTGTGCGAAAGCAGGCGCGTCGGTCTGTCACGTGGATGCGTCTAAAGGCATGGTGGCTTGGGCGAAGGAAAACGCTCAGTTGTGCGGCTTAGATAATGTTCGTTTTATTGTGGATGACTGTGTGAAGTTTGTTTCCCGGGAAATTCGGCGAGGACGGCGGTATGACGCTCTGATTATGGATCCTCCTTCCTATGGAAGGGGGCCTGACGGTGAGGTTTGGAAGTTGGAAAACGAGCTGTTCCGGTTGCTGGAGCTCTGTCTGGATGTTCTCAGCCAACAGCCTTTGTTTTTTCTTTTAAATTCTTATACAACCGGACTGTCGGCTGGATGTATGGAATATCTGTTACGTTGTACGGTGGAACGGCGTTTCGGCGGCCGGGTAACCGCTTCTGAAATTGGTTTGCCGGTAGGAAGGGATGGGTTGTGCCTTCCCTGCGGAGCAACTGCCCGTTGGCAGAACTGATTGTTTTAATTTTGAAAGAGAAAGGGATCCTAACCTTGAATATCATAGAAGCAAAAGGGCTTACATTTCAGTACGAAGAGAATTCGGAACCGGTACTGAAGCAGGTGGATCTGGAAATTTGCGAAGGGGAATTTGTTGCTGTTCTTGGGCACAACGGCAGCGGAAAATCCACTTTGGCCAAGCATTTAAATGGAATTTGTCTTCCTACCTCTGGAAAATTGACGGTTGCTGGAATTTCGGTTTGTGAGGAAAATCTGTCCCAGCTTCGCCGGACAGTAGGAATGGTATTTCAGAATCCGGACAATCAGCTTGTAACCACGATTGTCGCAGAGGATGTTGCCTTTGCGTTGGAAAACACAGGTGTCCCTTACGAGGAAATGCATCAGCGGGTAGCTGAAGCCCTGCGGATTGTGGGGATGGAATCCTTTGCTTCTCATGCGACACATCAGCTGTCCGGAGGGCAGAAACAGCGGGTGGCCATTGCTGGAGTGATCGCTATGCAGCCTCGGATTTTAGTATTGGATGAGCCCACTGCTATGCTGGATCCTCGGGGGCGGCAGGAAGTGATGGCGGTTATTCGTCGGTTCCGGGAACAGGGGATGACAATTGTTTTGATTACTCATTTTATGGATGAAGCTGCACAGGCGGATCGGGTAGTTGTGATGGATGATGGTGATATTGTTTTGGATGGGTCACCTCATTATGTGTTCCAGAATGCCGGCTATTTGTGGAGTATCGGATTGGATGTTCCCCAGAGTACCGATTTAATGTTTCGGCTGCGGGCTGGCGGGCTAAAGGTACCGCTGGCGGTTCTTACCGAAGAGGAATGTGTATCAGTTGTGGAAGATATCTTGAACGGAAAGGTTGCGTGGGAAGATGAGTGAGGCTTTGCTCCGCGCATCCTGCCTGACCCATGTGTACAGTGCCGGAACTCCCTTTGAAAAAGCGGCGGTTGCGGATGTTTCCTTTGAAATCGGGGACAATGAATTTATTGGTGTGATCGGTCATACCGGTTCGGGAAAATCCACGTTGATTCAGAGCCTCAATGGACTTCTGAAACCTTCCTCCGGACAGATTTTCTATCAAGGGCAGGATATCTGGAAAAAAGGTTTTTCTCAACGGGAATTGCGGTTCCGGGTGGGATTGGTGTTTCAATATCCGGAGTATCAACTTTTTGAGGAAACTGTGGAAAAAGATATTGCGTTTGGCCCAAAAAATATGGGACTTTCGGAAGAGGAAATTCGGCAGCGGGTAGAAGAAGCCATGTATTTTGTAGGACTTCCCGACCGGTTCCGGACACGATCTCCCTTTGAATTGTCCGGCGGTCAGAAGCGCCGTGCCGCCATTGCCGGAATTATGGCCATGCGGCCTAAGGTTTTGATTCTTGATGAACCTACTGCAGGCTTGGATCCCCGTGGCTGCCATGAAATTTTATCTCGGATTCGGGAATATCAGCAGACCGAAAAAATTACGGTGATTTTAGTTTCGCACAGTATGGAAGATATTTGTGCCAATGCCCAAAAGGTTATGGTTCTTCACCAGGCCCATCTTGTTATGTTTGCGCCGACCGAAGAGGTGTTTGCCCGTGCCGGGGAGCTGTCTGAAATGGGACTGAGTGTTCCTCAGATTACCCGGGTATTTCTGACGCTTTCCCAAAAAGGATATGATCTTTCTTCCGTCTTTTCGGTAGCACGGGCCGCTGATGAAATATTAAGAAAAGCGGGGCGGCCACAATGATCAGAGATATTACGCTTGGACAGTATTTTCCAGGTCATTCGTTGCTTCACCGTCTGGATCCCCGGGCAAAAATCGTCATGACAGTTCTATATATTACTGCGCTTTTTTTAGCATCGACTATTTTCAGTTATTTGGTAATGGGTGTCGGAACCTTTGCCTTAATCTTCCTTTCAGGGGTTCCTTTTCGGTTTTATTTTAAAGGGCTTCGACCGTTGCTGCTGATTATGTGTTTTACCGGAATTTTAAACATGTTTTATACCAACGGCGATCGGGTTTTGTTTTCATTCTGGGTGTTTACCGTGACCTTGGAAGGTGTGATTACGGCAATATTTATGGTTGCGCGGATTATGTTGATGGTTATGAGCATGTCGATTTTGACTTATACAACCTCACCGCTGTTGCTAACTGGGGGACTGGAACGTCTGCTTTCTCCTTTGAAAAAAATTCGGTTTCCCGTGCACGAGTTTTCTATGATGATGTCGACCGCGCTCCGATTTATACCTACTCTTTTGGACGAAACGGAAAAAATCATGAACGCCCAAAAGGCGCGGGGGGCTGATTTTCAAAGCGGAAATCTTTTTCGCCGGGCAAAAGCAATGCTTCCGATTTTGATTCCTCTTTTTGTTTCTGCCTTTCAGCGAGCCGAGGAACTTGCTGTTGCAATGGAATGCCGATGCTATACTGGTGACAGCAAAGGCCGAACTCGATATGTCCGGTATCAGATGGAAGCCCGGGATTATGTAGCTTTGGTTTGCTGTGCTGCATTAATTGGGCTTATTCTCGGACTGAACCAGTTGCAGTTGTGGGGGCATGTATAATGCCGAAGTTTCTTCTACGCATACAGTTTGACGGTCGGAATTTTTGCGGTTCCCAGATGCAGAAAAACGGTCGTACAGTACAGGGCGAACTCCGGCGGACATTGGGGCGTATTTTTGGGACGTTTTCGGATTTGGCCGGCTGCAGCCGGACGGACAGCGGAGTGCATGCCCTGGATTACTGTGTTTCCTTTGCGGCAGAAACCCGAATGGATTGCTCTATGATACAAAAAGCTTTAAATGCCAATCTTTCTGCGGATCTTGCAGTGGTTCAGGTCCTTTTGGTTCCGGAGAATTTTCACGCTCGATATGATGTAGTTTCCAAGGAATATGTTTACCGGATTCGTATTTCACCGGTTCGTTCTCCATTCTGGGAGGGATTGGCATTGCAGGATGTTTATTCTGCGGACTTGGGGCAGCTTAACCGCGGGGCTTCGCTGTTGGTTGGAACACATGATTTTTCTTCGTTTATGGCGGCCGGAAGCAAGATTACGGATCCTGTCCGGACAGTGGTGTCTGCTGGATTTGAACGGAATGGAGATTTGCTTTTGTTCCGGGTTCGGGCGGATGGTTTTTTATATCATATGGTACGGATTATGGTCGGCACGCTTTTGGCTGTTCCTCGGAAATACCCGGCAGAACAGATTCGCTTGATTCTGCAGGGAAAGAACCGAAAATTGGCCGGTCCTACAGCTCCTGCCTGCGGCCTGTATCTGGAACATGTGTTTTACGACAGAATCTGATTTTTGTAGTTTTATCGGTACAAATTCCGGCGAAAAGGAAGTTTTTGCTCTGCAAAGGTATGGTAATTTTTATGACAGATGAGAAAAAACTAAAACAGC
>CALXAO010000102.1 GCA_944386295.1 uncultured Clostridia bacterium | reverse complement strand
GGTGAAAGGCAAGTATGATCTAGTGCTCAAGAAGATATCGATCATCCAGATGAATTAAATTTTGACTGCGTTTATTGGGGTGAATTTGTTAAAAGAATGATTTGTATAAAGGATGAAGAAGTAGAAGATCTTTATGTTGATTTTTTAACTAGGGAATCGGTGGTAAACTAATTGAATTTGCAATTAATAGCTTTGATGTGCGCTATTTATGGGTACTGGAGCAAAATAAAAGAGCCATATCATTTTATAAAAAGCATGGTTTCCTTTATAAAAATGAATGACAATATGAAGATGGAACAACAAACCGTCTTTTAAAGATGGAACGATAAAATTATCCTCAATGAGCAAATAAACAAAGTATTTTTTTACAGAGTTCGGAACCTTATATTGTTCAACAAAATGAACAATATAAAGAGTGCTATGCGATGAGCAAAATTCTGTGTAGTTTAAGGGTTGATTTTCATCGAAAAATATGAAAACCTTGCTTTATGATAATCGTGTCTGGGAAGTTGTAGGCGGTTTTTAATAAAAAGAATAAAATTTCTTAAAAACACCCAATGAAATAACCTTTTGTTGCACTTTATAGTTGAAAGGTGGTGAAAGATGATGGACATGTCCATTATTGAAAACTATATTGAAAAGGTTTATGGATATGCGGTAAATAACACTTTTACCCGTGCGGAATCAGATGAACTTTCACAAGAAATACTGTTTACTGCTGTTCGTGAGTTTTCAAAATTGCAGAATGTTTGCAGTTTTGAACCGTGGCTTTGGGGTATCGCCAAAAATGTAACTCGTACTTATAAACGAAACAAAGGAAAAGAGCGTGAAATATATTCCTATGATGTTCTTGATACCCTACTATACGAAGAAACCGAAGAAGATGATGAAATATATGATTTTCTTCGCCGAAAAATCGCTATGCTTTCTGCTATTTATAGAGATATTATCATCTTTTACTATTATGATAATCTTTCTACAAAACAAATATCTAAACGGTTAGGTATTCCGGAAGGTACAGTCACATGGCGGCTGTCCGAAGCAAGAAAGAAAATAAAAAAGGAGTGTAACACTATGAACGAAACTGCTTTAAGACTTAAAAAAATAAGTATCAACATTTACGGTAACGGTAATTACAACGGAAGATCTATTCTTTTCCCTTCTGTGTTTATTGATGATTCTTTATTGCAAAACATTCTGTACTATTGTTATGACACCGCTATGACTATTGAAGAATTAACGAAATTTTGCGGTGTTCCTGCTTATTACATTGAGGAAAGAATAGACAACTTATTAAAGCGAGAGGCCATTATAGAGCAAGTGAAGGGTAAATATCGCACAGACTTTATCCTTTGGTCTGACAAATATGGAATTTATTGTGAAGAAAATGCCGAAAAAGTACTAATGCCTATTATGGACAGGCTAATTATGGCATTAGATAAAATTGCTTTGGATGCAGATAAAATTGATTTTTACAAAGCAGAAAAAAGGAATCAAGATTTATGGTACCTATACGGTATAATGGCTTTTTCTTTTATCAGCAAAAAATATTGTGAATTACCCTATCCGCAATTCAAGGTGAAGTATGACGGTAATGCCTGGTGTTATTTAGGAAATATGGAAACAGGTAAGCATCACCGCATTGGCATAGGAATACAGCACTCCGCTACTTTGGGTAGCCGTGGCGGTTGCAGTCATACTGCATATAACAACATAAGCGGCATATCGTTTAGGCAAATGATGTATGATAATTACATAAATATTTGTGAGGATATTTTATATGACGGAAAAACCGAGGATATCGATTCTTTGGCAAATGCTATAAAAGATGGGTATATAGTTAAAAGAGAAGATGGTACGTTATTTATTACAACACCTGCTTTTAATTTTGAACAAAAGAAAGCATTTGAAGAATTGGCAGACAAATATTTAGCACCTTTAATTCCGGAATACTCAAATATTATAAACAAGTTTGTTTCAGGGTATAAAAGGCTATTTCCAAAACATCTCGAAGAGGATGCGGATAGGATGTGTCAAAGTATGTTTCTGAGTATGTTTTCGGTTGTGGTTGACTATGCCCAAAGAACAGAAAAGATTGCAATACCAACAAAGGGTAGTTTTCTTGATGTAATTATACAATTCAAGTAAAATTTTAAAATAATCAAGAAAATGAAAAACAAGCAAGATTACAAGCCTTTGTTTAGATTCTGCGCAAAACCGCCCTATACGGGGATACGGCTATATACGTACCGCCTTTATTTTAAGCTGTTTTTGCGAGAATTTATAATTAAGAAATATCTCCCAACATTTTCTGTTGAGAGATATTGAGTATCCTATTTGTTTTTTATCAGTCGCCAATGCGGACTTTTTTTCCGGTACGCATGGATTCATTACAAGCCAGTACAAACTCCAGGGAACGAAGAGCGTCCGCATAAGGGGAACGGACTTTGGATCCGTCACCTGAAATAGCCGCTTCAATAAAGGTCCGGTCGCACAGGATTCCGGCGTCTCCCTCCTGTCGAAACAGGGTGCTGTCGCCCTCTGCAGAAGTAAAGCCTCCATCGTTGCTGAGAACAAAGCCGCTGGTATTTGCCGCCGGGACCTTGGCTTCTCCTAAAATTTCGAAACAGTTAAGAATTTTCAGTTCCGCACGGCAGTCCTTGGCGCTGAAAATGACTTTGGAATCAAAGGCTGTACCTTTGGATGCGTAGCAGCCGGTGGCGATGGTTCCCAGCGCGCCGCTGCGGAAGCGAATGACGGTGGTTGAAAGGTCATCGGTATCATAACCGGGAACATCCCGGATAAAGCCTCGGGTCCCGAAGGTGAACACCTCTTCCGGCTCGCCATAAACATAGCGGATAATGTCAAATTGATGGATTGTTTGTTCCACAATTTGACCGCCTGATTCGGACTTTTTCGGCCACCAGTCTGTGCCGGGAATTCCGCCCATTCGGGCGCATTCAATGTAGACGACTTCATTTTCCCTAATAAATTGCAGATTCGGTTCCACTAAATTGGAATACCGACACTGAAAGCCACTGGCAGTAACCAGTTTTTTTTCTTCCACAGCTGCCAGAATTTCCCGGGCCAATCCTAGATCCAGTGCCAGAGGTTTTTCTACAAAGAAGGGAATTCCCCGCCGGATGGTTTCAAATTCTATTTCTCCATGTTTGGACGGCGGAATACAGATGAACACTAAATCGGGTTCAATTTCGTCGTACATTTTCCGATAGTCGGTAAAGGCCTTTCCACTGCCAGCCAACTGGACGAAGTTTTCTGCCCGTTCGAGAATCAAGTCACAAAATCCAGCTAAGGTAACAATATCGGTAAATTTTAGGAAATGCTCCAGATGGTAGGTTCCAATACCACCACATCCAATGATACAAAGCTTTTTCATTTTACAAAGGCTCCTTTTCGTTTAATAAGACAGGATTTCATCTTCCTGAGCGCTGATTTGACGATAATATTCGGTATAAGGCTGGGTTTCGTCTTCTTTGAAGACTTCTGCGGTCAGAAATCCGTCATAACCGGCTTTTCGCAGGGCGGGAACAACTGTTTTCCAGTTTACATCTCCCTGTGTCAGGTCTACAAAGTTTCCCCCAGTGTTAATTTTTCCTTTGTTCCGCTTGAAGTCTTTAATGTGGATTTTGCAAATTCGGTTTCCCAGAATTTCAATCCAGTGTTCAGATGTGGAAAACGCGATAACGTTGCCTACATCATAATATGCCTGTACCAGCGGATGATTAACCTCATCTAGAAAGCAGCACATATCAAAGGGCGACGTGAAAAATTCGTTCCATACGTTTTCTACACCTACAATAATTCCGTACCGCTCGATTGTTTCCTTCTGTCCCTTCAGAAACGTAACGCTGTTGTCCCAGGCCTGTTTCAGTGTCCGATCGCTGCTCATTCCCCCCGGAACTACCAGAATGGCGGTGGCACCGGTTTCTTTTGCGCATCGGAGCTGCTGCTCCAATAGTGCGGCCGCCGCATCTGTCTTGATTGGATCACCCATGGAGACCTTCCACCAGAGGCTTGTAGAAATGCTGCCTACCGGAAGGCTGTATTTCTGTGATAACTGCCGGATCTGGGCTAGTTCTTCCCCGGTGGTTTCCATGGATAAGGCGTGCTTTGCCCCATTGGGGCCGTCCACATTCAGTTCAATGCCTTCAAATCCAGCGGCCTTGACATCCCGGAATAGTTCTTCCCGGCTGACGGATGGATCCGCAGACCAAGCGTTTATGGATTTTTTCATTTGGAAAACCTCTTTTCAGTTTGTTTTTTTAATAAAGGTGTTGACTTTTTTCTTTTTTTAGTGTATACTAAAATTGGTTCCAGTGCAATGTACAAATCAACTGTTATTATGGACAAAACGATTACGAAAGGGGATTTCCTTGAAACCTCAGAATTATTACCGTGTCATTGAGTCTACTGAAAATGATTTTGAACGTCAGGACCGGTATCTTCAGATCAACTGTACGGGACTTACCTCCATGGACCGGGATTTTCTGACTTTTAATCCAACAGGGCGGCGAGACTGGTATTTGCAGTATATTTTACAGGGGGAACTGTGTACGCGTCTTGCTACTGGGAATGCGTCCGTGTTTCCTGGAGAATTTATTATCTATTCGCCCCGAACGCCTTTTCGCTATTTCCGGCAGGGAGAAGAGGTACTGCGATATTATTGGATTCATTTTACCGGAAATGAGGCGGAAGCGCTTTTACGCCGATTGGATCTTCCGGCCAACACTGTAATTCCCTGTTCCGGGGGTATGGAGAGACTAGAGCGTCTGTTTCAGCGTCTGTTTCAGGAATTTCTGCTGCGGGAGCCTGGTATGGATGATGCCTGTGCTTCTTTGCTGATTCGGGTTCTTACCACTCTGTCTAGGAATCGAAACAGCGGTGAAGACGTTTTTTCTGCCGAACAGATTTACACTTCGCTTGCCCGGATTCATCAGTGTTTTTCTGAACCCCTGTCGGTAGAACAGCTAGCTGCAATGGAGCATCTCAGTCCTAGTCGTTACCGGACGGTATTTCGGGATTTAACTGGATTGTCCCCCTCCGATTATATTGTTTCTCTTCGGCTCTACCGGGCGGAGGAGTTGCTGGCTACGTCGGATTTGACAGTAAAGGAAATTTCACATGACTG
Organism: uncultured Clostridia bacterium; assembly: GCA_944386295.1. Classification (GTDB taxonomy): domain Bacteria; phylum Bacillota; class Clostridia; order Oscillospirales; family UBA644; genus CALXAO01. Next base: position 1,068 of record CALXAO010000102.1, on the reverse strand, counting down.
CGGGTATCCTGATCCTCTGTACTTTAGTCGAATTTTTAAAAAGAAAAAAGGCGTTTCTCCTTCGGAATTCCGTGTACGGAATCGGAGTGATCCGGAATAAGCTGTTTTGGAATAAATTGCCGGAACAATTTCCAAAAATATCATGAAATATTTTGACCTCCTGCAATCATAATAGTATTGCGAACGAAAACACGGTCGCGGAAAAACAACAAAAGTGTTTAATCGCTTTTATGAACAAGGAGGGAAAAATTAGAATGGCTAGTAATAAGAACCTGGTTCCTCAGGCGAAGGAAGCTCTTAACAAGTTTAAGATGGAAGCTGCCAGCGAGGTTGGTGTGAATTTGAAGCAGGGTTACAACGGTGACCTGACTTCTAAGCAGGCCGGAAGCATCGGTGGCCAGATGGTTAAAAAAATGATCGAGAGCTACGAAAACGGAATGAAATAAATTCCTTTTGGCAGTTTGATCGTAGGGGAGAGCAGAAATGCTCTCCCCTCAGTCTGTCGAAAAAAGTCCAGTTTATACTGGGCTTTTTTGCATATGGTATAATTATAGAAGGAAGGATTGTAAAGCACGCAAAAACGAAGCTTTTCAGCATAGAAGAATTTGTACCGAAGGAGCATCTACTGAGGAAAAGAGACAGTGCGGTCCAAGCATAGATCCGGTGGTAATATTTAAAATGGCGCTGATACCGCGTTTGTATGGATTGCTGTCACTGAGAAGAACATACGTACAGGTGGTTGGGAATTTGATGGGCAAGCAGATACCGCACTTTTCAAGCATAGATACACCGAAAAAATAATTGAGAAGCAGTTAATGGAAGAAATGAACGAAGAGCGGAACGGCCACACAGACAGGCTGTGATAATATGTAATGGATGTGACGGTACCTGATTGACGGACTTGCAGAGAAAAATCCCGAGGGCAGAGGTAGCCGATGGGGGACAAAACACCGTGGATAAGCAAAAGAATCATTGATGACGGGAAAATACCCGAAGAAAGGCTTTTTCCCGCCTTATGAATATGTTTACTGTGTTACTAAGTACTGAGTTCTGCCAAAGGGTAAAAGC
>CALXAO010000101.1 GCA_944386295.1 uncultured Clostridia bacterium | reverse complement strand
ATTCCGGCTTTGAAGAGGTCATAGTCGGAGTTGTCGGAATGCTTCAGTTCGATGTTTTTGAGCACAGAATGGCAACCGAGTACAATGTCGAAATAATCAACGAGGGTCTGCCGTATCAGTATATCAGATGGATAGACAACGAGGGTCTCGACCCGAAAAAGCTAAACCTGAGCTCAGACACAAAGATAGTTCAGGACTTCAAGGGCAACTACCTCCTCCTGTTCACAAGCGAATGGAACATACGCTGGGCACTTGAGAAAAACGAAGGCCTTATACTGAGCGAGTTCAATAAAAACTGATAAAATGAACCCCGCAGTACCGTTTTATTTTGGTATTGCGGGGCGTTATCATATCATCTTACTAAGCTGTTCTGGTATTTCCAAAAGGCTGTTTACCGCAGGAGTTCCTGCCGGCACGCTTCCGTAGCCATATGCTGCGTGGATAAACCTGACTCCCGCCTGCATTGCTGACTCATAATCCCCCATGGTATCGCCAACATACACGCAGAAATCTATTTGATTTCTCTTCACCACAAGCTTTATATTATTCGCCTTGAGCTTGCGGGTGTTTCCCCAGCACTCTCTGTCGTCAAACAGTCTGTCAAGGTCGTAATGGCCGCAAAACGCCTCTATATATCCAGACTGGCAATTTGAAACGCAGGCTGTAAGCCAGCCGTCTGCCCTCAGGCTCTCAAGCAGCTCTCTTAACCCGTCATAAAGCGCTCCGCCGTGGCTGAGAATATATTTATTCTCATACTCTGTACAGTATACCATTATGTCATACGCTCTCTCAGGATCTACGCAATCAAAGAAAATGTGAGCTATGTCCTCCATGGTCTTGCCCATAACGCCCCGCATCTCGTCAAGAGTTATCCTGCGTTCAATCCCAAGCTCCTCAAGCGCTTCGTTGAATGAATCCGCAACGCTCTGCGAAGCGTCCCACATGGTGCCGTCTAGGTCAAAAAGAACCGCCTTTTTCATTTGTGTCTCCTTCCGGGCATCGCGCCCAGCGCTACACCCAAAATCTCTTTCAGATAGGAATAATACCATATATTCCGTCCTAATACAATACCGACGGTCAAAAAGATAAAATTCGCATTTGACATTTTTGCGTATATGTGATAGATTGTAACTAAGCGGTAATATAAAAAAATTACAGTAGGCAGCAAAAGGCTTTTAATGCCCGCGTCGCCGCAACAGAAAGGAAGCTCCTGAAAAATGTCTAACATATGGCATGATATGAATCCCTCAAGAATAACAGCCGATGACTTTGTGGCGGTTATCGAGATAGAAAAAGGCTCGAAGAATAAATACGAGCTGGATAAAGAGACAGGTCTTATAATCCTTGACAGGATCTTACACACTTCCACCCATTACCCCGCCAACTATGGGCTTATTCCCCACACGCTTGCCGAGGACGGCGACCCTCTTGACGTGCTTGTCCTTTGCAGCGAACCACTCAAGCCGATGAGCCTCGTCCGCTGCTATCCGATAGGAGTTTTCGCCATGTTAGACGACGGTAAGCTCGACGAAAAGATTATAGCAATTCCTTTTAGCGACCCTACATTCAACAACTACCATGAGATAAACGAGCTCCCTCAGCACATCTTTACCGAGATGAGACACTTTTTCCAGGTCTACAAGAGCCTCGAGGGCAAGGAAACTGTTGTCAACGAAGAGCAGGGCTGCGAGGCCGCCAAGAAAATCATCAACAAGTGCCGCGAAAACTATATCGAGCACTACTGCATGTAAAAACGGTGCTGAAATTCCATGTGCATTTGTAAATGAGAATACAAGCTAAAACACATCACATATCTCGTTTACGCAATTATCTATCCCCGACAGATCAAAAATCCGTCGGGGATTTGACATTTAAAAACGAATGTGCTATATTATGCAGTGTAATGTTATGCGGGTGTGGCGGAATTGGCAGACGCGCCAGATTTAGGTTCTGGTGGCACCCCCGTGCAGGTTCAAGTCCTGTCACCCGCACCATATCGAGTGTTCATAACCAACCTGAGAGTTGGGATATGGACACTCGATTTCTTTTTGCCTGTTTTGCACCTCTTTATATGTATGAGCAGGGATTATCCTGCTCTTTTTGTTATGCCGGTAAAGCATTTGGAACATACTCTACGGCGACGCCTTTTCGGGTTTCCTCACGGTAATTGTGCCGTCTTGCAAGACTCGGCAGTTCCAGATACCCTACAAACTTGTAGTGAATCTTTATCTGTTGTTTGCGGTTTTTGCCGGTGCCCGTTACTTCGTATACATCAATGCGGTCAATGAGTTCCCGAAGCAGCGGTGCGGTGAGCTTGTCCATCTGCATAAACTTCCGAGCAGCGGCGATGAATTTCTCCTTTCCGAGCTGCATTTCCTCGACCTCTGCCAAGCGCCTGCGGTAATCGGCTATTTTCGCTTTCAGTTCTAACCGTTCGGCTTCGTACTTTTGAGAAAATCGCATAAACATCTCATCGCTCAACTTACCCGAAACGTTATCCTCATAGCACTTGATACACAGCTCCGACACCTGCTCACTGCGCACGATACACTTTTGCATTTCACTCTCGATATGCTTCTTCTCTTTAAGAATGTCGGCATTGGTCTTGTCGGCAAGCAACGTTGCAAAATCTTCCTCATTGTCGCAAAGACATTTTGACAGCCTGCGAAGCTCTAATGTTACCACCTGTTCAATGGCGTCAGCTCTCAGATAATGCGTGGAGGAACAAGTTCCCCTGTTGCCGTGATAATTGCCGCACATAAAGAACGGAATATCCTCTTTGTCGTGCTTAATATTAAACCACAGTTTTCGTCCGCAGTCAGCACAATAGAGCAAATCGCAGAACATATTGCGCTCCCAGTTCTCCGGTTTCGGATTACGGCGGCGGGTTTTGCCTATAAGCTTCTGCACCTGCTCAAATACCTCACGGTCAATAATCGGCTCGTGAACATCCTTGAAAATCATCCATTTATCTTCGGGATTTGCATATCTCGTTTTATTTTTGAATGATTTGGAGCAGGTTTTAAAATTGATAATATCGCCGCAGTATTCCTGCCCGGCGAGGATTTTGGAAACGCTGGTTTTGCACCATTTGTACGGGTTGGGCTGTGTTTTTTTACCGCCTCTCGGAAGCCCTTTGCTCTGCCAATACGCCATAGGTACAAGCACCTTGCGTTCCTGTAAAATTCGGGCAATTGTTTCGGCACCCTTTCCCTCTAAAGTCATCCTAAAGATGTCTTTAACAACGGCTGCCGCCTCCGGATCTATAATCCATTTCTTTTTGTTTTCAGGAGATTTCATATACCCATACGGCGGCTGAGATAACGGTTCGCCGGAGGTTCCCCGAATACGGTGGGCTGAACGCACCTTTCGGCTGATGTCACGGGCATACATTTCGTTCATCACATTCTTAAACGGCGCAATCTCGTTTTCGCCCTCGTCGCTGTCCACTAAGTCGTTGATGGCAATGAAACGAACATTATGATCGGGAAAATAAATATCCGTGTATTGCCCGACGGTGACATAATCACGCCCAAGTCGGGACAAATCCTTGACGATTACAGTTGATACATAGCCCATTTCAATATCGTCAAGCATAGCCTGAAAACCGGGACGGTCAAACCGTGTTCCGGTAATACCGTCGTCCACATAAAAGCGGGTGTTGGAAAAGCCATTTTCTTTGGCGTACTTCGTGAGCATTTTGCGCTGATTGACAATGGAATTGCTGTCGCCGTCCCCACCGTCGTCACGGGATAAACGGCAATACAGCGCCGTAATCCCGGTTTGTTCAATTTTCTTTCTCGACTGCATTTACTCCTCCTCTCCGGCAGTCGAACACACATATTCCTCTGCCATTTTATTCTGTAAAATTGCATCTGTCAAATCTGTGAAATCACTTGTGATACTTTTCTCGAAACGACTTTTAATCGTGTTTTCCGATTTCATCGGCTCAAATTCAGAAAACACCGTAAAGGTAACATTACCGATTTTATATTCGTGAGCTTTGCCGTCGGATATGCCAACGATCCAATTTGTTTGATTTTTCATTGTTGAGTCCTCCTTACCTTTCGTCCAGATTACGCTGACGGATGAGATACTTGCGATAATGGTCACAGGCTTTGAGGATAAAATCCTCAAGCTGTTTCGCATCGGCGTTCGGTGCGTATTTTCGTAGCTTCTCGGTTGGGATTTTAATGGTTTCCTTTTGATTTGCCTTTTCACGGGAGAGAATTTCGCTAATATTCTCAGCCGTGAGTTGCCCATCCTGATACCTCTTTTTCATTTCAACGGCTTGTGCATAAGACGGTGTGCAATCGTTCATTTCACATTCCTCTAACACGGCGTATTGTTCTTCGTCGCCGAGATAAGACAAAGCCTCGCCGACCATAAGCGCAATTTTGCCTTCGTCCATCAGGTCAAGCAGTTCGGGGATAAGGTGGGTTA
>CALXAO010000100.1 GCA_944386295.1 uncultured Clostridia bacterium | reverse complement strand
GCGGAATCTGGCATTAATTAATGCCAGACCCCGCAAAGTTCTTAATTTCATCTCTGCAACAGAAGCATGGAACTTGGAGTTGCAAAAATTCTGTTAAAAGTGTTGCACTTCTATTGACAAATCACTTCATGCTGCTTCATCGTGTTCTGCCGCAAGAAAAATTTTCTGTATTTCCGATAGAAAGTTTTGCGGGTTATCCAAAAGAAAAAGCAAGCGCAGAAAGGTAATTAAACCCATCATATTTTTCCCGGACTCAAGGTCAGCATAGGATCTCCGCTCCATCCAAAGTTCGGAAGCCATTTGTTCTTGTGTTAGGCATTTTTCGCTTCGTAAATTTAAAATGGTTGTTTTCAAATGCTGTTTTAATTTTTCCTGAATTTTCTGTCTCATCGATGTTTTCTCCTCCATATTGAAAGTTTGGTAATATTCTACCATAATTTGGATCCAAAATCGATGTCTTGCGACTCTCATTTTTTTATCATAATTGAATTTAATGCTATTTTTCAAAAAAAACAGCGTTTATTTTATGTGGTGTGTATCATTGTAATATCAAAAATATGATATATAATATAGAGTGCAATATATACCAGGGGGTAAAATTAAGTGAAAGCCGATATTTTAGAAAAAAGTATTTTTGAGCTTCAGTTCCGCATCCAGAAACAGGTTACCGAAGTCCGGAAAACAGCAAACAGTTATTTTCCTGTTTGTCCCGGTTGCAATACTTCTTTGGAGCGGGAATATCAATCTTATTGCGATCGTTGCGGACAGGCATTGTCTTGGCGGGGATTTCGCAGAGCAAAGGTAGAGAAAAATACGTAAAACAATAAAAGAGGCTTTTTTTAATGTTTACCAAAAATCGTAATACGTATTGACATTTTTTAAAAAATGTGCTATAATACTTATATCGTAATTTCATAATTATTGAATAACCGTATAAGTTAAGGAAGTATTGCGAAAATGATAAAATTATTGAAAAAACCCGGATACTTATTTGATCTGTATTTTATTTTTTATGTAAAGTTTAATTATGCTGAATATGTAGCGACACTTCCGGAAGAGGAGCGCAGTGAGACAAAGTTAAAGAATTTAAATTTTACGCTGGCTTCATTTGGAGAAATTCCGGATGAGTTATATTTGTTTTTTCATGCTCTGAAAAGTGATTTGACGTTTTTTTCAAAAAACTATAGTTGGTTTCATTGTGATTTATTTACGACCAAATTTAATTTTAATTTATTTATAAATCAATTTAGAAACACCAAAACAATAATACGGAAATTGCTGGAATACTATTTCGAAAATTTAACCGAAGATGAAATGAATGAATATCTGAATTCCAATGATAAATTGTTTGCATGTATTAAGGCATCTGCCTATTCTTATGATGAAAAAAGCCACCTGTATGAATTTTTTTTGGATCCGGATTCTTATATTCAATGTCTGATAGAACAACTGTCTGAAAAGGAACGGTTTTTATCGCAATACTACGAAAAGAATTATCAAAAGATTTTTGATGTGTTTAACGAAACGACATTGGATTCCCTTTCCCAGCAGGTTGCCGAATTGAAAGATTTAAGCTTTTTGTTGCAAGAGGGGCAGACTTTATATCTTTCTTATTCTTTACTAGATAAATATCTTTTGAAGTTGTACCAGTTGGAGGATGGGGCAATCTATCTTTTGGGAATTGATTACCATTTGCTTTTGGACATAAAAAAAGAGCAGCAAAGAATGGTTCGTTTGGATTCTTTTGGAATGGCGTTGGGGGAAGAAAACCGCATCATGATTTTGCAGTATCTTTTGGAACACGGAGAAGCATCGCGTAAGGATTTTGAGAAAATGTTTAATTTTTCCGGATCCACCGTGTACCATCATATTTCCATTTTACTAAAAGCTGGATTGTTGCAAACGCGAAATGAAGGAAAAACTATTTTATACAGTTTAAATCATATATATTTTGATATGGCGATTGATACGTTGAGAAAATATGCTACGAAGCGCAGTTGAAGAGAGCTGAAAAAATAGTAGTATGTTCCTGTTTGTATGACGCTTAGCAAAAAAGCGTTGATGGCTTCCATGCTTTGGATGGAACGGAGATCCTATGCTGACCTTGAGTCTGGCGAAAATATGATGGGCTTGATCACCTTTTTGCGTTTACTTTTTCTTTTGGATAATCCACAGAAATTTTTGTCAGAAATACAAAAAATTTTTCTTGCGGCAGAGCATGATGATGAAGCTGCCTAAAAACTATTATTGCTTTTTTTGTCTTTTATAGAACAAATCCTGCTTTCATATTGACATTGGGGAAAAAAATGATAAAATAAATAATAGGAGACGCAAAATTTAATGTAAGGGGAGAGTCCCTTAGGATGAAAATAAAAGACACGCCGATTATTTTAACGGAGTATTATTATGCTTTTGTAAAAAACGGTTCTGAGCCGCGTCCTTTTTCTTATGTCGAAATTTTTTTTCCCGAATTGGAGTATTCTGAAGAATTGGTCCCCATCGCCATCTCTCCCACAGATGCGGTGTATTTTCGAGACCCGGAACGGCTGAAAGAAGCCCGGTTTATTTATACAGAGCTTTGGACTGACGAAAAACAGGAAATTCTCTTTTCTACCATTAGCCATTCCAAGTACAAAATTTGGCTCAATGGCTTGTATGTGGGTGCGAGTACCGGCTTTGATCTTTTTACGTTTTATCTGACCCTGGAAAAGGGCGAAAATAAGCTTGTTTTTGAAGTAGATTTGGCTAATCCAAATTACTATGATATGAACAATCGGGTTATCTTACAAGCGGCGGAGGAAAAAAATCCCCAGTCCTTTCTTTGCGGAACCTGCTTGGAATATCATAAATGGATTCAGTTTTTTCAGACTCCGGATTGCCGGAAAACAGATTGTACTTGTGTCTTTATTCCCAGGTGCTTTCGAATTATTTCCTCAGCATCTGTGAAAGTTTTGGATGATTTTGAAAATCTTTTGGCGCAATCTGCTGCGTTTCCTGGAGTACCCTTAATGTTTCAGGCGGAAATGCTGAGAAAGAAATCTCCTAAAACTGTAAGAATTCATCTTTTGTTAGAGGTATTTTTTACGGATGGAACGTCGACAATCCGGCGTCAAATTGTACTGCTTCAAAACTACGATGCAGAAAAGGAAGCGCTGAGGCTTCGGTATCGCAATGCGCTGAATGTTGCGGATTCTTATACAAAAGATTTTTTGAGCCATGAATTTGATCGATTTTTTTCTGGAGAGACTAAAACTACCCATGGGGAAGCTGTTGCCTTATTCCGGTTGGAAAAGTATCTGCGACGAATTGAACAGCAGGAAGAGCCATATTATCGGGCAGAAAATAATACGATGATCTATTACCGTTCTCCTTTGGATTTGCAATATCGGAAGATCCGAATCTGCAAGCCTCCCCAATTGAGTACAGACCGGCCGGGCCTTATTGTTTTTATTAATATGGAAGGCAATGCGGCGGGGGTAAAGATTGCGCATCTCTTAAAAGAACATCCCGATTTGATTCTGATTGATATTGGGATTGCGGGTTTTTCCACCGGAACCCCAATCAGTGAGGCATTGATTGCGGAAGCTCTCGACGAAGTGCGAAAGCTTTATTCTTTTAATGAGCGTCGGATTTATTGGTATGGTTACTGTAACAATGGTTCTGCGGTTTGGAGCTTCTGCCAGAATCATCCCCATTGGGCGGCAAAAACTGTTACAGTGGAATCGCTGCCGGACTTATCGCGCATTCGGAACCTGGATTACTGTAAAAGCCTTATTTATTACTTGAAAAGTAAAGATCAGAAAGATATAAACAGTCTGATAAGCAAAAAAAACAATCGTACCATTCCCATTCAGAGCTCTACACATAATTACATGCAATTTTATCAATATCGGGCGGAAAATTTTTCTGATTTGAATTCTGTTTTGCCTGATTACCCGGAAAATTTACAGTTTTCCACTGTGCGAATGCGGTTTAATCGAAGCTTTTGGATTACACTGCATGAAATCCGCCGAGAAAAAATGCGGGCAAGCGTTTCCGCTTCAATTGTAAATACAAAAACAATTTGTGTTAAACTAATAAATTGTGATGATTTTTCTCTGGAGGTTCCTCCCCAAATGGATGCCGTATTTAAAGTTATTATTAACGGCGTTTCCCTTGTGTGTGAAAAACAACCTGTCATCCGATTTGTCCGGGAGAAGAAAAAATTTTGTATTTCATCCGAGCCTGCCAACGAAAATTCAAAAAAAGGGACTGGGCTACTTGATGTGTATTACGGCCCCTTGCGGATTGTACATGATGGAAGTGAGCTTGCTTCAGACATTGCTCAAAAATTTGCAGCACCGGAAACAATGTCGTTTTCACCAAAATTGCAGGTGAAATTTCCGGTATACTCCGCTTTGGACTGTCCTCTGGAAGCATGGGACCGGAATTTGATTCTAATTAACGTGGATGCCGTAAACGGAAAAAGTTTAAATCTGCCGATTCAAACAAGCGAAGACGGATATTACCAAGAGGGAGTTTTCGTTAAAGGTTATTACTGTGTTCTCCAGCGCATATCTCATCCGTGGAATCCTTTGAATAGTATTCTTCACATAGGATCCAACAACCTTGCGCAATTTAAAAAACATCTTTTTCTACGGAAAATTGTTTTGCCGTCTATGTTAACGGGAATTTCTTCGTATTGGAATGCACAGGCAGTGATTCTTTCAAGAGAAAATATGCGAGAAATTTATGAATTGTAAAGAAACAGCTCACAACCAAGAACGTTGTGAGCTGCTTTTTTTCATATTGTACAATTATTTTGATATTACCAATATTAAATGTTGTGATGTATACCTCATCGATTTTTCTTCCATAATATGGTAAAATAATATTTTATTACTATGGAGGTGATATCAATGAGGTGAAATGTTCAAGAAAAACTGAAACAATACTTAAAAACAGTTTTAATAAGTTTTCGGAACAAAAATGACCTTACGCAAGAAAAAATGGCTTCTAAACTTTGGATCGAACGAAGATCCTATGCGTATTTGGAGTCTGGAAAAAATCTAATGGGTTTAATTACTTTTTTAAGATTGCTTTTTCTTATGAAAGACCCGCAGGAATTTCTACTGGAAATACAGAAAATTTTTCTTTCTTCGGAAGACGATGAGGCGGCGTGATGTATATCTGCCGCCTAGACCAGCATTCCGGTATACTCCAAGGAGTAAAAGCCGTTTTCTCCAACTGTTCTCAAAATGTTACGTTTTTCTCCGCTTGACAACCGACGTTTTTTGTGTTACAATAGAATCCGATCCGGAGAGATATCGAAGCGGTCATAACGAGGCGGTCTTGAAAACCGTTTGGACGCAAGTCCACAAGGGTTCGAATCCCTTTCTCTCCGCCAGAATAGACCGTTATTTTGATACGAAGTATTGAAGTAACGGTCTTTATAGTGAAAACATATTGTCAGAACTGTTTCAAAGCATTGAGGGCAACGCAGATAAGATATTGCGGTTTAATTTTCTGATTAATTTGTGGTTTGCTATTTTTTATTTGTGCTGTGCCGTAGTTTTCCCCATTGTCCTAGATGGGAACTATGGCATTTTATTATATATGGCGGAGTGTGCAAAGGCAGTTTCTGATCAAAAATCTTTCCGGTAATCTAAAGAAGCAATGGACTTTGTATATGTATTGCGGGATTCTCTTGCTATTTTCTTTGATACTTTTATTTAAGAGGATGCAGAAAATTAGAATCCCAAATTTAATATGCTGATTGACTTCTTCTGCGGAAACCTGTCAATATAACTGTGCCACGGGTAAACATGAGTTGACAGTTTCAGATACATCGAGTGCCGCAGGTTCTAAACTATTTGCTGTGCAGAATATTTCGTAACAGCCATATGTTTTTCAGGCGGTTTACCGTTTTTCTTCCTTTGAAAAAGGGGCGGAATGCGATTATGTTTAGGCGGACCTTTGCGTGGGGCAAACGTGTTTTTGAATATTTGCGAAAGACGGCAGAGGGGGACGATGGAGCAAATTTTCTCTCTATGCAGTATCAAAAAATTTCCTTTATTTTCCAGTTGGGAACGGAACAGATGCAGCCATATATTGGACCTTTACGGAATTCCTTAATCTATTTGAGACAAACGGAAGCTGCGAAAGAGAACGGCTCATGGAAAAATTACAGCGTATTAGGAGATAAACTTTAATTAGAGAAAGGATGTTCAAAATGAAGCAGCATTGGGTTGGATTTTGGGGAAGCGCGCCGGCTCCGGTCAGCCGGGGCTTTCCCGCAGAGATTGCAAAAGAGGTCACCTTCCAGTGTGAGATGACCGCACCAGTAGAGGGAAGCGCTGTGCGGCTGAGTTTTTCCAACCGGTATGGAACCGAGCCGGTGACCTTTGGTCCGGTTCGGATACGGTCGGTCGTTGGGGAGGGCGGCTTTCGGGAGGTCTTGTTCCGCGGAAGTTCGGTCTGCACTCTTCCTGCCGGTGGGGAGCTGTGCAGTGATCCGGTGGAATTGACGGTGGCCGCGGGGGAGACTCTGGAGGTTCGGTGGTATCTGCCCGGCCCTGCTTGTTTGTCTACTGGAACCTGGGTGCTGGGACCTTTGCAGAAAAAGCAGTTTGCTTGCGGGGGCGACTTTACGTTAGCCCCGGAGCTTCCCCTTTGGGAACGGAATCGGACCGACGTTTATTTTTTTCTTTGCCGGGCTGATCTGTTTTGTGCGCAAACCTGTCACGGGGTGGTTGCCTTTGGGGATTCTATTACGGCGCAGTCCTGGCCGGATTGGCTTTTAAAGGCCATTCTGCGGGAAGGGAAAACCGGTCGAACTGTGGTGCGACGGGGGATCGGCGGTTCCCGAGTTCTGCGGGAGTATACCAACTTATCCCTGCGCAACTACGGGCAGAAGGGCTTGGATCGTTTTGTTCGGGAGACCCGGGTTCCGGGGGCGGATACGGTTGTTGTATTGCACGGAATCAATGATCTGATTCACCCGGGAGAAGATGTGTACCGTCCTTTGGATCAACTTCCCTCCATGGAAGAACTGGTGGCCGGGTACAGGCAATATGCGGCCTGGGCGCATGATGCCGGCCAGAAAATTTATTTTTGTACCCTAATGCCGGTGCGGGGGTGGAAAACTTGGGACGATACCCGGGAAATTCTGCGGCTGCGGCTAAACGACTGGCTGCGCTCTTGGAAGGAAAGTGATGGAATCGTGGATCTGGACCGGTTGGCGGCTGATCCTCGGCAGCCGGACTGTCTTCGGAAGGAGTTTGACAGCGGGGATCATTTGCATCCCTCTCTGGAGGGGGCTCAGCAGATTGGGGAAGAGGTATTCCGGGTGCTATTCCGGAATTAAATAAAAAACAGAGTGTCTGATTAGCTACAGCCATATTAAAGAAGTAATTTGAAAAACATTATGTGGCTCGAAGCTTACCGAGATGCACTTGGATGATTGGATGCACACAGCAGTGTCAGGAGTGTAAAATATTATCATAAGATGAGCAACCAACTCCTTGCCAATGAAATAGGAAAAGTAAGGCAAAAGCTCTCTGCGATGATATTAGAAAATTTAGACGATGGGAGAACGAATATGGGAAAATACGAAAAAATGTTAGAATGTAACAGAAAAAGCAGTTGGAAAAATAGAACTTGCAAAGAAAACAATCTTCGAAATGCTGGATGACGGAGAGAAAATAACCATACCGAAACTCATGGTAAAAACCGGACTGTTGAGAGGATTTTACTAAAAGAACCAAATCGTCAGAGCCGTGTTGGATAAAGCCTTGCAACAGCAGGTCGGAATGGTCGATCCGAGAAAGCGTATCCTCGACATGGCAATGAGCGATGAAATCGAAAACCTGCATGAGAAAATCCGAGTCCTGCAGAACAGAAAACACAAAGAAGAAAATGAACGAATGCAAAAAGTATTGGCGAAGAAAAAAGCAAGCATCATCCGAAGCCTGTAAACATAATTAAAGCAAATACATAGCCCTTGATGAACAAAACATCGAGGGCGTACTCTTTGGCCAAGAGTTAAAATCCTGCACTCGATTTTATCAAGAAATCCCCCAAATTGGCAAAGGGGAAGGAATAAAAAGACATTTTTGCATGCCGTTAAGGGCAGTAAAATCAAGGGGTTTGGGAGATGAACCACAGTTTAACGCAGATTTAATTTGCGCATAATGTTAAACGGTGACAGAGACTAAAAATTCCTGCCGCGTTTCGTGTGTTGATACCATAGTAGAAAAATTCACAAAAATATGCTACAATATAATTGGAATTAACCATCTAAGCCTTGACTAAGGTAATTATAGTAAACTGTTGTATATTGGAAGTGATATGCGTGAAGCTTTTATATGCAGAGGATGAAATCAGTATGTCGGAAGCGGTTGTTGATATACTGACTTATCATAAATACATTGTTGATGCGGTATATGACGGCGAGGAAGCTTTACGGTATGCCGAATCGGAAGAATATGACGGTATTATACTTGATATTATGATGCCAAAGCTTAGCGGCCTTGAAGTATTGAAAAGGCTGAGAAAAGCCGGAAATACAACCCCTATTTTGCTTTTGACCGCAAAGGCTGAAATTGAGGACAGAATTGAAGGGCTTGACCTTGGGGCTGATGATTATTTGCCAAAACCCTTTGCAATGGGTGAGCTCTTGGCACGGGTACGGGCAATGCTTCGCAGAAAAGAAAACTTTACACCGGATATTTTGACTTGCGGTAATATATCGCTCAATATGCAAAGCTACGAGCTTAGTGGTAACGGGCAAAGTTTTGTTTTGCCGAAGCTTGAATATCAGCTTATGGAGATACTGATGCGTAATAAAGGCATCTATCTGTCAAGTGAAACCCTGCTCACAAAGGTATGGGGATACGATACCGATACAGAACTTGGTACAGTTTGGGTATATATTTCGTATCTTCGTAAAAGGCTTTTAGCTCTTGATGCCAACATTACAATTACGGTAAAACGAAACGCAGGATACACTCTAGAGGTGCTTAAATGACAAAGCTACTTCAAAGGAAGTTTGTCAAAACAGCGATGATCGCAATATCTCTCCTGATTGTACTGCTTCTTGGTGCGATCAATATTGCAAATATTGTAATCGTGCGAAACGATATTGATAGAACACTTTTAATAATAACTGAGAGCCGAGTAGAACCAAATACGCCCGGAATGCCGCCGGATTCACCTATGCCAAATATGAATCCTGAAGGTAATGAAAACCGATTGTTATCTTCCCCGTATTTCCTTGTTATGATAGACAATACAGAAAAAATAGTTTTTACGGATGTCAGTCATATACAAACCATTGACGAAAGCGAAGCAGAGGAACTTGCCGAAAAGGTTTTAAAAAATGGGGATACCGAAGGAAAGCTTGGCGGATACAGATATAAATTATCCAATAATCGTTTTGGTATGGGTGCAACTATCGCATTTTTGGATGCAAGTAATGAGGTTTATTCGTATATTCGTATTCTGCTTTTAAGTGCAAGTATCGGAATTATCTGCTGGACTTTAATGCTCCTGCTTGTAATATTTCTTTCAAAGAAAGCAATACTCCCTATAGCAGAGAATATGGAAAAACAGAAAGAATTTATCACCAACGCAGGACACGAAATCAAAACTCCGCTTGCCATTATTCAAGCAAATACCGATGCGATGGAACTTTATAGCGGCGAAAATAAGTGGAGTAAAAACATTAAGCAGCAGGTCGCACGGCTTGATGGACTGATGAAAAATCTGTTATTCTTAACCCGCTCCGATGAAAACGGTTTGACTGCAAACAAAGCCGATTTTTCTTTGAGCGAGGTTGTATTTGAAACCGCAAACGGATTTGCCACACCTATGGCATTAAAGGGTGTGAAGCTGCAAATTTCGGTGCCGGAAAATATCAGCATAAACGCCGATAAAGAGCAAATCACACAGCTTATATCCATTCTGCTTGACAACGCTCTCAAATACACAAACGAAAACGGATTTGCGGCAGTATTCTTAATAAAAGATCAAAACGGTATCTGTATTCAGGTAAAAAATACGGTGCCAGAATTACCGAGCGTTCCTCCTGAAAGACTGTTTGATCGCTTTTACCGTGCAGATACGGCAAGGACACAAAAGTCGGGCGGTTACGGCATAGGACTTTCTATGGCAAAGGCGATTTGCGAAGCAAATGATGCGGTAATTTCTGTTTTGTATGAAGCGGCAGAGTCCATATCATTTAATATAAAATTTCAATGATTAAGTTTAAAAAGGGTATCTTACTGTTTTTTTAGGTAAGATGCCCTTTTACTAATTTCAGACTAAGGTTGCCGAGTTATACTTATCTCGTAAAATACGAGAAAGGAGATTCATATATGGTTTTCAGACACGAATGGAAACACGAAATCAGCCGGAGTGATATGCTTTGCCTTCGAAATAGGCTAAACAATGTAATACACCCCGACACTCACGCTACTAACGGTAAATATTTTATAAGAAGCCTTTATTTTGACGATTTGTTTGATACGGCTCTGCGTGAAAAGATTGACGGTGTAAGTGTTCGAGAAAAGTTTAGACTTCGCTACTATAACGGAGATACGAGCTTCATACTGCTTGAGAAGAAATCCAAGAGAAACGGACTTTGTCAAAAGCGCCAAATCCTCATTACGGCAGAGGAAGCAAACGCTTTAATAAACCACAGCTTTGAAAATATAAACATTGAAGGCAGACTGTTACTTGGAGAGTTTATTTTCAAAATGCAGTCGAACGGACTCAGGGCGAAAACAATCGTGGATTACGAAAGAGAGCCTTTTGTATATTTGCCCGGCAATGTGCGTGTAACTATTGATTATAATATTCGCACAGGACTTATGTGTACGGATTTTTTGAATCCCGAATGTGCTACAGTTCCCGTTCCCGCATCTCCGATTATTCTTGAAGTGAAGTGGGATGAATTTTTGCCTAATATTATTAGGGATATTGTCCAGCTAAGAGGTCGCCGCACCTTAGCATTTTCTAAATATGCGGTATGCAGATTATATGATTAAATTTTATAAGGAGTAAATAATAATGAATTTTTCAGATATTTTCAAATCAAGTTTTCTTGAAAACATTGCAAGTGTCTCCATTTTGGATATGGTGATTTCTTTAGCACTTGCCTTTTGTATCGGTATGTTTATCTTTTTGATTTATAAAAAGACATTTTCGGGTGTAATGTATTCCTCCGGCTTTGCCGTAACCCTTGTGGCACTCACAATGATTACAACCCTTGTTATCCTTGCAGTAACCTCCAATATAGTGCTTTCGCTCGGTATGGTCGGTGCTCTTTCCATTGTCCGTTTCCGTACGGCAATTAAAGAACCTCTTGATATTGCATTTTTGTTTTGGGCAATCGCAGCAGGTATCGTTCTTGCGGCAGGTATGATTCCTCTCGCAGTATTCGGCAGCATTTTTATCGGTATTGTTCTGCTTGTATTTGCCAACAAAAAATCGCATACCAACCCTTACATTGTTGTCCTGCAGTGTGAAAACCACGCAAGCGAGCAGGCAGCAGTTGCCTTCTTGCAGAAACAGGTTTCCCGTACAGTTATTAAAAGCAAAACAGCGCAAAAAGGTCATGTGGAGCTGAATGTAGAAATTAGATTGAAAGACAATAACACCGATTTTGTAAACATCCTTTCTGAAATGAAGGGTGTAAACAGTGCGGTACTTGTCAGCTACAACGGAGAATATATGGGATAAACGGAGGGTAACAAATGTCAACGCACAAACACATTAACAAAATCTGCTGTGCGGTATTAGCTCTCGCTCTCGTTATTACTTTGCTGTTTATGAATGCCGAAAAGTTCGGCATCGGTAAAATGGATCGTAGCTTCGATTATGAATCCAGATTGTTTGATACTACAAAGGTGCATACCGTCAATATCGTAATGGATGATTGGGATGATTTTATTTCCACCTGTACCGATGAGGAATATGCCGCCTGTTCGGTTATTATTGATAACCAAGCCTACAAAAATGTGGCAATTCGAGCAAAGGGAAACACCTCGCTCACGCAGGTGCAAAGCTACGGCAATGACCGCTACAGCTTCAAAATCAAATTTGACCATTATGATAGCACCACTACCTACTACGGACTTGATAAGCTGAGCCTTAACAACATCATTCAGGATAATACTTATATGAAGGATTATCTTGCATATCAAATGATGCGTGAGGCAGGTGCAGATGCTCCCCTTTGCAGTTATGTTCAGGTGTTTGTCAATGGAGAGGAATGGGGACTGTATTTAGCGGTTGAAGGCGTTGAAGAATCCTTCTTGCAGAGGAACTACGGCAACGATTACGGAGAGCTTTACAAGCCCGACAGTATCAGTATGGGCGGCGGTGTCGGTAACGGCGGCAAGTTCGACATGGATGAGTGGCGTGAAGAAAACGGCCAATTGGACACAGAGAACAGCGAAAATAATCAAAATGATGCCACCCCAAAAACCGACAACAGTACAGACAATATTCAGCCGTTTACACAGCAAGGCAGTCAACAGATGCCTGACGGAAACCAAAATGGCGGAACACTGCCTGAAATGCCGAATATGGAAAATATGCCGCAGAGGCCGAATGGAAATCAAGACGGTGGCGGTATGGGCGGCAGTCGTGGAAGTAATGATGTGTCGCTGATCTATACCGATGACGAATATGACAGTTACAGTAATATTTTTAACAATGCTAAGACCGACATAACTGACAAGGATAAAGACCGACTGATAGCTTCCCTTAAGCAGTTAAATGAGAATACCAATATAGCGAATGTCGTGGATGTTGAGGCTGTTATTCGCTATTTTGTAGCCCACAACTTCACTTGTAACGGCGACAGTTACACCGGCTCGATGATTCATAATTACTATCTGTATGAAAAAGATGGAAAGCTCTCAATGCTGCCTTGGGATTACAACTTGGCTTTCGGTGGCTTTCAAGGCGGCAGTAATGCTACAAGCCTTGTAAACGAGCCTATTGATTCTCCCGTTTCTGGCGGCACAGTTGATTCAAGACCGATGCTTGCTTGGATTTTTGAAAGCGAAGAATATACCGAGCTTTATCACAAATACTTTGCCGAGTTTATAGAAAACTATTTTACAAGTGGCAAGTTTGAGGCGGAAATTGATGCAGTAAAAGCAATGATTTCTCCTTATGTAGAAAGCGATCCAACCAAGTTCTGCACCTATGAAGAATTTAAAACGGGTATTGATACTCTCAAAGAATTTTGCTTACTTCGTTCTGAAAGCATAAAAGGTCAGCTTGACGGTACAATTCCTTCCACAAGTGACGGACAAAGCAAGGACAATTCCGCTTTTGTTGATGCTTCTGAAATCGTCGTTTCCGATATGGGTTCAATGGGTGGTGGAATGGGCGGAGGTATGGAACCGAACAATTCAAGCGGAAATCGTCGCCCAAATAGTGGCAAAGCTGACATCGATGAAGATAACCAATCCGGTAATAGTGACAGTAGTCAATCAGACGGTAATAATAGTAGTTTCCCGCAAATGCCCGATGGACAAATGCCTAATATGGAAAATATTCCACAAATACCGAATGGCAGCGGAACTGACGGCAAACAAGGCAATATTTCGCAAATGCCAAACGGTGAACAAAGTGGACAATTTCCCGGTGGTTTCGGTGGTGGTCAAAACGGTAGCACACCTCCTGATATACAGGGTGGCGAACAAAGTGGAGAAAATAACAACAGCAGCTTCGGTCAGTTTCCGGAACAGAAAGGTGACGGAGAAAATAGACCAAATATTCAGAGCGGTCAATCCCTCAACGATATACAAGGCTTATCGGGTGGAGTTATCGCCATAACCGTTATCTCAATTATTGTCTTAATCGGCGGATTAGCATTTGCATTGCTTTATAAAAGAAAAGGATATTAAGACTAACGCGGCAGGGATAAAATCCTTGCCGCTATATTTTTTGCAAAAGCTGCCCTTGGGGTGACTTCCAATAAAACAGTATTTTTCTCATACTGTCTTATTGGAAGCTATCTCGAGCTGGCGCATTTTATATCAGACGCTCTGTTTTTGAATAAAAGTCCGCAGGAAACCGCGGAGGCGGCTTAGAAAAAAGGTCCGAATGGATCTTTTTCAAAGGCCATGAAGTCCGTTTCCTTTTCCTCTCTGGAGTCGGCAAACAAAAGTGCTGCTGTGAGAGACACGATTGTCAAGGTAATCAACAGCGCAAGAGCTCCGGCCGGAGAGGGGACGGAAAGTGCGGCAGCCGCCATGCCTGCCAAATGGAGTCCGGTGGGAATGGCTCCGAGGAAAAACAGGATAGGAAGAACAGTTCTGCGCTTTTTCATTTGTTTGACGCTCCTTTCAGAAAAGAATTAAAACACGGGATGGATTAAATGTTAGGATTGAGTTGTGCGGCGCCGCAAGGCAACTGCGCTGCAGCCGGCGGCGGCTGTAATCAGTACGGTCAGCGCCACCGTCAGAAACTGACGGTCTGCGGTATCCGGATTGGGCGGATCCCCGGTAGTATCCTGACCGATTGGAGGAAGCGATTCTTCGTTAAGCACTTCAAATTGGTCGATCCGGCAGCTCTTGACAGCAGTTCCGTCATAATTTTCCGGTGCCAGCAGGGAAAGGGTGTGGGTGCCTTCCGATAGAAAGACAATAACCCAGGTACGGGTATAAACTTCGTATTTATCCGTAACCATGGTGTATATTTTTCCATCGATTCTGGTCTGAAAGCCGCAGACCACGTTTTCCGCCGTGTCGGCGGCGCGGAATGTAACTCGAATCCGGTATTTCCCTGGGGCGGGAACTGTAATTTCGTATCCAGCCTCGGCCTCTTTTCCTTCCAGCAACAGGCATTTCCCTCCGGTTGCTTTGTTGTCGTCAACCAGCACCGCGCCACCGGTCAGGGACTTTGCACTTTCTGCTTGTACAATATATTCCGTCTGGGCGGCAAAGGGAAGAACCAGGGAAATACAAAACAAGAGAACAAGAGAACATAAAAGGCAAAATTTTTTCACAAAAAATAACTCCTTTCTTTCCATAATCATCCCTGGATGCAATAATATTATAGCATAATTTACCAGAAATGTCAATAGTTTTTTTATAAAAAATTTAAAAATCAGGGGATTTACCTGAAGTATTGGCATTTAAGGAAATAAAATGTGAAAAAAAATATCGGAAAATGAAAAAAACTTTCCGATATTTTTGGTTCAAAAAAGAAAATTATAAAAGCGGTACTCCAGCTTCTCTGCAGACCTGTAAGGTCGTTTGGTCCCAAAGAGATGCCTGAACTTCTCCGATGTGCGCCTTGCCCAACAGAAGCATACAAAGCCGGGACTGACCGATGCCGCCGCCCATGGTCAGTGGGAGTTCACCGTTCAGGAGCATTTTGTGAAAAGGCAAGGCTGACCTATTTTCACAGCCCGCTTTTTTTAGCTGGGAACGCAGGGTTTCCGGGTCTACCCGAATGCCCATGGAAGAAAGTTCAAAGGCACATTCCAGCACCGGATTCCAGAATAAAATATCTCCGTTCAGCTTCCAGTCGTCGTAATCGGGTGCGCGGCCGTCATGTTTCTCTCCTGACCGAAGGGTGTCTCCAATCTGCATCAGGAACGTGGTCCCGTGTTCCCGGGTAAACCGATTTTCCCGTTCCTTGGGTGTCAAGTCGGGATACCGGTCTTCCAGCTCCTGGGCGGTCAGAAAGGTGACCTGGTCAGACAGAGATGTTTTTAACTGAGGAAAAAGCACCTTTAGATCCATGGATGTTGCTGCAATAGCGCTGACAATGGACTGTACGGTAGCTTTCAAATAGTTCTCGTTGCGTGTTTCGGGGGTAATAATTTTTTCCCAGTCCCACTGGTCTACATAAATCGAGTGCAGATTGTCGGTTTCCTCGTCTCTGCGAATTGCGTTCATATCGGTATAGAGGCCTTCTCCAGTGGCAAAGGAATACTTGTGTAGTGCTAGCCGTTTCCATTTTGCCAGGGAATGGACGACCTGAGCAGTGGTTTCTGCGTAGGGGATGTCAAAGCTTACGGGGCGTTCAATTCCGTTGAGGTCATCGTTGAGCCCTGCGCTGGGATCCACAAACAGAGGGGCAGTAACCCGTTTTAGATTCAGAGCAGCCGACAAATGTCCTACAAAAATCTGTTTGATCGCGCCGATGGCAGTTTGTGTTTGATAAAGATTCAGTTCCGGGCAGTATCCCACCGGAATTACGGTAACAGCGATAGGGCATACCTTCTTCCTCATGACAATTTAAATCTATTATACACCGGATTTCCTGCTTTTGTCAAGGGAATTTCTCCAAGGATTTTGAAACATTTTTTACATCCCAAAGAAAGGCCCGGCTGTAGATTGACAAATCCAGAAAAACAAGGTATAATTAGGGTAGTTTTATCGGAAAGGAATGGTTGGGCTGCAAAAAAATGATCAAGTTCGTTTATCTATTACCTCTTTGACTTTTGACGGCCTGGGGGTGGGAAAATGGGAAGGTGTACCGATATTTGTCCGAGACACAGCCCCCGGAGATGAAATTCTGTGCCGGATTGTAAAAGTTCAGCGTCGGTTTTGCTATGGGATTTGCATGTCGTTGCTTAAGCCCTCACCCGACCGGGCGGGGACCAACTGTCCGGTGTCCGGTCCCTGCGGCGGATGCTGCTACCATCACGTGCGATATGACGCGGAGCTCAATTATAAGCGGCAGCGGGTCATCGATTCGTATCGTCTGAATTATCCCGGTTCGGTTTTGGTGAATCCGGTGATTCCTTCTTTTCCGTCGGAGGGATATCGGCACAAGGTGCTCTGTCCCTTTGGGCCGGACGGGAAAACCGGATTTTTTGCCCGGAATTCCCATCGGGTGATCCCCTGGGAAGATTGCCGGATTCAGCATCCTGATTTTGCACCGCTGCGGCGGTGCGCGGAAGATTTTGCTACCCGGTATGGACTGGAAATTTATGAAGAAAGTCGGGGGACAGGGCTTCTCCGTTATCTATATCTGCGGCGAAGTTATTTGACCGGAAAAATTATGGTCTGTGCCGTGGTTTCCGATGGTGATTTCCCCAGAAAAGCCTGGGTGAAGGCTTTCCGGGCGTTTCCTCAGGTTTGTAGTATTTTTCTCAATCGGAATACTGGCCGAGGGAACGGTGTACTGGGGCACCAATTTGAACTGCTTTGGGGAGAACCTGTGTTGGAGGACGGGATGAACGGTCTGCATTTTTCGGTTTCTCCCGGCGCTTTTTATCAGGTCAATCCGTCCCAGGCTGCCCGAATTTATGCGGATGCGAAGGCCTGCGGACTGAGACCTGAAGACACAGTGTTGGATCTGTATTGCGGCACTGGGACCATCGGTTTAACCTTAGCCGGCGAGGTAAAACGGGTGGTCGGGGTCGAAGTTATCCCTTCCGCTGTGGAAAATGCCCGGGAAAATGCCCGGCGCAACCAAATTGAAAACGCTTCCTTTTTTACTGCGGATGCGTCGGATTTTCTTTCTCTGCTGCGGGAGCGGGAAATTGTGCCCGACGCGATTGTGGTTGACCCTCCCCGAAAAGGGCTTTCGGCGGAGGCGATTCAAGGCTTACGAACGCTGGCTCCCCGGCAGATTTTGTATATCAGCTGTGATCCCGCCACGCAGGCGCGGGATGCCGCCCGGCTAGCGGACCTATACACGCTCGGTCCCATCCGTCCCTATGATATGTTTCCTCGTACAGCTCATGTGGAGACGGTCGCTTTGATGTCAAGGATCAACGAATAATTAGAACTTGGAAGTGATTAAAAATGACTATAAAAGAACAATTCAATTTAATTGCACAGGAATATGATGCTAACCGAAAAAAGTTTATACCTTGTTTTAACGATTATTACGAAAATACAACAAGATTTATTTTTTCTAATATTGAAAAGCCAGGACGAGTTTTGGATTTAGGTGCAGGAACAGGATTACTGTCATATTTTTGGTATCAGCAGTGTTCAATGACAGAATATGTATTGGTTGATATAGCAGATGAAATGTTGGATGGTGCTCGGAAAAGATTTGCTAATATAGATAGTGTATCTTATGAAGTATTGGATTATTCCAAAGAGTTTCCCGATAAAGAGTTTGATGTAATCATTTCTGCTCTGTCAATTCATCATTTGGAAAATAAGGATAAACAGAAATTGTTTACAAGGATTTATGATAAATTACCTAAAGGCGGAGTTTTTGTAAATTATGATCAGTTTTGTGCCGGGAACGAAGAAATGAATAAATGGTTTGATTCTTATTGGGAAAATCAGCTGGCAAAAAGTGGGTTGAATAAACATGACATAAAACTTTGGCAAGAACGGAGAAAATTAGATAAAGAATGTTCAGTTGAAGAAGAAAACCAAATGCTTTTCAATAGTAAATTTGAAACTGTCAAATGTGTGTATTCTTATCAAAAGTTTTCGGTAATTGTTGCTATAAAATAGTTCTTAAGATGTTTTATAATTGTGCACCTTTGTTTTTTGCAGGTATAATTACATAAACGAAAGGTGTTGCTTAAAAAATAGCTGGTAAATTTGGTTTTAATATTGCAAATTTATTTCATGCATTATTTTTTTTGATTGTTTTGTTGCATGGTGTTATTATTTTCTATAGTAGGAACGGCAAAAGCAATGTTAATTATCTTGTTCACAAGTGCTATTGCGTGGTTTATGGGATGTATCAATGAAAAATGTTCAAATGGTTCATTAATTCCAAATTGGATTATACATACTGTTTCCAATCTGTTTGCAGGAATTTGTTCTACATTTTTCCATTTTATAGAATGGCATATAATTTATATATTAGTAAAAAGGAGATGCCCAGTGAAAAAAACAATATTAGAGAGAATTCCAAATAAAATTCCTTATGACATTCAACTTTATATCTCAGGGAGCAATATTTATGACAGTTCCTGCTCGCCGGAAGCAAGAGTGTATTTTATTGACAAGGGAAACGGCTATTACTTAAAATGTTCGGGGCGCGGAAGGCTGGAAAAAGAATTTAGGATGACGGAATATTTCCATTCTAAGGGGCTTGGCGCGGAGGTGTTAAGTTATATATCGGATAATTGCGATTGGCTTTTAACCACTGCTGTTGCGGGGGAAGACTGTACATACGAGGCGTATCTTAAGGAACCAAAGCGCCTGTGTGATACCATAGCATGCGAGTTGAGAAAACTGCACGAAACGGATTATACTGGTTGTCCGGTTTTAAATAAAACCGCAGAATATCTTGCTGTTGCTGAGGAAAATTACCGTACCGGAAATTATGATAAATCGCATTTTCCTGACAGTTTTGGATACTGTTCGGCGATGGACGCTTATGCCGTGCTGACAGAAGGGAAAGATGCCCTGCAAAGTAAAGTTCTTCTTCATGGGGATTATTGCTTGCCGAATATTATCCTAAATAGCTGGAGACTTTCTGGTCTTATTGACGTTGACAACGGCGGTGTTGGGGACAGACATATAGATATTTTTTGGGGTGTTTGGTCACTTTGGTTTAATTTGAAAACAAACAGGTACCAGGATCGTTTTCTTGACGCATATGGAAGGGATAAGGCGGACGGGGCAATACTCAAAATTATTGCCGCAGCTGAAGTCTTTGGTTGAGTACGTCGGAACAGTGAAACAAGGTAAGTAAGAAGAACTGCAAGGAAAATAATCTTTCTGTTATTATTAATTGACTAACAACGCTTATCTACGATAGTGCCCTTTGGACGGTTGGGAGGGCTCTGGCGGAATGATTTTGTAAACAAAAGAGATTTTATGAGGAAGACGATAAGATAGATTTCGTTAGAATAATCTATGAAAACATTGAAAACGAGCATATTTGTTGTGCCATATCCAGTAACAGGGATATGCAGGTTCTGTCCAAAAAAGAATTGGTTAAAAGACAGGTTTGAAGAAGGACTTGTATTCCTCAAAGGGAATGTGCGTGGAAAATGTTTTATTGAATATATCCCTGCCGAATATGGATGGGTACCTATTGAAGCGCCTGATTATATGTATATAAATTGTTTATGGGTTTCAGGGCAGTTTAAAGGACAAGGTTATTCTAATTTGTTGCTTGGAGAATGTATAAGAGACAGTAAAGAAAAAGGCAAAAAAGGACTGTTGTTCTGTCTTCCAAAAAGAAACTGGGTTTTTTGTCTGACCCGAAGCACTTGAAATACAAGGGTTTTGAGACAGTTGATACCGCGGAACCATATTTTGAACTGATGTATCTGCCTTTTGACAGGAATGCAGTGAAACCGAATTTTAAGGCCTGTGTAAAGCAGCCGCAGGCTATGAAACATGGCTTTACTTTGTATTATACCAATCAATGCCATTTTACGGCCAAATATATACCAATTTTAAAAGGAATTGCAAAGACTCACGGGGCAGAAATGGAAGTAGTACATATTGTCTCGACGGAACAGGCACAGAACAGTCCTTCACCGTTTACAATTTTTTCTCTTTATTATAACGGTAAATTTATTACACATGAACTCCAGTCGGAGAAAAAATTTGAAAAAATACTTGCAGAGAGAGGTTTATAAAACTGACTCTATGGGAGATGTGTTTTCTCTGGCATATTTGCAATCAATTTGTGCCATGTGGAAAGTGATGTATTGTGGAAAAAAACATAAATTATGTGTACGTGTATTAATTTTAAAACCAGGGACAGCTACTTTGGAAAAAATTTGGATTTGGAGTATCGGTTTTAGGAAAAGGTTGTTATTACGCCGAGACACTATAAATTCCAGCTGAAGAATGGAACTCAGATAAAAAAACAGAAACACGCTTATTGGAATGGCCGCAGGGATAAATGAACATCCGCTGTATGCGGAGGCGGCCAATGAAAAAGGCCTTTCAATAGAGGGGCTGTATTTTTCAGAAAATGCCTGCTATTTTGATGAGGCCTCTTTCCGGTTAAATTTGCCTCTTATAGATTTGCATTGGATGATCAGCGATAAAACAGAGTGCACTGTTGTAGAGCAGGTGAAAGACAGATTGAAAATTTATCAAAATGACGCGGGTGTTCTTACCAACAATCCCCCTTTTGATTACCACTTGGCAATATAAACAATTATATGAATTTATCGCCCCTCTCCGGGAAAACAGTTTCTCCAATAGAATCGACCTGAAACAATACGGACAAGGTATGGGGCATTGGATTGCCGGGAAACGCTTCCCCTGCGTCAAGATTTGTTTGTGTCGCCTTTCATAAACTGAATTTGGTTTGCGGAGAGGATAAAATCAGTTCCGTTGTACAGTTTTTTCATATTTTGAATGCTGTCGGTATGGCCGCTGGATCTACGGTGACAAGCGACGGCGGGTATGACGTTATGGTCTATTCTTGCTGTATCAATGCGGACAGAGGAATTTATTATTATAAAACCTATATCAATAATCAAATTACTGCGATTCAAATGACAGAGCAGGAAAAAAGTAAAAAAGGCCTGTCCGTTTATTCTTTAGCGGAAGAGCAGCAAATAAAATATGAAAATCGGTGAAATGCGCAGAAGTCGCTTTGGCGTCTGATGCGATTTTACGGAACTTCTCTGAATTCCAGATGGAAAGGAATGTTTTTTATGTCAAGCGCTTTTTCTCATTTCCAAACGATTACCCGTCACCGACATCGGGTAATCGCTCATTGTTTTCGTGCCGGACTGCTTTGGCGGGGGCTGCTGCACGATCTGTCCAAATATTCTCTCACGGAATTTTTGCCAGGTGCCCGGTATTATCAAGGACAGCGCAGTCCCAACGAGGCGGAGCGGGAGAGTTTGGGCTATTCTGCTGCCTGGCTTCATCACAAGGGGAGAAATCGGCATCATTTTGAATATTGGGTGGATTACAACCAGAAAACAAAACAGCTGACTCCCGTGCCTATGCCTGATGTGTTTTTGTATGAAATGTTCTGTGACCGGGTAGCGGCCAGCAAGATTTATCAGGGTTCGGCTTACCGGGATTCCCACCCCTTAGCATATTTTTTGAATGCAAAGGCTACCCGTGTTATTCATCCCCAAACTTCCGAACGGTTGGAGCAGCTGCTGCGAATGCTGGCCGAGGAGGGAGAGGACGCGGTATTTCGGTACATCCGTGCCCAACGGAAGAAAGAGAGGAAAATCCATGGAAAATAATCTGCTTATCCAACAGCTGATTAAATTTATTTCCCGGTGCCCGACCTGTTATCATACAGTGGAAACAGCGGCGGGGCAATTGACAGCGGCTGGATTTGCCGAGCTGCGGGAGGAAGATCGGTGGGCAACTGCCCCAGCGGGACGTTATTTTGTCCGCCGGGGCGGAAGTTCTCTAATCGCATTTCGAACGCCTACCGAGATGCCAAGCGGATTCCGGGTTTGTGCGGTGCACGGGGATTCGCCCTGTTTTAAAATCAAGGAAAACGGAACGCTGGTTTCTGACCGGTATCTGCGGTTGAATACCGAAAAATATGGCGGAATGCTTTGCGCTACCTGGCTGGATCGGCCTTTGTCTGTGGCTGGACGGGTGACGGTCCGTCAGGAAGGACGGATTGTATCTCGTTTGGTGGATTTTGACCGGGATTTGGCTCTAATTCCAAGCCTGGCCATTCATATAAACCGAACGGCCAACGAGGGAGCTTCCTATGATCCGAAAACTGATATGGTTCCTTTGCTGGGCAGCGGAACCTGTCGGTTCCTGGCTTTATTGGCGGAACATTTGCAGGTGGAGGAAGTGGATATCCTGGGTACGGATCTGTATTTGTATAACCGGATGCCAGGAACGGTTTGGGGTGCGGCGCGGGAATATGTTTCTGCGCCCCGGCTTGACGATTTGCAGTCTGCATTTGCCTGCCTGGAGGGCTTTTTGGCAGCGGACGGCAGTGACGCACTCTCGGTATATGCTCTGTTTGACAGCGAGGAGGTCGGCAGCGGGACGCCCCAAGGGGCAGGGTCTACTTTCCTGGCAGATGTACTGTCGCGGACGGTGAAGGCTATGGGGGGAACGGACGAGGATTATTACCGGTGTGTTGCCGGCGGCTTTCTGGTTTCGGCCGATAATGCTCATGCCTGTCACCCCAATCATCCCCAGATGACCGACAGCGGGAATTGTCCCTATCTGAATGAGGGCATTGTAATTAAATTTAGCGCTGCTCAGCGGTATATTTCTGACGGGGCCGGATCTGCTGTTTTCCGTGAAATTTGCCGTCAGGCCGGGGTAAAATATCAGTTCTTTGCCAATCGGTCCGATTTGCCCGGAGGGTCTACGTTGGGACATATTTCTACTGGCCAGGTATCCTTGCGGGGAGTAGATATCGGATTGCCCCAGCTTGCCATGCATTCTTCCTATGAAACCGCGGGAACTTCCGATACTGCGGATCTGATCCGGGCGATTCGGCAATATTATAACTGTCCGCTCCGGCTGCTGCCGGGGGGCGGATTTGAAGTATAATTGAACAAGGGAGAGATGTTTCAATGAACCGAACGATGCTGCGAAATTACGCTCGCCTGGCGGTGCGGGTGGGGGTAAATGTACAAAAGGGACAGCCGGTGATTGTTTATGCGGATGTGGACCAGGCTGAACTGGTCACGCTGATTGTAGAAGAAGCTTACCGAGCCGGGGCCTGTTGGGTCCGTGTGGAATGGGGATGGGATCCTCTGGTGAAGCTGAATTACCGGTATCGGGGGGTAAAAAGCCTGTCGGAAATTCCCGCATGGCAGGAAGCAAAATTTAAGGAACTGACCGAGAGGCTTCCCTGTGCTATTCATTTGGAGTCTTCTGATCCCGATGGCCTGCGGGGAATCAACCGGAAGAAGATGCAGCAAGTCCAGCAAAACCGGTACCGAAAGCTGAAGCAATATTATGATGCTATGGAAAACAAATATCAGTGGACTATCCTTGCTGCACCCTCCGACGCTTGGGCCAGAAAAGTGTTTCCCGGCCAGAGAACCTCTACGGCTCGGGGGAAGCTGTTTGATGCTATTTTTCAGACTGTGCACATGACGCCTGGTTGCGACCCTGTAGCGGTGTGGGAAGAGGTTAACCGCAAGTTTACTCGACGCTGTCAGATTCTCAACGGGTATCGGTTTGCAAGAATGGAATACAAAAGCGCCAATGGAACTGATTTTTGCGCGGAGCTGATTCCGCAGGCCCGTTGGGCCGGCGGCGGGGAAACGGCACTCAATGGGAACTTTTTCAACCCGAATTTGCCTACGGAGGAGATTTTTACCTCTCCTATGAAAGGCAAGGCCGAGGGAGTGCTGGTGGCTACCAAGCCGCTATCCTATCAGGGACAGCTGATTGAAGACTTCCGAATTGAGTTTGAGCAGGGCCGTGCTGTGCGGTGGACCGCAGAAAAAGGACAGGATCTTTTGGAAAAAATGATTACTTGCGATGAAGGAGCGGCTATGCTGGGCGAGTTGGCTCTGGTTCCCTGTTCGTCACCCATTGCTCGAAGTGGGATTCTGTTTTACAATACGCTGTTCGATGAGAATGCGTCCTGCCATGTGGCATTGGGGCGGGGCTTTTCCAACCTGATTGAAGGCTATGAAAATATGACCAAAGAAGAGACCGACGGTTTGGGAATTAACGATTCTATGATTCATGTGGATTTCATGGTAGGCTGTGAGGATCTGGATATTATTGGAATTCAAGCCGACGGTACCCGAATTCCGGTATTCCAAAAGGGAGAATGGGCGTTTTAACAGAAAAAAGAGAAATATGCTGAAAGAAGAAGTTCTTTCCTGTGATCTGTGCGTGGTTGGCGGAGGTCTTGCGGGTCTCTGCGCCGCTGTGGCGGCGGCCCGGCATGAGGCAAGGGTTGTTCTGATGCGGGGACGGATTATGCTAGGTGGCAATGCGTCCTCAGAGATCCGTGGGTTCGTGGTGCGAAAGGAAAGAATAATCGGGAGACCGGCATCATTGAGGAAATTATGCTGGAAAATCTGTACCGGAATCCACAAAAAACTATTATATCTGGGATTCCATTCTCCTGGATTTTGTAAGGCGGAAAAAAATATTACTCTCCTTTTGAACACTACCTGTTTTGACGCGGTAACTGAAACGGGGAACTTTTCTAACGGACGAACTGGGAAAGTTTGCTCGGTTCGGGACTATCGGATGACTACACAGCAGTTCTTTGTGGTTAAGGCCAACTATTTTGCCGACTGTATTCTTGCTCCTCTTTGCGGGGCGTCGTTTATGTATGGCTGTTCGGTAAGGAGATATGCAGGTAAAGGAACAGGATCTGTTTGATTCAGGGGAGGGAAACCGCGAAGCCTGTGAAGTTTATTCCTTCCGAGTTTGCTCTTCGTCTGACCGATACCGATGTGAAAAAAACGTCCCATGGATATCTACCGTTTTTCGGAAAACTTCTGGTATTTGGAGTTGGGGGCGGAGGACACCATTGAAAAGGCAGAACAAACCAAAAACCGACTGATTCCTCTAGCGCTGGGCGATTGGGATTATATTAAAAACAGCGGGAAGTATTCTGCAGAAACCTGGGATCTGGAATCTCTGGGCGCTCTGCCTGCGAAGCGGGAATTCCGTAGAATGAAAGGGGAATATATTCTGTCTCAGTGGGATGTTTCCGATAACCGGGTATTCCCGGATACGGTAGTCTTTGGCGAAGGGCCTCTCGATGACCGTTACCCTGCAGAGTATTATCACAAGGGCAGGTTAAATACTGACATAAAAACGCCTGCTCCCTACTGTATTCCGTATCGGACGCTTTATTCTGCGAACATTGACAATCTGTACTTTGCAGGGTGGAATATTAGCATGGACCCATACGGCGATAAGCGGTATACGTGTCATGGCAACCTGCGGGCTTCTGGGACAGGCAGTGGGTACGGCTACCGCGATTGCTGTAAAAAAACAAAGCAACACCGCATCAGGTGTATTTGCATCATTTAAATGAACTGCAAAACATGCTGATGAACGACGACTGCTTTTTGCCCCATTGGAAACGGAGTGTTTCTGTCCTGTGCAGGGAAACGCCGATAGAAGGTGGCGATGATTCTCTGAAATTTGGAGAGGACCGGGCAAACCGGACCTATCACACGGAGCAGTGCCGACTGTCGGTGCCAAATGGAACAACGTTGCGCTACGTCTTTCCCTCTTCGGAGAAAATCTCTTCGGTGCATCTGGTTTTTGACAGTGATCTTGACCGGGACACCCTTCCAGGAGATCGGTGTGAGCGTACCCATGTGACTCGGGCAAATGTTCTTCTGGACAGTCCGCAGACGCATCTGCCCAAAACCCTTTGTCGGTCATTCCGGCTTTCGGTGTTGGATGAGACGGGAGAGCGGGAGCTCCTTTCGGTGGAGGAGAACCGGAAGCGGGCGTATCATGTAACCTATTCCGGTCGGGTGCGGGAACTTCGGCTGCTGGTTTCCGCAAACTGGGGTGGCAGCGGAGAAACCAGGGTTGTTTCGTTTGATTTCACTTAAATATTTTCTTGTTTTTCCGGGCGAAATGCTTGACTTTTTTTTGGGGATATGGTATAATATTGTTAAAATTTAAGGGCGGAGGTGCCGTATGCGGTTTCGAAAAGTTTTGGCTGTCTTCTGTTCCGTCTTTTTGCTGTACGGAACAGTTCCGCTGCAGGTGGAAGGAATCCGTCCGGGCGGCTATACAGAAATTTCGGACCGTGCTGGGTTGGAACGGATTTCGGCCCGCCCTGATGGAAAATACCGGCTGACCTGTAATATTGATTTGGGCGGCGTGGAGTTTTTTCCTATCGGCACCGAGGATATTCCTTTTTCCGGCGTGTTTGATGGGAATGGGTATACTGTTTCTGGACTGTTGGCAACAGGAAGCGACGGACAGTGCGTGGGGCTTTTCGGCTGTTTGTATGATGCGGTGATTCTGGACCTGACGGTACGGGGGACGGTATCCGGCGGTCTTTGCGCCGGAGGAATTGCCGGCCGGAGCTATGCCAGTCGAATTTTGAACTGTGTAAGCGACGTGGAGGTTTCGGGAGCGCTTCAGACGGGGGGCATTGTAGGCGCCATGGGAGCCGAGGGACAGACAGAAAGTCTGCTTTCCGGCTGTACGGTGAACGGAACGGTGTCTGGTTCCGGGGAAGCTGTTTCGGTCGGAGGTCTGGTTGGTATGGTGTACGGCGCCGGAACTCTTCGGATTTCCGACGGGCTGTTTTCCGGGGAATTAACTGCTTCCGGACAGGATTTGTCCGTGGGCGGGATTTGCGGAACGGCTTATGCGGCTGGGAAATGTGTTTTTTCTGCCTGCCGCAGCGGCGGTCATCTGACAGCTTCCGGAACGGGATCTCTGGGCGGAATTCTCGGTCGGGGGGAAGGAATGGGTCTGCTTCAGGTGGAATATTGTTCTTCCTGGGCGGAAGCGAAGCTCCAGGGAGACGGAACCGTGAAGCTGGGGGGAATTGCGGGTAGCATGACCGCGTTGGGAAAAACGGCACTACTGCGTTGTTCTTTTGACGGAAAAGGCGCGGCCGAAGGACAAACGGTTTTCTGTGGCGGTATTGTGGGGGAAAACCGGGCATTGTCCTCTGGTCTTGCTTTGGTGGAGGCTTGTTCTTCTTCCGGTTGGGTTACGGCCAAGGGCGGCCCGTTTTATGTCGGCGGGATCTGCGGTCGGAATTTTGCGGAAGCCAGCAGTGAAGCTTCTCTTTCCGATTGCCATGCTTCCGGAAGTATTGGGGGAAGTGGGGGAAATGGGCCTGCTATGCACTATGCAGGGGGCTTGGTTGGACAGACCGGCGGTTATGGTACGGCACGGGTGTTCCGTAGTGTATCGGCCGCGGCGGTGTCCTGTGATATTCCCCTCCATGCTGGAGCCTTTGCCGGGTCCGCGCAGGCTTATGACGCGGGAACTTGCCTGATGACCGGCTGTTATTATATTGCGGATACCGAGGGGGACCGGTTTGCTCTGCGGGTTTCTTCCCAGGCTCGGCAGGACCCTGCGTCTTATCCTGAGCTGAACGGGGTTGCTCCCTGGGTTATGACCGGAATCGGTCCGCTGTTGCAATATTTCTTTGTGCCGGGAGACACCGACGGAAACAGTACGGTAGAAGTGTTTGATGCCCTGATGATTCTTCAGATGCTGGCCGGTGGACGGACCCTGACGCCTGAAGAACAGAACCGGGCAGACCGGGACGGAAACGGCCGGACAGATGTGTACGATGCGGTTTTGATTCTTCGGCAGCTAGCGGGAACTGTAACTGAGATTTGAATTGGGTAAACAGTGTGTTTCTCGGAGAGGGGGATGCTGTTTCTGTTCAAATAATATAATTACAATGATGGAGGAAAATTTTATGCAAAAACGACCTATTCGGTTGCTTTCTCTTCTGTTGGCGGTGTTGCTCATCAGTGGGTTGAGTTCGTCTTTGACCGCTTCCGGGGAAGAAGTGCGTTACGAGGCTGTGACTGAAATTAAAAATACCTATCGGTATGTTCTTGCAACCAAAGATCAGCGGTCCAGCGGGGCAGGGAACCGTGTGTTACTGTTGCCTGAGGCTTCCGAGTCAGAAGAACAGGGGTTGAATTTTACCGATTTTTCCGTTTCTGAAATTGAGAAACAAGAAAGCAAGTCTTTCTGGCAGATTCTTCCCCAAAGTGAAACGACTTGCTATCTCCGGTCCCTGGGCCTATCCGGGGAAGAGCGTTATATAAATATTTCAGCGTCCGGCGTTACTTTGGGGCGGCAGCAGCTGCTGAATATGACGCAAACGGCAGACGGCAGTGTACAGTTTTCGGTAGAAGAAGATGGGAAAACCATTTATCTGCGTTTTATTGGGTCGAAGGTGGGAGCCCGGTTTGGGAGCGGTACCCTTACGAGTGGTTCGGAATTTACGCTATATCGTCGGGCGGTTATGGCGACCTCCGGCTCGTCTGATCCTTTGCTTACTGTAGCCTGTATTTCCGACTTACATATTGATTACGGAATTCAGAATTGGGAGGTTCCTCTTCGTCAGGGGATTATTGATACCTGCAAAGCTATTGGGGAAACCGAAGACGCTGATATATTGCTGGTAGGCGGTGACATTACCAGCGATAATGCCAAAACTGGCGGCTGGCCAAAGGCTACATTTGAACGGGTAAAGCAAGCGTTGGATTCCACGCTCCGGTCTGCAGTCAGTTCCGGACGGGTGCTGTATGCTGCGGGAAACCATGAAAATCAGGTCGGGGTTTCTGGCAAATATAATTCCTATGATTATGAAGATTTGATGATTGCGGCGCTGGGAGAGTTTGACCATGCTTACTACCAGGCCGATGACCCTTCCCTGAAAAATCATCAGTATCCCCGTCATTTGCTGGGATATCATTACGAGGTGGAGGGGTATGATTTTATCGTTTTGAATCCGGTGTACGGGGGGACTACGAATTTTACTTCCGGGACGTTGGA
Source organism: uncultured Clostridia bacterium (assembly GCA_944386295.1). Classification (GTDB taxonomy): domain Bacteria; phylum Bacillota; class Clostridia; order Oscillospirales; family UBA644; genus CALXAO01. Next base: position 2,412 of record CALXAO010000100.1, on the reverse strand, counting down.
ATGGTTCCAGGATGTGCTGGAAGAGATTGGAAAAGACCGGCGTGTTTTTGTGATGTCGCATTTTCCCTTCCGGGACAGTAAAAATATCAGTACTCCCGAATACGGGCACAACACCGAAGCGGACCGAAAGATCAAAAATATTCTGCTGCAATATCCCAATGTAATTTATCTGTACGGTCACAATCATGGCCAGGCCGAAAGTGTTTATATTCATAACGATACTTTTGAACGGGTAACGCCCTATAATACCGACGGTTCTATTGTCAAATCTGCGGATCAGATGCCGGAATCCTTTGTATCGTCGTTTATGGGGTCTATGGGGTATTATAAAGTAGCCTTTAACTCTGATTGGCTGTCGGAGTCTCAGCCGGCGGTGGTGCAGGCGCTGATGATTTATGTCTACGAAGACCGGGTAGAATTTCAGATGAAAAACTACGGCAGTAAAAATGGTGGTTCTGAGGAGTTGACTCCGTATATTCTCTCTTCTGGTACTTATGTTTTGGAGGAAGAAATGACGCCGGAAGAAGCTGATTTGCCGCGTGGTTCCGATTCTTTGGAAGGCTTGTCTCCGGTTGCTGTAAGTCTGATTATCGGTGGGGTAATTGTTGTTGCCGCCGCCGTAGGGGCTGTGTTTCTTCTGCGGAAGAAAAAACAGTAACTCGCTTTTGTGAAATCCCACAGGAAAGGCATGGAGAATTATATGAAACGCTGTCTGAGTATTATTTTGGTTCTGTTTTTTCTGTGGGGCTTTTCCGACAAAAACGAGGCGGCAACAGAATTGATCTGGGAAAATGTTACTGCGCTTACTGATGGTACTTATGTGATGGTGATGCCCCGGATTACCCCCACGGGAATGGCTGCCGGCGATTATTTCATGAAAACTGCTCAGGCCTCCAACCCCGGGTTTCAGTTTGGTCCGTTTGTCTCTGGACAAACGGTGCCGGTTTGGGAAATCCGTTTGGAAGGCAAGGGATGTATCATTCGGGCTGCGGATATTCCGGGACCCAATAATTATGTGAATCTGTCTGCGTCTTCCCTGACCCTGGGCGCCAAACAGGTGCTTGATGTAACGGTGGATGCCGGAAAATTTATGTTCAGTGTGACTTCCGGCGGTAAGGTTTATTATATCCGGTTTACGAATCAGCAGAATGAGCCACGGTTCACTACCGGAACCGGGACAGCCAGTCATCGGTTTGATCTTTATCGGGTCAGCGAACGGGACGTGGTGAGCTTGCCCCCGGTGTCGGGAGATCCGTTGCTGAAAGTGTCCTGTATTGCCGACTTGCATGTGGATTACGGGATTCAGTCTCAGACCAATCCTATTCGATCGGGCACGGTTGCTGCTTGTGAGGCCATTGGTCGGCAGGAATCACCGGATGTTTTGCTGGTGGGCGGGGACATGACCAGCGACAATGGGAAACAAACTTGGAATCTTTCGTTGTTTCGCAATGCGCAGGATGCGACTGCCGCGGCGGCGCGCCGGGCGGTTCCTTCCGGCCGGGTACTGTATGCTGCGGGAAACCACGACTATCAGGCCGGAGACGGCAAAGGATTTGATTCCAACGATTATTCCCAGATTATGTTGCGGGATACCGGAAATTTTGTTTCTACCTGGCGGCAGAGAGAGGACGGCGGTACATCTTCATACCTGTATCCCGATTATTTGCTGGCCTACCATTATCGGATTGAAGGTTATGATTTTATTGTAATCAACGCGCCCTACAAACAGGCCCTGACCTATTCTGAAGGGACCCTGCAGTGGTTGGAAAAGGAACTGCAGTCCATTGGACGAATGAAAACGGTGTTTTTGATGACCCATTATCCTTTGTCCGATTCCCGGAATATTTCGACCTATTCCTATGGACTGACCGGTGCGGTCTATGATCGGCTGACTGGCATTCTTTTGAACTATCCCAATCTGATTTATCTGTATGGCCACAATCATGGCCAGGCCGAAAGTGTATACATTCATAACGATACATTCGAACGGATTACCCCTTATGATCGGGATGGGACAGTATTGTCTTCTCCCCGGGTTTTGCCGGAATCTTTTGTGTCGTCCTTTATGGGATCTATGGCCTATTATAAGGTGTCTTTTTATCCCGATTGGTTGGGAAGTACGCAACCGGCGGTAGTGCAGGCGCTGACGGTGTCAGTGTATGAGGATCGGATTGTGTTCAAAATGAAAAATTACGGTACCGTTCATGGCGGAACGCTTCAGCCTGCGGCTTATGAACTTCCCCGGGAAGTGGTTTACGGCCAGAGCTGTCCGGAGGGGGATGTGAACGGAGACGGGAGGGTGAGTGCTGTCGACGCCCTATTTGCATTGCAGGCAGAACAGGGACAGCGAACCTTAACCCGGATGCAGACCATCAGAGCGGATGTCAATGCCGATTTTGTGATACAAACTTC
>CALXAO010000099.1 GCA_944386295.1 uncultured Clostridia bacterium | reverse complement strand
AGAGGCGGCGGATTCAGCGGAGGCGGACGCTCCGGGGGCGGGTTTCGCGGAGGCGGACGCTCCGGGGGCGGGTTTCGCGGAGGCGGACGCTCCGGGGGCGGATTCGGGAGCGGCGGCAGGCGGCCGCCAGTGATCATACATCGGTCCCACCCCCGGATGATTTTTACCGGAGGACATCGCAGGCCCTATTTAGGCCACGGGCCGGGCTGCGGGGGGACCACAGTACTGCTTGTGCTGGCAGTGGTTGTGGCAGTGTTTATTTTCGGATCCCTGACCGGAAACCCTTCCTCTGAAATCGGGAAATCTACGGTGCAAAGGGAGCCCCTGCCGGCCGGTACCGTCCAGGAAACCGGGTATTATACCGACACCATCGGCTGGATTACAGACCAAAACGCGCTTACCTCCGGCATGAAGGACTTCTACCGGCGAACCGGCGTTCAGCCCTATCTGTACCTGCTTGACAATATCGACGGGAATGATTCCCCCTCCGTCACCCAGCTGTCTTCCTTCGCGGAGGACCAATACGATACCCTGTTTTCCGACGAAGGACATTTCCTGCTGGTTTTTTGGGAGCACAACAACAATTGGGCCGTGGGATACCATATGGGCAGTACGGTTTCCTCGGTCATGGACGACGAAGCCCTGGGTATTTTGGAAGACTACTTCAACCGGTATTATTATTCCGACCTGGACGAAGAGGAATTTTTCAGCACCGTTTTTGAAAAAACCGGGGAACGGATTATGTCCGTCACTCGCTCGCCCTGGCCCACCGTACTTCTTGTGCTGGGGATTGCCGCCGGGGTCACGGCACTGATTTTCCTGGGCTATTCCTGGTGGAAAAAAGCAAAGGAAAAGAAACAGAAGGAACTGGAGCTAACCAAACAAATCCTGGAAACGCCCCTGGAAACCTTTGGAGACCAGGAGGCGGAGGACCGGGCAAAAAAATACGACGACCCCTCTTAACCCAAAATAATTTTATCAGAAGGAGATATTTACCATGGGAATTTTAGCAAGATTCAGCAGCATCATCAAAGCAAACATCAACGACCTTTTAGACAAAGCCGAGGACCCGACCAAAATGATTGACCAGTATCTGCGGGAAATGAGCGAAGACCTGGCGGAGGTCAAAAAGGAAACCGCCAGCGTGATCGCGGAAGAAACCCGCACCAAACGTCTGTTGGACGATAAAACCGCCGAGGTGTCCCGGTACACAGACCTGGCCAAAAAGGCCATCGCGGCAGGCAATGACGAGGATGCCCGGGTTTTCCTGACCCAGAAGCAGAAGCTGGAGGAGGAAGAGGCCAAGCTGGTATCCACCTATGCCATTGCAAAGGAAAACGCCACAAAAATCCGCCAGCTGCACGACAAATTAGTCAATGATATCAACGAACTGAAGTCCCGCAGCGCCACCATCAAGGCCAAAGCGGCCGTGGCCAAAACCCAAGGGCAGATCAACAGCTATTCCTCCTCTTCCAGAAAAGCCGAAAGCGCCCGGGCAGCCTTCGACCGTATGGAAGAAAAAGCCGACCGTATGCTGGACACCGAAAACGCCATGGCGGAATTGAATGAAACGCCCACCGATCCCGCCGAAAAGTTGGCCGAGAAATACGGCAACGGAAGCGCCAGCTCGGTAGACGAGGAGCTGGCCCGGATGAAGGCGGAAATGGGTCTGTAAAACAAAAATCGGCAGCCGCAAAACAAGCAGCTGCCGATTTTTGTTTTTAGGTTTCCGCCTGTGCTTTCTTTGCCACAAACAGCAGGATTCCTATGCCACCCACGCTGGCCAGGACCGCGTACAGCGGCAGATAGCCCATATCGCCGGTGTCCGGCGGTTTGGGATCGGTAGGGTCGATGGGCAGCTCCTCCACTTTAAACTGCCAATCCACCTTCCCCACCGCGTCCTGAAAATCATTGCCTACAGTCTCCGGCACTTCCAGCGTCACATTCAAAGCAATATCGGCACCGGAATAAAAGGTCCCAAGACAGACCCAGTCGGTAAGTCCGCCGGTCTGATGGGCAGGCGCCGCGAACAGCTCGGAATCGCCGTTCTGTGTCACCGTCAGGTTCAGCTGGGAAAGGAATTCCGCGGTGTCTGCCTGGCCCCCCAGGGAACGCAGATAGATTTTCACCTTAACCTGATTGGATACATGATTTTTTATCCGGATTTCCTGGGTCCGTGTATCGCCGGGCATCACACCCTTGAAATTGTCAAACAAGTCGGTGGGGGACTCCTTGCTTCCCGGCGCGAAAATGAACTTCCGCCCATTGCCGTCATAGGTAACTGAGCCCTCTGCGGCAAGGCCAGCCCCCGCCGTACAAACAACGGTGAGCAGTACAAGGAAAAGAGCGCCAACCGTTCGGATTGCTTTTTTCATCGTTACGCGCCTCCCTGTTCGATTGCCGAAGGTACGGCTGTAATTGTTCCGTCCTCTACCGCTACGCCCCATTGCGCTTCCACCACCGTTTCCGGTGTCGCCTGAATTCCGGAAGCAACAATCGTTACCGACAGATGATACCCGTCCATGTCCCCGACCGGGGTACAGCGTTCAATCAAAATCCCCGTATGCTCGCTGGGCCCCACTGGGCGGTGATAATACCAAAAGCCAGTGCCGGCATCATACAGCCAGCCAAGCGTCTGATAGGAAATCTGATAATCCCGGTCTTCCACCGGCTTTACCGCGGAGGTCTCCCCGGTGTCATCCTTGACCCAGGTCACCACAACTGTGGCCCGGATATACGCCGGAACGTCTCCGGTGTTTTGGACGGACACCTGGGATTTGACGTTATTTTCAAAAACCTCCGCCACCTGACAGGCCACCCGGGAAGGCAGAAAAACGTTTTCCCTGGGCCCTGTCCGCTCCATCAGATAGGCAAAGGTCGTGCCCGCAGCCATGACCAGCAGCAGAACAAAAACAGAAAACAGAACCATACATCGCTTTCTAGGCTTGGGTCTATCCTGTTTTTTGGAATGCATATAATCTGCCTCCTTTATTTACCAATTCCGGTAAATTCGTTTGTTTTAGAACTGTTCCCATCAAGCCACTGGGAATGAACTCTCTCGTTCACAAAAATTACCCTGTTTTCCTCTCCGGCAGAAACGGTAACGGTCTGACAGGCCCCGCCCTCCGGAGTGTACCGCCAGGACCAGTCGGTGAGCTCGGTTACCGTGTATTGGCCTGCGGGAAGATCCGCGATTTGAATGGATCCATCGCCCAACACGGTCACCGTCAGATCAATCTCTTTGGTGTTTTCATCGGTCGCCACACCCTTTACCCGGAATAAAAACGACAGATTCCCGTCCATGGAATAATCCGCGCCGGCAGGATAGCTTTTGTGGATGCTCAGCGTCGCTTTCGCCTCCACAAACTTGGCATAATAGACAGCCCCAACGTAAAGGCCCTTTTCCTTCTGCGGCATCAGCCGGCAGTCCGCCCCCACCCAGGAGGAATTCACAGGGACCGTACAGGCCTCATCGGCAAACCACCCGGCAAACACATACCCCGGATTGGACATGGGAACCGAACCGTGGACCGTTCCGCTGACCGCGTTGACATTTTCCGAGCCAAGACTTACGGTTCCTCCGCCAATGGGACGATACTGAATGGCAACCGTTTTTTCCTGATAGTAAAAAGAAATCACGTTCCGTTCCGAATCTGCTGTAAGCGTAATACTCTGTGTTCTCGGACTCAAAAGCCCATATCCCGGGATATCAATATAGGTTTCGGAAATTTGCTCTCCGAATGTTCGATTCCAGACCTTCTTTTCCTCCGCCAAAACCCGGGAGGTTCCGGCTTCTAGATATCGTACGGTGTAATCCACCAAAATCCGGTCGTAAAACAGCTCGATCAGTAACCCGTCCGCTTCCAATTTCCCGGAAACGGCGGTTTCCGTTAAGTTTGAAAAAGTCAAGAACGTGACATGCATTTCTATTTTTGAATTTTGACGTTTTTCTTGTCCCGCAGTCGGTACTTAACGAAATCAAACAGAAAATAAAACACGGAAGCTTAATGCTATTCCCGGACGACAGTAACCTTCAATTATCCTATTTCAGACTCAACGACAGTGGGAATTAAAATCGCCTGCATGAAGCGAACTGCCAGGGCATGCGTGCTTCAAACAATATTGACCTTCTTGTTAAGCCTCAAGATATAACCGCGTATGACACGAAACTAACACTGCAATTTTTATTATTTGCGCCAAGCCGCTTAAAATGATGGTGAAAAGTATCCGCCAAATTCCTAAACCAGGCGGATTGTTCCGCCTGGTTTGTTATCGGTTTGCTTTTCTTCTTATTACTATGTGTAAGGAGTATTTCTCTGTGAGGCTATCCACCGTAATTCCGCCCTCCTCGGGTGCGATCCGTCCAGAGGGGCAGTACCCGTGTGGTCACCCTCGCCGATCTCTATAGCAGAATAGCAGGCTACAGCCAATAGCAACCTGGGGAGTCCTTGCCACCTACACGGGGGGCGCTGGCTCGGAAAATCCCGACCAGCTCTGGTCCTATCTTGTGGCCCTGTGCATTCTGTATCCGGCCTGTTTTTTCACGGGACAGCTGGTGCCCTGATTCTTGTTGTAGCCAACGGCGGCCATGAGGGAATTTTGAAGCTGCTCGGAAAAAAGGAATAAAAAAATACCGGGTGGAGGAATTAATCTCTACCCGGTATTTCTATTACAATCCCAAAACAATTCTTTATTATAAAGAAGTTCAGAATTGCAGTGTTTGGTGGGCCTTCAGGGATTCGAACCCGGGACCGACCGGTTATGAGCCGGTAGCTCTGACCAACTGAGCTAAAGGCCCGTCTTTTCAGATAAAGGAAAAAATGGTGACCCGTAGGAGAATCGAACTCCTGTCTTCGGCGTGAGAGGCCAACGTCTTGACCGCTTGACTAACGGGCCGTTTCTCTTCCGCTCCTCTAAAAATAAAAAGAGAATATGTCGGCATCGTCCT
>CALXAO010000098.1 GCA_944386295.1 uncultured Clostridia bacterium | reverse complement strand
AAGTATTCCTCTAACTCTGAAACCGGTGTGCTGGAAGTGAGCAGAAAGGCAGCCGCTTCATTTTGAATTCGGGCTTCAATTGATGGCAGGATAGCAGTGCAAAGTGCGGGAAAAAGTTTCCAGACCTGTAAAATTCCCTCCGAAGGACGGGTCTGTCCTTCGGCGGTTGCTGGCCAGGACAAATACAGTTTTTTTCGGGGAGAAGCAAAAGATGTATACAGATAAAACCGTTCTCGGAGAATTTTTTCCTCGGCGGTTTCTCCGCCGTAGGCGCCATAGCGGGTTAGAATTTTTCGGTCGGCATCTTCCAGAATTCCATGCTCCGAGGGCACCTGAGGAAACATTCCTTCTGCCAATCCCAGTATAAAAACACCGGCGGGAGAGAGAAGAGGCATCGTCTCAGGGGAACCAGCCAATACTTGATCCAGAGATGTGGGAAGAATGGCAATGCTTCGGGCATCTAAAACCGCAAGAAGCAGATCCCGATATTCCCCTGGGGATACCCGGTCATTGCCGGCAGCAGCTACTAACTCGTCCAATGCGTCCAGTAACAGACCATACACTTCTTTCTGTCGAGCGGCCAAGTCAGCCTCTCCGTAGGCAGCGTATTCCTCTGCCATCCGATCCAGCGTCTGTTCTACATTCATAGCCGTCAGAAAAGCAAAAACTTCTGCTGTTACCGTTCGTACGTCCTGTCCTTCGGTCGCCTTCCGGAAAGACTCGATCCTCTCGGTAAAATCCTTTCGCAGCCGGTTGATCTGTTCCAGCCGCAACCGGTCCCGGTCCTGTTCTTGGTCGGTCAATCCCCGAATACTCTGGCGGAATTCCTGTAAAAAACGATTGTAACGGATGCTCCATCGGTCTATGTAATGCTCAAAGTAGGAAACATCTTCCACCGAATAGTTCCCGAAGCCGCTTTTGAGGAAAGTCATTACCGCATCTGGCGTATAGCCCCCAGTGAGAATATCAAACAGGGAAGTGAGAAGGGGCACGGGATTTTTTTCCCGCAGAGAGGTACGACGGTGGAAAAACAAGGGGATGCCGTATCGGAAAAAAACGGCATCCAAAATCCCGTCGTAGTCGTCCAGACTCCGGACAATAATTGCAAAATCCCGGTAATGCCAGCCTTCGTCCCGTACCAGTCGAGTAATTTCTTCCGCTACCCGTTCGGCTTCATCAAATCGGTCAGCGCCTTGAAAAATCTGAATTGATTTCGGAACCTCTGGTTGGGGGACGGCTTCCGGCACAAACAGATTTCGTTCCAAAAAACGCAGAGCCTTGTCTTCTCCCCGAGTGCCTTCCAAACAGACGATTTGTACCTGGCAGCCATAGCGCTTGGCCTGTCCTGCCAGTCGGGCGGCTTCTTCCGTGGGACCGGAAAAAAGTCCCCAGCCCATTTCTTCATCCTTTAAGGAAGGTGCGGGGAGGGTAACGGTAACTTCAGCTCCGTTGCGGCAGAGCTGCAAAAGGACATTGCGTTCCTCTGTGTAAAATCCGTGAAAATTATCGACAAATACTGCCTGTCCGGAAAACAGACCGGTAGTCTTCAGTAATCCGCACAGGGCAGAAAGGCTGTCATCCGGGTCAGAAAACTCCCCAGCCAGAAAGCTTTCATAGGCCTGATAAATCAAAGAAAGGTCATACAGACGATCGTTATTTTCAATTCGGGCAATTTCCGTCAGAGCATCGGCTGATGTTCCTCCTGCTTTTAATTCCTTAAAGGTGCTTTGCAGGGTTCGGACAAAGGAAAACTCCCGGTAGGAAGGGGGATAGTACCGAAATTGATCGGATACTGCGTCTACAGCTTTTTTTAGAAGCACTGCTTTTCCTCCTTCCCCAAGAGGCGGGGCGGAGACGGAAGCGTACTGGGACGCCAGAGTACTGGCCAGACGTTTTAGGGACAGAATTCGTACCGGACGGCATAACGCTTCCCCCAGTTGATCCAGTAAATATTTTTCTGCGGCCACTGTATATTGATCCGGAACCAGCAAAAGTGCTGGCAGAGCCTTTTGGGCTATTTGCTGGATCTGTTGGGTAATATAGGTGGTTTTTCCGCTTCCTGCCCGTCCCAGGACCAATGTTAAAGACATAAAAAAATTCTCCTGTCAGGTTTTACTGAATTTCATAATCAGATTATGAGGCAGCAACTTTGCCAGTACTCGGTAAAATTTGTAAAAAACTTTTGGAGTGTATACCGCCTTGCCTTCCTCACCCTTCAGTAAAGCCTTTTGAGCTACTTTAGCTGGGTCACAGTAGGGAAGCTTCCGGAACGCCTCCGAATCCCCCTCTCGAATGTTAGCCACGTCCAAAAACTCTGTGTCCATGGGGCCAGGGCAAACAGCCAGTACGTTAATTCCCCGAGGTTTAAGTTCTTCCCGTAAGGATTTGGAAAAGCTGAGGATAAACGCTTTTGTTGCACTGTAAACTGTCATACGGGGATTGGGAGCGAAGGCGGCAATAGAAGCTGTGTTGACAATTAGGCCGTCATCCTGCACATAAGGCAGAGTGATGCAGGTCAATGCGGTCAATGCCCGATCGTTCAAGTCTACCATTGTCATCTGGTCTTCGTATTCTTCGTCTACCAGATTTCCCAGCTTGCCAAACCCGGCATTGTTAATTAATAAAAATACTGAGGGTTTAACAGTTTCCAGCAGTCGGCGATAAAGATTGTAGTTTTCTTGTTTTGTCAGGTCCAGGGGAAGGACTACCGTCCGTATTCCGAGAGATTCTCTAGCCAGCGCCTCCATCCGATCCTTCCGTCGGGCAATCAACCAAATTTCATCCAGCTCGGGATACATTCGGGTTACCGCTCGGTAGAATTCCTTTCCCAGTCCCGACGATGCACCGGTAATGACCGCAATATTCATGAAAATCGCCAGCCTTTCTTTACATAAGATTTCTTACAATATTCCAAAAAAGCCAGAATCCCAAAAACAAAATCCCCAGCAGGGTTGTGAGCTGCCGCAATGGCGAGGGAACTTCTCGATTTCGACGACGAAGCAGATAGTCGACGAACAGACATCCGAAAGCACCGAATCCGCAAAAAAGTACCGGGAGTAAGGATAGCAGACTCATTCTTTTTCTCCTTTTGGCTTTCCTTTCAGCCACACTTTCCCCCGGTGAAGCAGGTCAGACAAAAAGGATGGGGTATCCGCCCGAAAAAGGAGATAAAAAGTATCCTGTAAGACAACCAGAGCCAAAATAGGAAAAATCAAACAAGTAAAAACTGCGTTTTCCCCAAAGGCGGAAGCAAAGCGGCCTTTCATTAGCAGGGCAAAAGCATGTGTGGCTCCGCATCCAGGACAATCAAAACCCAAAAGAATTTTCGTAGGACAAGTGGGCGGCCCTTCCAGCAGTTCCAGAGGCAAAAAGGCAAAAAAAGTAAACAGGAAAAGGTAGCACGGAATCCGGAGCAGTGCCGGACGAAATGTTTTTTTCTGCATAAAATGTCCTCCCGGGGCAAATACTTTTATCATTGAGATAAAGGGGGGATATGTTTTTGATCAACAAAGTGGAAATTTGCGGCGTAAACACTGCGGATCTGAAAGTTTTAGCTGAAGAAGAAAAAACTGATCTGATCCGACGCAGTCAGGCCGGAGATCAAGCGGCCCGAGAAAAATTTATTCGAGGAAATCTGAAACTGGTTCTCAGTGTGGTTCAGCGGTTCTGCAACCGGGGAGAAGATCCGGACGATTTGTTTCAGGTGGGCTGTGTAGGACTAATCAAGGCCATCGACCACTTTGACCTAACCCAAGAAGTGAAATTTTCCACCTATGCTGTGCCTATGATTATTGGAGAAATTCGTCGGTATCTGAGAGACAACAATTCCATCCGAGTCAGTCGCTCCCTGCGCGACACCGCCTACAAGGCTCTGGGGGCCAAGGAACGATTGATGAGTGCTTTAGGCCGGGAACCCACCATTGAGCAGATTGCGGCGGAGGTGGGGCTGCGTCGGGAAGAGGTGGTGTTGGCTCTGGAGGCTATCGTTGACCCAGTGTCTCTGTTTGAGTCGGTGTACAGCGATGACAGTGACGCAATCTGCGTTATGGACCAGGTCAGTGACAAACGGGATAACGACAGCAATTGGGTGGAGGAAATTTCTCTTCGGCAGGCTATTCGACACTTAACGGATCGGGAACGACGCATCTTGTCACTGCGCTTTTACGCCGGTAAAACCCAGATGGAAGTTGCCAAGGAAGTCGGAATTTCCCAGGCCCAGGTTTCTCGACTGGAAAAAAATGCATTGACACAAATTAAAAAATATATGTGAAATCAATCCTCCCGGTTTCGGGGGGATTTTTTCCGGCACAGACAGCCGACCAATACCAAGGCAGCTCCGGTGAGTAGGCCGGTCAGTACAATGCACAGTACTGCTGTGGTAATGGGTACTTCCGTGCCTGCAGCAAACGCCGCTGTAAATAAAAAAGAAAGCATAATTCCTGTCCTTTCTGTAAAAAAAACACAAATGTCAGGAGGACCGGGTTCGAAAGGACGGCCAAGGGCCAGTGACCTTTTGATTGTTGGTCAGCACAAGCCGGCAGAAAACCGCTGCTGTCAGCAGCAGTCCCGCCGCCGTCCAAACAAAATCAGCCGAAGCTGGAATTAAAAAGGTAGGCAAAACGCCCCACAGTACTCCCAGACCCGATAATCCGAAAGCAAATGCCGGATAGCGGTTTAGACAGGCCACCGGGGTGGTAAACAAAGAAGGCAAGGGAATCCCGGCAAAAAACATACCTAACAAAGACAAGGGGAGATTTGCTGAAAACAGGCAAAACAGAGGCAAGCACACCAGTAAAGCGCTGCTGCAGACCCGTCCCGGACCAAGCCGATCGCACAGACTGCTTCCCGCTAGGGCACCAAGGCCTAAACAGAGCATACAAAATAATTCCTCTCCCCCGCCGCGGCGAGCATAGGGATGGATGGCTGTCAAATACCTCAGTAACCCGATTGCTGTTATGCAAAAAACTGCCGATAGTCCATAGGGAAGCCGTTGCGTAACGTTCCGGGAAAATCCGTTAATTTTTTTCGGGACCCGGTCCCGATGGGCGAAAAAAAATACTCCAGCAGCACAAAGCAGCAGCAAAGGCCAGGGCCAGAAGGGAAGGAACATCCTTCCTAAAGCGCTTCCTGCTGCACTGCCGCCCAGGCTGCAGAACAAAAACACGCCTGTCCGTCCGCACCGACCACGGGCATAACAGACCCCGTCTGTTCCTGCACCGGAAAAAAACAGGCCGCTTCCGATTCCGCATAGAAACACTCCCATCCAAGGAAAAAAGACGGCTGCGGTCCCAGCGGCTGCCGCCAACAAACCCACGGGTGCGGCCGACCGGAATTTTCCTGCGTCAGCCAAAAGCCCGGCAAAGGCTGGAATGCTCAAGGCCAAAAGGTTGTAAATTAGTAAGCCGAAAGCTGCCTGAACCGGTTCCCGGCCGGGTACAAATATCCCAAACAGGAATTGGAAGCAACACAGGTACAACAAGGCCTGTGCTATGGCATAGGTTAATGCGACCCGTTTCCGGTACATAATATACTCCTTTCAGCACAAGTACCGACTTTTGCGTCGGATTGAAGTTAGAATCAGTGGGGCTATTTTTTTCCGGCTCTCCATAGAAGAAATACGCCCAGTGTTCCCGCAACTGCTCCAACCAAGATTGCTGCTGGAAGCAAGAAGGGGGACCGGGGCTCGGGGTTGGAAACCTTGTCGGAGGAAACTGGCAGTTTGTCTGTTTCGGAAAAGCAGGAGTCTTGGGTTTGGGTTTCGGAATCGGTATCCGGGCGTTCTGGTTCTGTCCAGTCAGACAGACAGGAAGGGGGAATATTTTCTAAAAAATCGTTTTTAATTACATCGGGACCTACTGTAGAAAAAAATAAACCAAAGCGGCCGTTTCCATATTTCCCATTTAGGGTCATGGTAAAAAAGCCTCTCTGGGAGACATGCTCCCAATATCCAGCCTCCGCCATGGCATAGGCGCTTTTTCCGCCAAAGGCCGAAAGCGGCATATCCGCCCAATTTATAAAAATTTCATTTTTCGGGTATAAATGCAGATAACACTTCTTGGTTTCCCAACACCCCCACTGGGCAGCACTTTCGGGAAATTGTCCTGGGTCGGCGGCTGCTGTCAGAGCCTGGGAGGATAGCACATAAGCGTTAAGCTGATGGGCGCCGTGGCCATATTCCCCTTCCAGATCATGACCCACGATTACCTCCGGTCGAAACCGACGAATATTTTCTACCATATATTCCAGCACCTTATCCTCTGGGTATAGGGTTTTGGCATGATTTAGACTGTAAGAATATTTATCAATAAATTCCGAAATCACCGGGTAATTTGTGATTCCCACCGTCCACAGTCCGTTGAGAAGTTCGTGCGTCCGCTCAGGAACGTGCTTCATCAGATACACTACTTGTACCTGCAGTTGCCGCTGCCCGGCATAATAAGGCATGGTTCCTCCAAAATAAAGATGTTCGTCGTCCGCGTGCGTGGGTAACAGCAGTAGATCTGCCTTTTCACAGGGAGCATTCCATTTTTGTACCCAGGTAGGCGTTTGTCCCGGGCCAAACAGATATAACTCTGCCAACGTCCCTTCCCCTTCCCATGTCAGGGTTAGGCTGAGTTTTTCCGGAATATCGGCGTATTCGTGCCAGAATCCGTCCTTTCCTCCGGAAATTTTCCAGCCAGTGTCCCGGTCAGTCAGAGTCCAGGCCGGCGGAGGTCCGTTCCATATTAAATAGATCCCGCAAAGACGGCTTTTCCCGGTAATTTCTAAGGTCAGTCCTTCTTTCCCAAGAACTCCGGTTTCTGTGTCCCTGTCTAGAAGGCCCTCCCAGTTTCCTTTTGCCAGAGAAAATCCGCATAGAGCAGTTATATCCTGGGCCTGTCCAGCTTCTTCCGCTTTTGCAGGCAAAGCTAGGAACAAGCAGCATAGAAAGAACAGACACAGATACTCTAATCGTTTCATAACATTTCTCCGTAAATTTACAATTAATTTATAGTATATCATTTTTTGTTTCAGTTGTCAAGCGGCCGGAAGAAAGAAATATAAAAAAAATGTTTCATTTTCCCCCTTGACATTTTCCCAAAAATGTATTATACTATAAAAGTACTTTGCGGGTGTAGTTCAATGGCAGAACCCTAGCCTTCCAAGCTAGTCGCGAGGGTTCGATTCCCTTCACCCGCTCCATTTGAAAACACCATTGAGATCTGAACTCCCTGGGTTTGGACAGTAATGGTGTTTTTGTTATAAACCCAGTATTTATTCGGAGTTAGGAGTTTCTCATTTTTTTATTTAAACTGAACAGCAGATTTGAAAATGCTCAAAATGGAAAATGAAAAAATAAAACGGAGAGATGTGAACTCCTGTATCTAATTTGTTTCTTCTGTTAAATGCGCTTTAGAGCTGTAATAATCCGCTTCTTTCTTCTGCAGTGTCTTGTATCCATTCTTGGCGTGTGGCCGTTGTTCATTATAGAAAACCATATATTGATCTACTGCTGTTCTGAATTTACTCTCAGAACGGTATTTTATTCTATAAAGTTCTTCGCACTTTAAACTAGAGAAAAAGACTTCCTTTACTGAATTATCCGTCAATAGCAATCTTACGTAGATCTGCTGCCATATTGTCTGTGGGTATCAGATTTATTTGTTCAAGGACCAAATTCCGTTCCGCTTCCGTAACACGAAACTTTATCTGCACAGTTCTTTTTCTGCCGTTCATACTTTGACGCTTCTTTTTCTTTTTTCAGAGGATTTGGAAAACTTCTCAAACAAACTATTTTGCAGGGAAAAATACGGAAGTGGGTACCCGCTTTCTATGCTTGCGACGAAACTTTATTCCTCCGAAAAGAAACCGAAAAAGAAAAACACCGCAAACTCTATCCGTCTGCCGTGTTTTAAGTGTTGTTGAATTGTATTGACCTTATTTTTGTTTCTCCGTATCAATTAACCGCCTTGCTGTTTCCGTTACGATATGCAAATCGCCCTCACTCAAATCGTCAAGCAGGAGATCAAACTGACGGCGTTGCGTGTTCTTGTCTGCCTTATCGTTAGAGAAAAAGAATTGGTCTGCGGATATGTGATAGCGGGTAACAAGCTCATAAAAAATCTGCAAGTTTGGCGGATATCTTTTGTTCTCGATATTTGCAAGGTAGCGTAGGGAAAGGTTCATAACGTCGCTTACATTCTTACCGCCTTTATTGCTTGACCGAAAGCGTTAAAATCATAGGGGATAACTGCTCTTTTCATACTTAATCATAGTCCTTTGTGTAAATAATTCAAACTTTATGTTTTACAGTTCATTTTATGCTTTGGATATGTCTACACAGTTCCTATGATTAACCAATATAATCCACATTTTTCAACAGGGTAATCTTAATGATTTTCCTAAAGTGCATAAAAAGGCAGAGCTTTTAGCATTGATACGCTATTGCACTGCTTTTTACACTATCCTCTAAGTAATCCGTTCATTCCCGATACAATTATTAGACTAATTTGCTGAGATAATTCATCAAGACTTTTAGTTCGGTTTGAATTGAACCATTTTTGATATACAGCTACCATGCCGGATATGGAATAATCAAGTATCAGAGCAGTGGTTGCTTCATCTGTTTTTATCTGTTCGGTAAAAGGTTGTTTAATTCGTTGCTTAATTGCATCTATGATTTTAGAAGTCAAACCAACATTTCCATGCATTTTCATAATGTGACTATAGAAATCTAAATCGCTGTTAATTATATTTGTTAGTCGAATAAAGATTTCGCGGGGGTCTTGTAACCAAAGACAAAAATCAACATCGACCAATACTTCATCAAAAGCAGATACAATATCGTTTTCTATATCATCAACTAATTCATAAACATCGCTGTAATAGCTATAAAATGTTTTCCGATTGATATTGGCAATCTCTGCAATATTTTTTACTGTAATTTGACTGACTTCCTTCTCAACCAATAATTCCGCAAATGCATTGCGAATTGCTTTTTTTGTTTTTATCACACGACGGTCCATTTTCCTTTGTATCTTTTCCATGAACAAACCTCCTGAAATTACTCATAAATCGTTTGTTTTGTTACTTATACCCCGTTTTTCCAATCATCTGACCATTGAAGTTGTTTTCATCTTGTATTATAATACACATATGTTACTAAAGTCAAGAGTGCGAAAGAAAATGTTTATAAATAAATCCAAAACAAGGACACTTAATATATCTTTGCGAAAACACGGTGCCGATATCCTGTGTTCAGAGAAAATGGGAAAAGAAAAAAACTATCATCATGGTGTTGTATCTTGCTATACACATTCGATTGCAGTAGCAAAAATGAGTATTCGGATTGCTATGCTTTTTCATATTAAAGTTGACATAAACAGCCTTGTTCGCGGAGCATTACTACATGATTGTTACTTGTATGATTGGCATGAGCCTTAACGGATTACACGGCTTTACACACGCAAAAACTGCTTTGAAAAATGCAACTTAAATGATATCCAACGGGATATTATTGTCAAGCACATGTTCCCTATAAGTCCTGCTCTGCCGTGTTACTAAAGAAATGGTTGTGGTAATGATTGCAGATAAAATATGTGCATCTCAGGAAATTGGGTATAAATTTTTCATTAGGACGGGTAATTTTTCCTAAGAAGAAAATGAATAGGAGATTTTGAGATATAACATGAAAAAGGTTTTGATATTAAGTTGCAATACGGGAGAAGGTCATAACAGCGCTGCCGGAGCTATTGGTGTGGAGTTGAAAAAACAGGGAGTTGAATTTGAAATCGCTGACCCGGTTGGTTTTAGAAGTGAAAGAGCAAAAACCTTTGTTTCTTCTTCGTATAACAGCGTAATTAAAAATGTACCTAAAGTGTTTAGTGCCATATACAAGATTGGAGAAGTTTACAGCAATGTTCGGTTACCGTCGCCAATCTATTATGCAAATTCTTTATATGCAGAAAATTTGATGACATATATTATAGAACAAAAATTTAATTGTATCATTTGTACACACTTGTTCGCAATGGAGGCATTAACCGCCATTCGTAAAAAATGGAGCTTAACTGTTCCGTGTTACGGTGTGCTGACAGACTACACTTGCATTCCATTTTTCAACGAAACAGTATTGGACGGTTACTTTATTCCACACGAAGATTTGCGAGAAGAAATGATAAGAAAAAAATTACCAACTGAACGCATATATGCGACCAGTATACCTGTTGATAAAAAATTCAATATCAAAATGAGCAAATCAGAAGCAAGAAATTATCTGACAATTCCGCAGGATAAACAGGTTTTGTTGCTGATGGGCGGAGGCGTTGGATGCGGAAATATGTTAGAACTATGCAAGGAACTTCTCAAACAAGATGATAACTGTATAGCCTATGTTCTTGTCGGCAGAAACAGCGAATTGATAGATAAACTTGAAAAAGCATATCGAGGCAGTAAAAGAATATATCCAATTATGTTTACTGAAAAAGTAAATGTTTATATGAAAGCAGCCGATGTAATGATTTCAAAGGCTGGCGGTCTTTCAAGCACCGAGGCAGCGGTAGCCAACATACCGCTTATTCAACTTTTGGTTTATACGGCGTGTGAAGAAAAAAACGTGGAATTTTTCACGGCACACGGAATGTCAGAGAAAACTGAAAATGCTAAAGACGCCGTTAGGCTTGCCCTTGAATTGATACATGAAAAAGAAAAAGCAAATAAAATGATTGAATGTCAAAGAAACACAATCAATCCAAATGCTGCCGAGGCAATCGTCAACATTGTAAATAACTGTAACGAGGCGGCCGTGTAATGATATGGATGTATTTGATTATCGGCGGCTTTATTGAAGGCGAAATTATGTTTAGTTATTTACTTCCAAAACTAATAATGCAAAAGGATATTTGCATGCTTAGCGGTGACCACAATCCCGGTGCTGCCAATGTATTTATAAATTGCGGCATACCTATGGGACTTACTTGTTTAGCTCTTGATATGGCAAAAGGCTTTTTCCCTGTTTTTTGTGGAATAAAATTTGCAGATTATAATAGTTTGCTGTTTGCACTTGTAATGGCAACTCCCGTTATCGCTCATGCAATCGCACCGTTTAATAACTTTCAAGGAGGCAAATGTATTGCCACAATATTCGGTGAAACCTTCGCGTTATTATGGATAACGCCGATATGCTTTTCAGTACTTGCTCTGTTTTACATACTGTTTTCCACGCTGATAAAAATTTGCCCAAACAGCAAACGCAGCATAGTGACATTTTCGCTATTTGCAGGCGTTTCTTTTATAATGTTGCGTATGTATAAATTGCCCGCTATTGCAATTGGCTGCGTTATAGTTTCAATGATTGCCATATGGAGGCATTGCGATAAAAAACATATACGTTCAAAGAGGAAAGAAAGAGAAATATAGAAGGAATAATACGGTATACATTTTATTTTATATTGGTGCCTCAATCGGGTGGATATTGGAAATAGTATTCAGAAAATATTGTGCTCCTGAAAATCCGGGGCACAAGTGAATAAATCCTGGCTTTTGTACGGGATTATGCTTACCTTTATACGGTGCAGCTAATGCGTACTCTATTTACTTTCCTCATCAGATGTTCTTATTTAAAATAGGAAACAATATTGCTGACAAATTATTGTTGGTGTTTTTATGACGGTATGTATGACCGTATTGGAATACATTGCGGGGATTCTTTCTCTGAAAATATATCACGGATTATAGTGAGAATAAGGGAAATATTCAAGGCATTATTTATCCTCTGTTCACTTTTTTCTGAGCTATTTTCTGTACAGTATATTACTTTGTTTCTATGGTGTATTTGCCGTAGATGTAACCCGTTCTTCAGATTTTATAAACAAAATGAATGCATTTGCAGACGAGCACCAAGTGATTTTGCGACATGAGTGCATAAAAAGCCGTATTCGTATTTATTACGATAAAACAGCTTAAAAGTATCGCTTTTTTTTGTCCGTTTGGAACAGATCTCCAATTTATGAACATCTAAAAGAAATGATAGATAGCTTAAAAAAGGCCGCAGAACATTCAAAATAAAATTACAAAAAAGAAGCAGACAAGAAAATGAACATAAAATATATACTTTATAATCCTATTTTGGGTAATAAAGAAATACAAAAATAACTTAAGGTGTTAATACAACCAATGCTACCCGTGGTGGTCGTTTCTTGCATTTTTTATTCTGCAATGTGTATTTTGCCTTGCAACTTTGCACATCCAGAAACGAGAGGCCTCTCTCGAAAATAATTATCATATCGAAAGGTACTAAATGCTTTCGATTGCGCAATATCAACGCCTACTTTCGCCCGAAGGCTTCCACAATGGAGAGCACAGTCAGCAAGGACTTTGATTACCGATGAAAGCCCGTAACATTCGTAGCTTTTCTTGCAAACCGTACACCAACGGCAGACCGTAATTTTTGTACACAGTCCCATAACGCCAATTTTTTAGTGCAAGCGGAATCTTCGTCATTAACTCTTTTACTCAGTTGAAAATCTCAACTCTGTAGTACTTCGTTTATTTTTATGCCACCTTGCTTTTACATCGATAACAATTACAAAGCAAGAACTCATTATTATTGCAGGGCTTATCTCACGCTGTTTGCCGTAAAGCAACCGTCATAGCGGACTTTTGTTACTACACTGCCCAATAGTTGTCTGTTTTGACAAGGACTTTGGTCACCAAATTACTTTTAAAAATTACCCGTGTCGGTGTTCTTGTGTTTCATTTGAACTCTTCCTGCATTTATTAAATATTTCAGCCTTGCTACAAGCACTCTTAGCCTGCAAGACGGAAAAACAACACTGTTAGGACAAAAAATGGAGTGCTTTTGTAAACAAAGTCAATAGCCGTTGCCCTTAAAACACTCTATAAAAATTAAACATTTGGTAAAAAGATATTCCGTTATCCTATATACAACATAGTCTGATTTTGAAACTTTGGCAGGGGATAAACGGCAAATTTTTTATATTTTACAGTTTGTTCACCGTTTCTTTGCTCTATTTTCTTCTACAATATAGTACACAAGGCTTTCTAAAGCAAGAAAAAAGTGTGACAGAGAGATTTTAGCTTCTGCCACACTTTTACAACACTATATTATTGCCTTATTCTGCCCATTCAGTCATGCGGTCAAGACCTTCTTTTGCACCGGACAGAAACAAAATATCTCCTTTGCGGAAAACATAGTCAGGGCCAACCGCTTCCTTTAACACACCGTCATTCTCAACAGCAATAATATTCACACTGAAGTTTTGTCGCAGATTATCCTCCAAAACAGTTTTACCTATCATTCTTTTGGGAACTATCAGTTTGGATATATTCAGTTTTTCCGAAAGCTGAACATAGTCAAGTAGTTTAGATGCTTCCAATCGGTTTGCAAGACGAATTGCCATATCCCGTTCAGGATAAATTACCTGAGCACCGAGCTTTTCCAAAATCTCACCGTGCTCATTGCTGGAGGCTTTCGCCATAACAGTCGGTATGCCAAGACTGACAAGATTAAGCGTTGTTAAGATAGACGTATCCATTGCTTCAGCGATGCAGACAATTGCCACATCACAGTTTTGTATGCCGGTTTCGGAAAGGGATTTCTTATCGAGACCCGAAACAACAAAAGCATTTTCGGTATACTCTGCGATTTCTCTTATCTTTTCTTCATCACGGTCAAGTGCAATAATATCTGCCTCTGCCTTTGCAAGCTCTAATGTCAAAGCCATGCCGAAGCGACCAAGACCGATAATTCCGTATGTAGTTTTATCATTTACACTTTTCTTGAACATATTTATTACCTCCGTTAGCCAATAGCAATATTGCCATCAGGATATTTTGTTCTTTCGCCCTTGGTAAAGTACCAAAGAGATGCAATTGTTAAAGGACCAAGTCTTCCGATATACATAATTAAAATTGAAAGAAGCTTAGAGCCAACACTCAAGGTTGGCGTAATACCGGTGGAAAGTCCAACTGTGCCGAAAGCACTTGTCACTTCAAACAAGGCGTCAATTATTGGTACATTCGGATCCATCACTACCATCAGCCAAGTTCCTGCCACCACCACACCCAAGGCAAGCAGGGTGATAACGGCTGCTTTGCGGAATAGTTCGCTTGGAATGGAACGCTTGAAAGCCTTTTCCTGCTTATTTGTTGCAGCAGAGAGTATTCCTCTGAAAAGCACAAAGAAAGTTGTGGTCTTGATACCGCCGCCGGTTGAGCCGGGCGATGCACCGATAAACATAAGTGCCGTAAGGGTTAGCAATCCTGCATCGGTATAGCTTGCCATATTAGTGGTGGAAAAGCCTGCGGTACGGGCAGACACACTGTGAAAATATGCACCGAGCCAGGTTTCACTGCCTTCGGTCAGTTTAATCAGCACTGTACCCATAATAATTAAAAAGACTGTTACTGAAAGCACAACCTTTGCGTGCATAGAGTACTTTTTCCAATGGAATCCGTTTTTTCGCATCTCTTGGATAACAAGAAAACCGATACCACCAAAGATAATCAGTCCCGTGGTTACGAGATTAAGCAATATATTATCGTGATAAACAAATAGGTTCTCGTTAGAGTAAAGCTCGCCCGAGTGACCTAAAATGTCAAAGCCGGAGTTATTAAAGGCAGCAATACTGTGAAACAGACTGTAACCGAGAGCTTTCAGTGGCGGATAGTCCTGCACGAACACAATAAAATTGATAGCCGCACCAATAAGCTCAATCGTCAATGTTGTAAAAAGCACCTGCCGAACAAAGCGGATAGCACCCCTACCGTTTTCAAGGTTTCCGGCTTCTTGGATAATGTTTCTTCCTTTTAAGCTGATTTTTTTACCCATTAAAAGTATAACCCCTGCACCGATAGTTGTAACACCCAAACCGCCGATTTGAATGAGTCCTGCAAGAATAACTCTGCCGACAGGGGTAAAAGCAGTCCCGGGGTCTATGGCAATAAGACCGGTTACACAAACCGCACTTGTTGAGGTGTAAAGTGTATCAATATAGTGAACATCTTGCCCCTCTTGAACGCTAAAAGGCATTATTAAAAGCACCGAACCCATAAGAATCACTGCGGCAAAGCCGAGTGCAATAATTCGTCCGGGAGAGAGCTTTGTGAGTTTTTTCAGCATACATTAACCTCCCCATACAATCCAAATGTATATGTAACCGGCAAGCACAGCCGAAAGTGTAAACGGAACACCGATTCGCAGAAAATCACGAAGACGTACCGTTTCGCCATTTTTGCGTAAAATTCCAATAGCCGCAATATTTGCCGAAGCACCGATAGGTGTTAGATTCCCGCCAAGCGTTGCACCGGTGAGTAATCCGAAATAGAACACATACGGCTCTGCACCCATAAGCAAAGCAATACTTTGCACAACCGGCAGCATGGTGGCAACGTAAGGAATGTTGTCAATAAAGGCAGAAAGAATAACTGAGGCAAATACAATCAGTGTGTAAAGCAAGAACGGATTGTCTCCTGCAAAGTTATAGAAAAGATCAGCAACTGCATCAATAACACCGGCGGTCTTGATACCTTCGATAACAATAAATAAGCCGAACAATAACAACAAGGTGTCTTTATCTAAATCCTTTACCACTTGCTTTAGGGTGGCAAAGGATCTCTTTTGCATACAAGCGCGAATGACTCCAACAATGCAAAGTGTCATGCAAATAAGTCCGCTACGGATATTGTATATGTTCAGCAATACAGCATCGCTCGGCTCAGGCAGAAAAGAGGAAACAATAAGCAATCCTACAGCGCCCACCAAAAGCACGGTCGGAAAATAGTCGGTTACCTTTGTTTCAACTTTGGCACTGACGGGCTGCTTGTCCTTACGGAACAACACAAGCAGAGCAATACAGGAAAACACCGCACCAAGCTCAACGCCCCAAAAGATGCCGGGTTTGCCGTTCATCCAAAAGAAATCAAGAAAGTTCATATCGGCAAAACTGCCGAGAAGCATACTTGTAGTATCGCCAACCATCGTTGCCGCACCTTGCAGATTGGAGGATACGGCAATGGCAATGAGTACTGGAACAGGTGAAATTTTAAGCTTTCTTGAAATGGCAAGACCGATAGGTGCGACCATTAGCACCGTTGCCACATTATCCACAAAGGCACTGACAACACCAGCAAACAAAGCTAGCACCGTTACTGCCCATTTTACATTGGGCACACGGGCAATTAAGCCTTCCGCAAGCAAAGCCGGCATCTTACTTTCAATAAACAAGGTTACAAGTCCCATAGTACCGGTAATCATCAAAAGTACATTGTAGTCCACTGCACTAAGTGCCTGAACGGGTGAAAATTCATAAACACCAAAAAGACCTAATACAATAAACACCGCTGCACCCGAAAGAGCAATCCACGGTCGGTATTTTTGCAAGGTTAACATCAATATGTAAATAACAACAAAAATACATAGTGCAAGTATCATAATGTCTCCTCCAACATAATTTTCTTATATGTATTCTACCATATATCCTGTTAAGATGCCATAAAATCACTTGCCACCGTATTAAGATTATATAAAGATAGGTTGTCCTCAAAATGAAGGTGTCTGTAGTATTAAAATATGCCTTTATTATATTTGAACCGTCCATACAGCATTAGGATAACTCCATGTGTACAACCTACGAGGCTAATAATTTTAACTGTAGGATTTTATGTAAGCATTTCAATAACTGCAGTAAATACAAATGAACCGTCAATGATAATTGTTTCCGTTCCCATAACCTTATCGTACTTTAGAATATTGTCTTCTGTAGCTTTGCAACGGTTATACCAATGTATTGTTGAAATTGATTGCACCCAAAACTACTAACACAAAACCTAAAAGAATGAATGTTATGTATTTTCCCACTTCATATTCTCACGATTATATGTTTTTTCTTATCCTGTCATCATTAAAAGCATATCTTAACGTTTCTGTAAACAGTATAGAAAACACCATAACGAATAGTTGAATTAATAAAATTACAATGCAGAGAACACCGATAGGTATTATCAGTGCTTTTGAAAAACGAAATATACACTATTGCCGAGATAGGTAAAAGAGCACCCCCAATAACGAGCCAAAGCTTATTGCAACATTTATTCACAAAGCTCCAAATGTCCGAGTTTTTCATTGATCTACTTGTGCGATACTCATAGAAACAGTTAATGGTTTTCAGCGTGTGCTGCCATGATATATATATCCTGCGATCATCATTGCTAATGGGGTAATAATATCGCATATAAAAAAACCAAAACATTTTATCTCCTCATTCTACTTTCAGCATCCGATATCCAATGCCAATATGGGTTTGAATATACTGCACATCGCTTCCTGCCTCGATTTTTTTGCGAAGTGTCGCCATAAATACACGAAGGGATGCAATATCATTTTCCATACTGCTGCCCCAAACCTTTCCTGTAATAAAGGTATGTGTCAACACTTTGCCGATATTTTGTGCAAGCAGACAAAGCAACTTATATTCCATAGGTGTTAGGTGTAGTTCTACACCATCCTTATAAGCACATCCGGCCGCGTAATCTATGGATAAACTACCGTTTGTAAATACAGAGGATTGATTTCCCGACTGCATAACGGCAAGCCTACGACTGACAACACGAAGCCGTGCAAGCAGTTCCTCCACCGAAAACGGCTTGGTTAAGTAATCATCGGCACCGGCATCAAGTGCTTCGATTTTATCGTTATCCTCGCTTCTTGCACTGATTACAATAATCGGCATATTCGACCAACTGCGGATTTTCTTAATAACCTCAATTCCGTCCATATCAGGAAGCCCCAAATCAAGAAACACAACATCGGGGTTATGAGAAGAAGCCTGCATAATGGCACTTTCTCCGTTGTTTGCAGTTATAAATTTGTAGGCGTTGGATTTCAGTGTTACGGTGATAAGATTTCTAACCGGTGCATCATCTTCGACTACTAAAATTATGGGTTTATTCATTTAAGTTTACCTCGCTTGCTTTTAGACTAAATGTAAATACAGAGCCGTGGGGCTTGTTATCGGTTAATGTAATTTTTCCACCGTGAGCGTTCACAATAGACTCGCAAAGGGAAAGACCGAGTCCTAGACTTCTGCGGCAATCGGCAACCTTGTTTTCGCCTGTATAGAACATTTTGAAAACTGCTGCCTTTTTACTATCGGGAATACCCTTGCCGTTATCGGCAACGCTGATATAAACAGTATCTTCTGTTTTTTCGGCACTGATTTTTATCTCCGAGCCATCAGGAGTATATTTAATCGCATTATCCACAAGGTTTATAATTACTTGGCTGATAAGCCTTGCATCCATATCGGCAAGCAACAGCTCATCGTCGAAATCGATGGTAATGTTATGGCTTTCTCCCTTGCGGTTTATGTGCTTCAAGGCTTCAAGTATAACCTCATCTACAAGCTGAGCCGACATAGTCACATTCATTCTGCCCTCGCTGATGCGGGTAATGGAAAGTAGATTTTCAACAAGGTTTATAAGCCACTGTGAATCGTTATAAACATCGGTAAGCAACTTTTTACGGGTTTCCTCATCTATTTTCTCAAAATTGCGAATAAGATTTTCAGTGTTGCCCGAAATCGAGGTAAGAGGTGTTCTCAAGTCGTGGGATATGGAACGCAACAAATTGGCTCTGAGCTGTTCATTTTTTGCCATTGCCGATATTTCTTGTTTTTCTTTAACATTGCGGATATTTTCAATTGCCAAGGCACTTTCACCGACAATAGATATTAGAATACTGTTTTCAAAGGGTTCAAGGCTTTTGCTATTCATCTTAATGCCTACAACACAAAAAACATCATCCGCTGTTTTTACGGCAATATATGTCCCCAACGCATCCTTATATTTATCGGTAAATGCACCGGCACGTTTGCGGTTGGAAAGAACCCACCTTGCAACCGTCTGTTCCTGCACAGACAACAGTGCTTTACATTCGTCACCCTCTGCTACGGTAAAAATTTTGCCGTCTGATAACTCGTTGTTTTCAACACCGTAAACTACAATATCACGACCAAGCAGTTTTATAAGCTGTTGTGCCATTGTGTTAATGATAGATATCTCGCTGTCGGCTTTGCTTAATAGCTGTGTAGTTTCGAGCATTACACCCGTACGATATGCAGCATTGGCAGATAGTCTTGCGTTTGTTGCTAACTTGTTGGCGAGCGTTCCCGTAATAAGAGAGGCAATCAGCATTAGGGCAAGGGTTACGGGATAGCCTGATTCGTATGCTTTTAGGGAAAATCTCGGTTCCGTAAATAAAAAGTTAAACAGAAATACGCTGATAATGGAAAAGGTTCCACTGCAAATATAATTCTTTGTAAATAAAGCCGTAAGCAAAGCACCTAAAATATAGACCGTTATAGTATTGGCACCGGTAAAATTAAGGCTGTTAAACAAAAAGCCAAGCACCGTAGACAAAACGAGTACACCCAGGGTAATACCAATGTTTTTAACCGATGGCAGTGATACACCCGAAAACTGCCGTTTAAAATAAATCTTTTTTTTGCTTTCATAATCAGGAATAATATAAATATCAAGGTTCGGAGAAATATTTATAAGTCTGTCAATCAAGGTTTGCTTTTTGAAAAAAATTTGACCTCTTGCGTTGCTTCGACCCAGTACTATCTTTGTAACTTTGGATACCCTTGCAAATTCTGTAATTTGCAAGGGTATATCCTCGCCGTGAACAGTAACGATTTCAGCGCCCAATTGTTCGGCAAGTTTAATATGACTTTCAAGCTTTTCTCTATTTTCATGGCTTACTGTATCCGCCGTGGGTGTTTTTACATAAAGCGCCGTAAACTTGGCACCAAAGGATTTCGCCATTTGTGCAGCTGTTTTAATGATTTTAGCATTGGACGGTGCCGAAGAAAGACAGGCAAGTATATGCTCTGTTGTTTTGTTTTGACTGCGCATAAGGGCAATCTCCTTTTTACAGTATTTTAAGCATCCTATAAATTATAAAGATAATGTAGTCAACTTCTGTGGGTTTGCACACAATGACCTTGGTACAAGAATGTTCCTTTCGGAATTTTTTGATTTTGCTCTCGGCAATTTTACTGTCAATATCGTTTTTCTGTAATAATGTAGGGCTTTGTTTGCTTTTGTGCGGCTTTCTGCTCTTTGGCAATCGCTTTACGGTTTTCTTTTAAAAACTGATCGTGTCTACCCAGCAAAAAGTACCCGAATACCACTATCGCCAAGAAACTGAGAATTAAAATAATGTCAGTCATTCTTTGCACCTTAAAAAGAATCTTACTCCTTCCACTGCCATTATGCAATTGGAATAAAAGGTACAGTCGGTTATATTAAATTCGTATAAAGATTTGATTTAAAGGTATATTGTTTACTTTCTTTCACAGTATACCATAATTTTTTGAATTTTTCTACCGTTTATCACCAAATCATAAAAGTTAAGCCTACTGACGAAAATCTTAATCTCGTCAGTAGGCTTTGTTTTTTGCACAGCTGTTTGTTGCGTGAATTAACAATGTTTTTCAGTGCTGCGTTAAAAACCATACTTCTTTAAGCATTATTATTTCTTTTCTGCTTTTAAAAAGCTACTTAATTGGCCTCTGTTTTGTAAAGGATGCTTTCAGCATTGCTTACGTAACAAGCCTTTGACAAACCATAGACTAATAAGTTTTAAAGCATTCAAGCAGAAATGAAATAGTCTGCTGTTTCACAGCAATAAAAAAAGCTGCCAACACGTTTATGTAGTATCTTTTAGCTTAGTAGCAATATTCTTTTCTTCACAAGCAGGTAAACATAGGTTTTCTCTTAATATCCTTTTGTTTGAGAATCTCCTTGTTCCCATTTAGAAACAGCTTGTCTGCTGACATTTATTATTTTTGCTAACTCTTTCTGTAAACCTCTTTTTTCTTTTCTTATAATGCTTTAAATTTTCTGCAAAACTCATAAAATCTATCTCCTCGTATAATAATTGTCCCTCTCCAAGGACATATGCAACACTATAAGAGATGCTGTAGATAGGTGAATCTCTTGATAATTTTTGAAAGGATCCAACCACGGCCCTTTACAGTATGTTAATCAGTTAGATACCGCCCGACGGTTTAATGATGTTGCAAAGGACAAGCACGACTGCTTTATTATCGGTTCGGAAGGTGAAGTCCGTGCAGATGTCTTTACTGTCAGCAACAGGAAGGATTTGCTTCAAACAATCAGTATTGTCAGCGGCAAAATAAAGGTAGGACTTGAGGCTACCGGATATTACAGTTACTTCTCGGAGTTCTTCCTGACAACGTTCTGCCCACCTATGTCATAAATCCGCTGCATACCAATCTTTATCGAAAGAGCCTAAGTCTTAGAAATACTAAGAACGCAAGAACAATCGCTTCTATGCACAAGATACAGAGTTAAAGAACGGTGCAACGCTTAAATCCTCGGTTTCAAAATTGGTAAACATTCTTTTTCCGGAGCTGGAAAAACTCCTTCCAACCTTGCACACGGCTTCTTTTTATGCCTTACTTAGTAAATTGCCAAGTGCCAAACAAATTACCGAAACTCATCTGACATCTCTCACGAATTTGCTTTATACAGCTTCTAAAGGCCGTTACGGCAGAGGAAAAGCCATTCAAATGGACACACAATTAAGCTTATCCGAGAGTTTGATACTGAAATTGCAGAAATTGAACAAGCTCTTTAAGACAAACCAGAAAAGAAGTAGAAACGAACAGAGCATATCGTTGTTCCTGCATTTCAATTTAGATACACCCGTACCGCATTTTGCAACAATCAGTTATGCCTTTGCTACAAGATTTCCGGCCAAGCTGTTTGAGGAAATATTCAGTTGAATCTTGGAACAGGCAGTAGAAAAAAGAATGATCGATGCCACCACAGAAAAGCAAACGCCAATAAGAAAAAGCACAGAAAAGAGCAGGCAGAATTCACTGCGCTTAGACAAGAAATCAATAAAAAATCCAAGGGGTCAAAAGAAATTACAGTTTCAACAACAAATCCTAACTGCGGACTTTTCCATAAAGGAGAGCACAAAGTCGAATTTGCATATACATGTAAAAAGGGAATAGATGACGGCAAGGAAATAATGACCCCTACAAAAAACCGATGACAAAGAAAGGATTTTTTACAGCTATGAGTTCGTGTATGATGAATATTATGATTGTGTTGTTTCTCCAAACAACAAGGGTTTAGCCTATTCAACTACTGTGACAAATGTACGTGCAGTAAAAATCACCAAAAGACAGAAACAAAGCATATATTTTAGCAGAGGATATTCGGCACAGCGACAGAGGAAAAGAATATAATTCACTGCCAAGTCAGAATTGAGCGAGTATTTGCAGATGCAAAAGAAAAACATGCCATGCGATACATAAGGGTGTAAACTATATTGTGTAAACGTAAAAAATATGGTAAAAAATACGCATTAACGTTAAAAATGGCAGAAAAGTGACGCTCTGGGAGATGAATGTCCTCTATCTGCAGACGATGGACATTGCCGCGAAGAGGGCAATGCCCTACCCGAACGGGAAATCATCCGCGGCAAGCTGGATCTGCTGTTCCCGATACCCCTTTGACTTGTCCGGCACATAAACTATACCGCTTTTACCCTGTCATTTAAGACCGCGGACGTTAATTCGTCCAAGTTGAAATATTTCTTTCCCTTGCCAATAAACCCTGTCAATGTTTTCTGCCTGTTCTTCCTGTTTTTTGATTTCTTCATTGAGTAGCAACAGTTTTTCCCGCAATTCTCCCTGCTCCTGCTCGTAGTGATCAGAAAGCATTTGAAAGCTGCTGTCAGATAGTTTCTCGTTGGAGTTGTCCTCGTAAATACGCTTGAATAACCGGTCAAGTTCTTCTATCCGTCGTTCCGCTTGTTTCAGTTGCCACCGCTTTTTTTTCCGGATCTTTCGTGTAGCCATGTGGTGGATTGGTACAGAGATGTTCGCTTGCTTCGCCTTTGGATTTCATTCCCGCGCATATCTTTTTGCTTGTGTCTTTCGCGTACGACATGTTTTGTCAAGGGTAAATGAAATTTTTATTTTTCATATAAAATTATTTTTTGGCGCATTGTAAAATGAACCTGCAATAGTAAGAAAACAGAAAAAAGTATCCATAGTGACGAACCTGTGGTAGAATTGAGATTGGACAACAACAATTTTGAAAGGAACATCACTATGGACATTC
>CALXAO010000097.1 GCA_944386295.1 uncultured Clostridia bacterium | reverse complement strand
GCGGAATCTGGCATTAATTAATGCCAGACCCCGCAAAGTTCTTAATTTCATCTCTGCAACAGAAGCATGGAACTTGGAGTTGCAAAAATTCTGTTAAAAGTGTTGCACTTCTATTGACAAATCACTTTTTTTACCGTAAAAAATGGAGGAACACAGTATCAGCATCCCTCCATTTTTCTTTTTAACCAACCAAAGAAATTCCTCTGTCAAAATATTCTACAGAATACGTCGCCTTGTATTGCTCCAATTGCGCTTTATAATCCCGCTCCTGCATAGCATTCGTTACATCATGGGACCATTTCTCATCTCCGTAACCGACAAAATAAACAATATGATATCCATAATCGGTCTTGACAATCTCACAGTCCCCAGCTTTTCTGCCTTCTTCCCACAGCCAGGCGTCAATTTCTTCTACCATATAGTTCTTTGTAATATCCTCATAC
Source organism: uncultured Clostridia bacterium (assembly GCA_944386295.1). GTDB lineage: Bacteria > Bacillota > Clostridia > Oscillospirales > UBA644 > CALXAO01. Next base: position 7,100 of record CALXAO010000097.1, on the reverse strand, counting down.
AGCCCTCCGTTTGATGCGGAAGCAGTATCATCAGTATTGTCCGGCACTAAAGCAGCAAAGGAATCTTCAGACTTTTCCCCGTCTTCCCACTCTTTCAAAAGGTTTTCAGCTGCCTTCTTTTGTTCCTCATCGTCTGAAGTTTCCGTCCCGTCATCATCCACCTCTTCCGTTACTTTCAGAAGAATATGACGCATATTGGAAACTTGATAAGTTTCCCGTTCTACGCTCAGAAAATACAGCACTATAAACTCACCATCTTCAGTTTCTACAACTGTGGTATCCCCGGCCTTGCGGTCCTCATTCAGCAACCACTCAGAATACTCCTTGTCCAAAGAAGATTGCTCTTGTCCTTCCTGAAGAGTTTCCTCGTCCGGGTCAACCTCGTCCTTATCCTCGTCCTCTTTCAACTTGGAAATCAGATCTTCCTTAACCAGTTCCAGGAAAGCCTCTTCGGTATCCGCTGCGGCAATTTTATCAGCCAATTCCTTCGCTGCAACTTTCGCGGCTTCCTTATCCGCATCGGTTGCATCGCTGCCCAGGTTTTCCGGCGTTACTTCATAATAACGGTAATTTACAAGATCATACGTCGTCTTGTTTTCCTCATAATACTTCTGCAATTCGTCATCTGTATAGGTCAAACCATCAATGTATGCTTCATAAAAATCGGAGGCCAACAAACGATGGTTCAGAAATTCCCGGTATTTTTCCAGTGTCATTCCCTTTCCGTAAATATCCCGCAAATATTTATCTGGAGAAACTTTCTCTTGCGCCGCAGCTTCCTCGGCTTCTTTAATATAATCTTCAATCTGCTGCGCAGAATCCTCTGTCATTTGAAAATTCTGTGCAGAAGCCGCGTTAACCAGAAGAAATACTTCTTCCAGTTCAGACTTCGTATTATCCACAAAATATTCGTGCCAGGTCTTCGTAGAATCCAAACGGCAGGTTTGCGCCGTCAGCGGTTTGCTTGTGTCCCAACCGTAAAATGAAAAATAACTGTAGTACTGCATGTAAAAAGCATTGATAGCCGTATAATAATTGTAATTAAATTCCAGCGCTGTAACCTCAGAATCGCCGACCTTCATCGCAAGGGTGTTGTTCATAAACACGCCCATTTTTGCAACGACAGCCAATGCAATCGCAAGCGCCAATACAATCGCCGCTACAATCACAGTAATTTTTACAGCCGGAGACCAAATGGAATCGGTCGATTTTTTGTTTGTAACCATGGGTGATCTCTTCCTTCTATTTTTGTTTTTATTGAGGGTAATGTATTCCTGAATTGATCATCGCAGAGCCATTTCACGAGATATCTCTGAAAAAACTATCCCCCGTAACTTTTTCATTATAACAAAAAATAACAAAAAAAGCAAGCGGTGTCAAGAATAGTTCAAATTTGTGCCGCGATTACAGCCGAACAACCGGACACAGCGGATAAAACCGATGGGGAAAACCGGCAATCAATGTCTCAAAATCATCCAGGCCTGGCTCAACGGAAAATTCATACCGAAGAACCTGATGTAGCGGACGGCAGGTTCCGTCCGGATCATAAACACAGCTAGAAAAGGCTTCGCCGTAATCTCCGCGCAAATATCCATCCTCTTCCTGTTTGCAAAACAGAACCACCGGAAGATCCGGGGTTGAAAAAAGCAAATTTGCATAAGGATACGCAATCCAACCGTCAGTAGCATACCGTTCGCATACAGTATCGTTCACTTCCCCGCGGACCGGTTCAAATATACTTCCTGCATTGCTCAGAATTGCCGGTGTTTTTCCAGTATCAGGCCAAAAAGTAATCCGGCAGGAATCCACAGGAAGGATATCCAAATACTCCAAATCAAATGTTATTCGAACCCGAGGAGACTGTTTCCAAATTTGAATGGAACGGCTTGCTTGCTTTAGATAAGGATGGGAAAAAAACTGCTTCAGACAAACAGTTTCCGGCGTTTCAATTTCACATTCCGTCTTCTGAAACCTGCAAACACCTTCCGGCAAACGCTCAGCACTAAATTCGCCGAACGACCGGACGGAAAGAACCGTCTTTCCATTCCAGCAAATTTGCCGGGGGAAGCCATATTCGTCAGTACAAATTTCTGGGGATTCAGACGTTCCGGCAGAACAAATTTCCGAATCCGGAAGAAAACGGATTGTTTTTCCCGGAAGAAGTTCCGCCCAAAAGCGAACTGTTTCCCCTGAAAAAAACAGAGGAATTTTCTGGCCGTCTTCCGAATTTCGCAAACTCTGAATTTCGGACGGCAAAGCAGATACCGGCAGCAAAACCCAATCGGAATACGTACAAAGAGAAGGATTGGTCAAATAAATTCCTTTTTCCGCCATAGAAAAACGGGAACGCAAACCATTGGCCAGCAGAAAATCCAGACACGCACCATTTTCATCCATCATATCCGAGCCGAAGGACGTAGTTGCCCCATCCTGTGCCAAGCAGAACCGGGTCAACCCCGACAAGGTGCGCGCATGCAACGGTGCTGCAACAGAAACAGAAAGAAAACCTGTCTGCAGTAGCTTCCGTCGAAGCTCACAAGCTCGCTGTAGAAGGTCAGGATTATGCAGGAAAGGTCTCACATGATCGTCGGCCCACTCCCCGGTAAGGGTCGGCAGCTTATTATTCAAAACTTCAACCTCCACCGACGCCACAGCCTGCGTCATAGTTGACAGCCGTAGCCGAGGCTGAAAACCGAAACGGTTCCAGGCAGCCACAAAATCCGAAAGCCACGCCTGGGGCGGATCGTTGTCAGATCCGGCCAAATCAGTAAACGAAACTGGAAGCGTAGAATGGCGCACATCACGGTAAACCGGATCGTGCTCCAAACGGTCCAGCAAACCGGCTTGAACCTTTTCCAAAACTTCTTTTTGAAAAGAAAAAGGGAAAGCATCCCCCGGCACCAAAAACGCAGGGTTTGTGTGATTCCGTTTCCTGCAGATAGAAGGCGTTCCAAAAAGCAGAGAACAGGCATTCCCATAGGAAGGATTCACCCAAACAAATGCCCGTTGATAAGCCGTTAACTTCCAGTTAAAATACCGAGGGGAAATATCCCGCCCATCAGTATATCGGCTTTCATTCGCCCACAGGTATCGAACTCCTTTTTTATAAGCCCGAATCATTCCCTGCGAGGAAATTCCTCCAGTTCCCGATTGCATTACCGTACGCAACCGGCAAAGCGTTTGCAATTCTTCAGGAATCTGTCCAAACAAATAGTCCCATTCGGACGCTGTCACAAAAGGAGACATATTTCCCGGGAAACCACCAATATCAATCCAACCGTTTTTTACTGCATGAACCAAAGAATCCCGTCGTTCCCTATCGGCTTCAGCCCACCATTCCAACAGAGGAAGGAACCCCTCCACAGACCAACGGAAGCAATCATCATCGCCCCTCTCCGAATTTTTTGCAATAATGTCCAATGCTCGGTCCAAATACTGCTTTTGAAGTTCCCAAGCAACAGTTGGATGATCCGGAGCAGAGGGGTTCCAATGAGAATGATGTACAATATCGATTCGTTTAATATTCAAAATGGTACCTCCCTGTGTTTTTTACATATACTGGAACGGGTGATTAAAATGCAATTAAATATGAGCGGCGAATCCATTGAAAGCCTGCTTTACTGTGAAACAAAACCAGTTTTAGAACTGAAAATATCCTATCCGCAGATTATGGGACCGCTGTCCAAAAAAAGCGAGTTCCGTTTTAACGACCTTTATTGCCGTCAGGCGAGAACGCTCAACCGAAAAGCGCGAACAGAACTTTACCGGCAAGCAACAGAAGCTTACCGGAATGCTCAGGCGCAAGAATATGATTTTAATCTTTACTCTTACATACGAACCTTCTGCGCCCCCCGACTAGACCGGATCTACACTTCAGTAATTTTTGACCTTTACGTCTATTACGGCGGAGCTCACGGTATGACAGTCCGCACTGGGCAAACATGGGATTTTCGCACAGGAACCCGCATACCGCTGTCCTATTTCTTTCAGCAAAACACACCTTACCGGAAAATTATCCTAAACAGCATCACCGAACAGGTCCGCGAACAGGTCAAAAAAGAAGAAATCCTCTTTTTTGACAATCCGGAACAAAACATCCGCCAATACTTCCGGGAACAGAATTTTTACCTAACCGGCAACAGCTTCGTCTTTTTCTATCCTCTTTACACGTTGGCACCGTACTACGCCGGTATCTTGTGCTACAAAGTACCCTTCGAAGAATTGAAAAACTGTTTTGCCTCGGAACGGCACCCTGCACTGTTGTCAAACAATCCAATGTGTTTTTCTGAGCGATTCGGCAATGAACTCTTATGACACACTCAATATCCTAAATCCTGCCGCACTAGAAGAACAGTCGCCGCGCAGGAAGAAGGTTTTCTGCGCAGAATGCAAAGCGCGGAACAAATACATTCCGGTGACAGGCAATCGTGACAAATTCCATCCAAAACACAGGGAGTATTGCGTCCCAAACGCCGGGCATTCCGGGGTGCAGCAACATTTCGCACCCGATCAACGGCAGCAGACAGTCCATCCGTAAGTTTATTTTGCCCGATAACAAATAGGACTTCCTCATGCCCAAACAGAGTGGAAGCAACCCGGTTTCCGCTTCCGTCCATATTCAAAATCTCCCCGTCTCGGGTCACTGCATTAGCCGAGGTTAGATACACCTGAGCAGAAGCCGCTTCCGTAAAACAGCCCGGCGTTTTCCAATGCCAAATACAGGATGCTTCTGTTTGCAAACGTTCGTAAATTCCCAACTGCTCCAATGTTACAGAACCGCCAAAAGCAACACTTTTTCCCTTTAGTTTATCCAAAAGGAAATCGACAGCCTCTTCTGTGGAATCTACTTCAAAGAATGCATATCCCCGTTTTCGAAAATTTTCCTCTAAAAGGCTCATTCCAGTTCCTCTCTTAATATGGTCCGATAAATACGGCATACGACAATATTCAAAACAAAACCGGAGGCAAGAACAACTGTCCAGAAGCCCCCCAGAGCTTTCCAATTCTTGGTATCACCCAAAATAAAACCACTTAGCACACTAGACAGCGCTGCGCCGATATAAATTGCAAAATCAACCAAACCAGTAACGGTTGACACACAATCCCACTTCCGGAAACCTAACGGAATAAATGATGTAAACAACGGCGTTAACGCAAACATAAGACTGAAGACAAGCACTAAAAATAAAAGAACCAAAATATTGTTAATCCAGAAAGACGCCATCAAAAGAGAAACCGCACAGAGGCCAATAAACCATACAAAATGTACCGTGCGGTAAACATTCCCCTGCAAACGACCAATCATTGCCCTTGAAAACAGAATTCCCAAAAAATTAATTAAAGGAATACAAATGTAAATAAAAACAGAAGATTTTGCAGAAAAAATATCCAATTCGGTAATCAAAGAAGGAAGCCAAACATTGATACTTTCTTTCACCATACCAAGAGAAACTGCAAGCCCAAGAATTAAAATCAGGAAACCCAATAACCGAGTATTATGAAATAAGGCACTGTTCCCGGACAAAACCGATGTCGACGTCGCCGAAACAACAGCTGACTTTTTTTCCAACGGAAACAAAAATATCCAAACAATACAAAACACCAAAGCCAACAGCGCAGGGGCCAGAAAAATCATTTTCCAGCCAAACAAATTTTGTAAAACCGTTGAACCCGCCCATGCGCCAATATAACCAATTACCAACGTCACGGACATGGAAAAAGAAGCAAAAACCAGTTTTTCTCCAGAAAAATGCATGGAAAGAGTTCGCATCATAGGAGCCCAAAGCATCGATTGAAATAGTCCGTTGACCGCCCACAAAACGATCATTGGGCCCGCAGAAGAACAAAACGGCAACAGCACATTAGTCAACGCGGAAATCAGAAGGCCAAACAATACCATGAATTTGGTGGGAAGACGGTCGCCTAACCAACCATTAATCAACTGTCCAATCGCATAGGTCCAAAAAAATGCAGATGACAGACCGCCCAGCTCCGAGGAGCTCAGCACAAGCTCATCCGCAATGGCAGGCAGAGCAACCGAAAGATTAACCCTCATAAAATAAGTGCAGGAATATGCAATCATACAGAGGCAAAGCAATTTTTTTTGCGCAGTGGAAAAAGGAACAGATGATGTTTTCAAAATAAATGTCTTCCCTTCTTGTATTTTCTGCAGAATCTATATAAGCAACATTTTAGCACAACCCTTATCGTTTGTCAAGGCTCTTTCCGGTAGAAAATGAAACAATTTTGGAAAAGCCCCCGCTGTTCCGCGCTTTAGTACAGTATTCAAGAAAATTTTAAAAGTTAGCTCTTGACAAAACAAGGAAGTTGGAATATAATAAAGATAATATAAATATTTTTGGAGGCGCGAAAATGAATAGAGTTTATAACTTTTCCGCAGGACCCTCGGTTCTTCCGGTGGAGGTTCTGAAAAAAGCCCAGGAACAGATGCTTTGCTATGAAGAGTCCGGGATGTCCGTTATGGAAATGAGCCATCGCTCCAAGGTTTATGAATCCATTATTTACGGAGCGGAAGCAGCCCTGCGTCAGCTGATGAAAATCCCGGATAACTACAAGGTCCTCTTCTTACAGGGCGGCGCGTCGTCCCAGTTTTCTATGATTCCCATGAATCTGATGAAGAAAAAGAAGATTGACCTCGTACTGACCGGTATGTGGGCAAACAAAGCCTGCCAGGAAGCTTCCCGGTACGGTGAGGTTAATGTGGTTGCATCCTCTAAGGACAAGACCTATAGCTACATCCCGACGCTGGATTCGACAAAATTCAACAAAGACGCCGACTATTTTTACATCTGCATGAATAATACTATTTACGGTACCCGTTTTGCAGAACTGCCGGAAACTGGAGACGTTCCTTTGGTAGCCGATTTGTCTTCCTGTATTCTCAGTGAACCGGTAGATGTTTCTAAATTTGGCTTGATTTTTGCCGGCGCACAAAAAAACATGGGACCTGCGGGCTTAACTGTAGTCATCATCCGCGAGGACTTGATTACGGAACCCATGGACATTACCCCCGTTATGTTTAAATATTCTATTCACGCGGAAAACGGTTCAATGTATAATACCCCTCCCACCTACGCCAT
>CALXAO010000096.1 GCA_944386295.1 uncultured Clostridia bacterium | reverse complement strand
AGGTCATCATTTCCCAGATTTGCAGTTTACCAGCCGATTCGGCCGACTCCAAAAAAGCACGCTCACCCTCCGAAGTATTGGGATAACCGGGAGTAGCTTGCCGCCGGGACTCCCATTGGTCGCCCGACCGGGCAAGAGAAGTATTGTCTGACATAGGCTCAGTCCATAGAATTTGATCGATAACCGCACCGTTATGGGATAGGATCACCCGGTCAGTATACTGCCCTAAACGGAAGGAAGTATGCAGTTCTGTCCCTGCCCGATCCTTACCGGACGCATAAACGATAAGATATTGCCCCACACCTAGGGAGAGAGACGGCAAACTCCAGGTCCGACTACTGTCCGAAAGGGTAACACCCTTCAAATCTAACGTTCGAGAGGAAGCGTTGTATAATTCAATCCAGTCATTGTATTCTCCGTCCCCATCAGGAATCCAGGTTCGGTTCGCTGGTGATACTTCGCTGAGCAACAAATCGCCAAACAGGGGATCGGAAGTATCGCTCGGGAGCAAGGTCGTAGAATCTACCGATCCAGTATCCGGACCAGGCACAGGAGGAACCTGGGGAGGGTGAAGCAAATACACCGCCAGCAGAACTGCACCGGCAGCAAGAAGAAGCCCCAGCCCCAACAGTAAAAAAGGCAGGCGGCGGAATGTTTTTTTTGGGCGGGATGGGGAAACGCGAGGCATGGCAATTCTCCTTTGATGATGTTGTTGTGTAGTTTATTCTTCGGCTCAACAGATACGCAACGCGTCCTTGCGGTATTCTGTGGGGCTTTTCCCATAGTGTTTGCGGAAGCTACGGCAAAAGGATGGGGCATCCCTAAAACCGCAAGAACAGGCGATTTCCGCCGAGGTCAATTTAGTATCTTGAAGCAGGCGTGCGGCAGCGGTCAGTCGCTGACCAATGAGATACTGCTGGGGAGACTGGCCAGTATGCTTAATAAACAGCTTGTAAAGGTAGGTCCGGTCTAGCCCGGTCCGCGCCGCCAAATCCTCTACCCGAAGTGGATATGAATAATTATGTCGAATATAATCCACCGCCTGGGCCACATAATCCTGTTCTCCCTGCTTCCGGTTTCGGTCAGGCAGGGCCATCAGAGAAAAAATACGATAAAATTCCGCCAATACGGCATATTTCTCCTGAGGCGCCGAGACAAACAGTGCTAAAAGCTCCAGCACCGAATCCTTCAGTTTTCCGGTTTGATCGGTAAAAATCGGAGTTCGGGCCGACAGCCCGCAGTCAAAAAGAATCTGCTCAGCATCGGTACCATCAAAGCCAAACCAACAATAATCCCAGGGGTCAGAGCAGTCGGCTTTGTAAAAAGTCAGCTGCCCAGGGCAGATCAGAAATCCCTGTCCCTCTTGAACCGAATAATTTTTTTCCGGGGTCTGAAAGGTGCCTTTACCCGAAAGCACATAGTGAAACAGATACTGGGACCGGACCGCCGGACCAAAAAAGTGATTGGGAAGGCACCGCTCCCGACCACTGTAATAAAGGGTCAGGGACCCAGTTTGAGACCGGAGATTCCGGTAACAATCCCGTCCGTTATTTTCCATCAATCCAGCACCTGGGAAAAAATCTGTCGGTAGCCATCGGCAAAGGGATCCACAGAGATATAGGATAAAATATAATTTCCCTTCCGCACTGCCTCGCCGCCAATTCCAGAGGAAGACATATTCTGGTAGGCCGTCTCCGCCGCCGCAGAATCTTCGTAATACATTATATAAGCTTCGTAATATACAATGTCATCGGGAGAGGTAACCTGATCTGCTACGTCCAGGGTGACAACCACGCGAAGATACCAGATACCCTCTTCCAGCAGTGCGGGAGCCTCGGTTTCGTACCCAGCCTTGTCAAAGGCCTTTTGCAGTGCATCCAGACGGTTTTGGGAACCGCAGGAACAAAAACTGCATAAAATAAAAAAAGAAAAGGCCAATAAAAGGATTTTCTTTATCATGCAGAACGTCTCCTTGCGTTTGCTGTAATCTCAAAAGATTCAATTTTAGTATACGACACATTTGGAACTTTTTTGTGTCAAAAAAAGATGAATTTTGCCGAAATTTCAATGTTTCGCAAAAAATTCACACTTCACCGCCAGGTATTGCAAAACGGGAAAAAATGTGTTATAATAAAGTTCTATTTTTGCTGAGGAAAACGCAGAAATAGAAACACCTGAAAGGAGGTGAAAATTATGGAACTAAAATTAATCAATCGGACTTTGTTTGCCCCGGGCCACACCCGAGCAGAGGAACTGTTTGTCCCAGAGGAATACCCCTGGCAGATACTGGATAAGATTGAGACGTGGATTTTGCAAACCGGACCGACCCTCTCCAAAGAGGAATTCTCTCACCCAGCCCCCGGTCAATGGATTGCCCGGGACGCCAGCATTGCACCTGCCGCAGTAATTGAAGGCCCCTGCATTATCGACCGAGGTGCCCAGCTGCGGCCAGGCGCTTATCTGCGGGGAAAGGTGTTAGTAGGCCGGAACTGTGTGGTAGGAAATTCAACCGAAGTCAAAAACGCCTTGCTTTTTGACCAGGTGCAGGTACCCCATTTCAACTATGTGGGGGACTCTATCCTGGGATATCGGTCCCATTTGGGAGCCGGAGCGGTTACGTCCAACGTAAAAAGCGATAGGTCTCAGGTCACAGTCTCTCTTGGCTCTACAAAATTGAACCTTGGCAGAATAAAAGCAGGCGCATTTTTGGGTGATGGAACCGAGGTTGGCTGCAACAGCGTTCTTTGTCCCGGCACAATTCTGGGCCAAAACACTACAGTCTATCCCCTCTCCTGCGTGCGGGGATATATTCCTGAAAACAGCATTTACAAAGACGCAGAACACATTGTAATTAAGGAGTGATTTTTTATGGGAAGACTTTTCGGAACCGACGGCGTACGGGGCATTGCCAACGAAACCTTAACCTGTGAACTAGCCCTACAGATTGGACGGGCAGCAGCGACGGTTCTGTCCGACGCCGACCGGCGCCGACCCCGGATCGTAGTGGGAACCGACACACGGATTTCTTCCAAAATGCTTTCGGCGGCAGTGACAGCCGGACTTTGTTCGGTAGGAGCCGATGTCATTGACTTGGGCGTAATTCCCACCCCAGCAGTAGCCTTTCTGGTAGGAAAGTACAAAGCGGAAGCGGGCGTAATGATTTCCGCCTCCCACAACCCCTTTGCCTACAACGGGCTTAAAATTTTCAGCGGCGACGGCTACAAACTTCCGGATGCCCTAGAGGAAGAAATTGAACGCATTGTACTAGACAGTGTTCAACTACCGGAACTGGCCGCAGGAGCACAGATCGGCAACGCAGTTTACCGGGATACCGCCCCAAAGGATTACATTGAGCATCTTAAAAGCACAGTTCCCTATTCCCTGGAAGGCCTGCGGATAGCAGTAGACTGCGCCAACGGATCAGCCTCCCGAACAGCCAAACGGCTTTTTCATGAGCTGGGCGCCGAATGCCATCTGCTGTTTGACCACCCCGACGGAAAAAATATTAACCGGGAATGCGGCTCTACCCACCCGGAAGCGCTACAGGAATACATGCGAACTCATGATCTGGATGCAGGAATCGCCTTTGACGGAGACGCTGACCGATGCTACTGTGTGGACGAAAAGGGCGCGCTTGTAGATGGAGACGTAATTATGGCTATCTGCGCCCTGGATATGATGCAGCGGGGAAAATTGGCAAAAAATACGCTTGTGGGCACTGTTATGAGCAACTTTGGCTTTCAGAAATTTTGTGAAGAAAATGGCATTGGGTTTGTCTCCACAAAAGTCGGCGACCGGTTTGTGCTGGAACAGATGCTACTGGAAGAACTCAGTTTCGGCGGAGAGCAGTCAGGTCACATTATTTTTCGCGATTTTGCAACCACCGGTGACGGCCAGTTGACCGCGATTCAGCTTCTTTGTCAGATGCGACGCACCGGCGCAAAGCTGTCCGACCTACGAACCTGCATGACCCATTATCCCCAAACTCTAATTAATTTAGAAGTTTCCCCTGCCGGAAAGCTGGCTTTTTACACCGATCCCGTAATTAAAGAAGCCATGGACCGAATCCGCAATAACCTGGGAGACAAAGGACGGTTGGTTGTCCGCGCTTCGGGCACAGAACCTCTTATGCGAGTCATGTCCGAACACGCCGATCCCACAACGGCAGACCGAGCAGCGCAGGAAATGGCAGAGGTCATTGCCCAGCGTCTTAACGACAAATAAAAGCGCCAGACCGTTTTTCTTCGAAGAAACGGTTAACGAGGTGAGAGGTGATCGAGCACTTCGGCGGATGCCTCTCCGGGTCAGACGGATTCCCGTCCGACTCGTCAAAGCAGTGTCAAATATACGGGTAACCGTAAAACAAAGCGCTGCTGCAATAAAAACTATGCAAGAGCAGGCGAAACGCTTTGCTCTTTCCCGCCTGCTCTTTTTTGAAAGAAAGAGAGAACACTATTATGTGCGGAATTATCGGATATACAGGAGAATTTAACGGGACAGAGCGGATCTTGGCCGGTCTGGAAGTTCTGGAATACCGGGGCTATGACTCGTCAGGAATCGCCGTCCAAACCAACGGTGAACTAAAACAGATTAAAATTCCAGGCAGAGTTTCGTCCCTGCGTAAAATGTTAAATCAAAGCCCACTGCCGTCAACCTGCGGTATTGGACACACCCGATGGGCAACCCATGGGGCCCCCACCCAACAAAACGCCCACCCCCACGGCACCGACCGGGTCTGTCTGGTACACAACGGCATTATCGAAAACTACATTACGCTACGGAAGGAACTGCAGAAGGACGGTTATGTCTTTCAGTCAGAAACAGATACCGAAGCCGCCGCTCTGCTGCTGGATCAAGCCTGGGAAAAATGGAAAGATCCCCTCCGTGCCATTCGGGAAATCCAAGCTCGACTGGAGGGATCCTATGCCCTTGCAATCTTGTTTCGGGATTTGCCGGGAGAAATTTACGCCCTGCGCAAAGACAGTCCTCTGCTGGCAGCCCAGGAAGAAACCGGCAGCTTTACAGCATCCGACTTAACAGCAATTCTGACACGAACTAATCAATATTTTTCCCTAAAAGAGGGAGAAATACTCCGACTCCGACCAGAAGGTCTAACTTTTTTTAACCAAGATAACCGACCGATAAGCAAGCAAATTCAAATTAGCACACTGACTCCAGCCGCCGCAGAAAAGGGAGGCATGGAGCACTTCATGCTCAAGGAAATTTACGAACAGCCCCTAGCTCTTCGGCAAACCCTTTCTCCTCGCATTCAGAGCGGCCTACCCTGTTTTGAAGAAGAAAGACTGGAAGACGGATTTCTGGAAGGAATCGAACAGATAAAAATTGTCGCCTGTGGCACAGCTATGCACGCTGGAATGATCGGAAAAGCGGTGATGGAATCTTTGGCCCGAATTTCTACTACGGTAGACATCGCCTCGGAATTTCGATATGCCAATCCCATTCTGACCGCTCGGGACCTTGTGCTGGTTGTTTCCCAATCGGGAGAGACAGCCGACACCCTGGCTGCTCTGCGGCTGGCAAATCAGCAGGGGGTTCCTACGCTGGCTGTAGTCAATACTGCAGGTTCGGCCATTGCCCGGGAAGCGCAACGTGTTATTTACACGTACGCCGGACCGGAAATTGCCGTAGCCAGTACAAAAGCCTATAGCACACAGATGGCAATATTTTATCTGCTGGCTTTGCGTTTGGGACTGCTGCGAAATACATTGCATCCCACCGAAGCAGCTCTGCTTACCGCAGCGCTGCAGGAGCAGATGCCCCAAAGCGTGGAAGATTCACTGGCGCTACGACCTTTCTGCAAAAGAATAGCTATGGGACTAAAAGAAACGCAACAGCTGTTTTACATTGGCCGAGGTGTGGACTACGCACTTTCCCTGGAAGGTTCCCTAAAGATGAAAGAAATCTCTTACATTTCAAGCCAGGCATGTGCTGCAGGGGAATTAAAGCATGGGACCTTGGCCCTAATTACTCCTGGGGTTCCGGTTATTGCCACGGTCACTCAGAACATACTGACAGCCAAAGCAATCAGCAACATTCGGGAGGTACAGGCCAGGGGCGGCAAGATAATTTTATTGGCACCGGAAAAAAGTCCGGCCGAAACGGTGTGCGTAGACCGACTACCAATTCCGGATCTTCCCGATTGGCTTCGTCCCTTTCCTGCCGCAGTACTTTTTCAATTGTTGGCCTATGAAACGGCTCTTGTTCGTGGTTGTGACGTAGATCGTCCTCGCAACTTGGCAAAATCCGTAACCGTAGAATAAAATTGCAGGCCGTATCTATAGATACGGCCTGCAATTTTCAGATATGTTTTACTCGGTCCCGTTCTTCTGCCCGCTTAGCATCGTTCCAACGGTCCATGGTCCCTACCAGATATCCGGTAATCCGGCGAATGCGTTGAAAAGGAACTTCCTGAAAATGATAATCCAACCGAACTTCCTCTCCCTCAATGGCAATATCCACCGCCGTCAGCTTCCGGTCGGGAAACCGCGTTCGTGCCCGTTGAAGATACGCATTGATTTCCGCCTGTTCCATGGTTCCCCCTGTGACATTTATGCGAATCATACCGATTTCCCCTCTTTTATGGTTGAATTTGTAATAATTTTATGATATCATAAATAAAGTTAATATGCTGTTGCATTTGCAACTTAAAAAACCAAATTTTTTTTGAAAGGAAGAACGCATATCTTGAATTTGTCCCAAAACATTCTTTTCCGGGGCATTTCACCGGAGGACTGCCAACGCATGGAACCCTGTCTGAGGGTACGGAAAGCCGCCTATAAAAGCGGTCAGGTAATTCATGACTTTGGCCAGGACAGCGGCAATATTGGCATTCTCTGCTCTGGCAGAGCCTCCCTGGTTCGACTCAATGTCAATGGAACCCGAACTATTTTGGAAACGCTGGGACCCGACAATCTCTTTGGAGAACAGCTAGCCTTTTCCGACGGAAAAACTGACTGCTTATATGTGTGCTGCGAGGCCGACTGCACAGTTTTGTTTCTCAACTACGACGATATTACCAAACGCTGCGCCAATGCCTGTCGGTGTCATTCTCGGCTGGTAGAAAATCTGCTGGAGCTGATTTCAAAAAAAAACCTACGTCTTAGCCAACGAATTGAAGTTCTCAGCCAGCGGTCTATCAGGGAAAAGCTCCTGGCCTGTTTCCGACTGCTTGCTATTGAGGCGGAAAGCCCTGCGTTTACGCTACCCTTCAACACCTCAGAATTGGCCGACTATATTTGCGCTGACCGTTCCGCCATGCTCCGGGAACTGTCTAAAATGAAACAGGAAGGGCTGGTCTGGGTACAGCGCCGGCAGATTCGTCTTCCTGATTTCGAAGAAAAAAGGAGTACGTTATGAAACTGCTTTTTAAACAGCGTTTTTTTTCCTGGTTTGACAGCTATGATATTTTTAATGAAGCCGGCCAAACTGTTTATACAATTCAGGGCAAACTGGATTGGGGACACTGCCTGCACATTCTCAACGCAGCCGGAGAACACATTGGTACCGTTCAGGAAAAGATACTAACCTTCCTTCCCAAGTTCGAGTTGTTTGTAGGAGAACAAAAAATAGGGGAAATTCGCCAGGAATGGACCCTGTTTCGCCCTCGATTTACCCTAGACTGCGGCGGCTGGACGGTAGTAGGGGACTGGATGGAATGGAATTATGTAGTTCAGAATGCCTCTGGAAATAAAATAGCCGGAGTGGAAAAACAGATTTGGAACTGGACTGACACCTATGTACTGGATATTGTCCGCCCGGAGGATGCCCTCCGAGTACTGATGGTGGCCCTGGCCATTGACGCAGAAAAATGCGGAAAGAATTAAGCTGGCCGCTTCTTGCTCGAAGGTCTCTGCTGGGAGCAGCTCTGATCTGGGGAAGCTCCTTTGTACTTATGAACAACGCGGGGAACCGGATTCCCACCCATTTTCTTCTGGCACTTTGTTTTACGGCAAGAGGACTTTTCCTGGGAGTATTTTTTTTACTCCACTGGAAACAGCGGAATTGGGAATCCCTGCTGGGAGGGGTTTACATGGGAGGAGCCTTTTTTTGCTGCATACAGCGTCCAGACGCTGGGAATCGCGGAAGGAACCACCCCAGGAAAAAGAGCTTTCCTCATCGCAGTCTACCACGTCTTCATACCTTTTTTCCCTGGATCATAAACCGCAAGCCTCCCGGAAAACACCGGCTTGGGGCAGCGCTGCTCTGTTTGTTTGGAATTGGACTGCTGACCCTCGGCAGCCAATAGACAGAAACCTTAGGCGATGGACGGACTCTGCTGGGAGGTGTTGCCCTACACATGACTATTGTAGCAAAAGCAACTTCCGGAAGAGCCCCGTGCTTTAACCAGTGCTTCAGCTTTTATTTACCACCCTCTTTGCCTAGTTTATCGGCGGCTTAACCGAAACTTTCCCTGCCTGGGAAATGTTTCTCGACCCGGCGTTGCTTGTATAAATGGACTACAGGAACAGCACTGCTTTTGCAAACCGTGGGCCCCAAATATACCCTCCCGCCACCGCTGCTATTTTCCTATCTCAGAAATCGGTATTTAGCGTCCTGTTTTCGGTCCTGTTCGCGAACGAGCCTCTCTCACCCCGAAATTTGTTGGGCTTTGGATTGATTTTCGGTGCAATACTGCTGTCAGAATTGACCCTCGGAAAGGAATGACTATGGAAGAAAAAACAAACGCTATGCGGCTTCTGGACCAGAAAAAAATCCCCTACCGTACCTACGCCTACAAAAACGACGGTACTTTGACCGGAGAAGAAATTGCCCGTCTGCTGGACCAGAACCCCAACCAAGTGTTTAAAACTTTAGTTACTGTAGGAAAATCAGGCAAAAACTATGTATTTCTGGTTCCGGTTGGGGAAGAACTGGACAAAAAGAAAGCCGCTGCCTCGGTAGGCGAAAAATCTATTGATATGGTAAAGTCAAAAGAACTCCTCCCCCTAACTGGCTATATTCACGGGGGATGTTCCCCCATCGGTATGAAAAAGCTTTTTCCCACAACCCTACATTCCTCTGCTCTCGACTTTGAGCAGATCCTGTTCAGCGGTGGCCGGATCGGCCGACAGCTGGAGGTGGCACCAGAAGATTTAAAAAAGCTGCTCCCCTACCGGACAGCTGACATTATCGCACGAAAGGAAGAAAATTAAATGAACAAGGTCCCGGAGAACCCTTCAAAAAACCGGAATGGAAACACTGCTTTGCTAGTGATTTCCGGATTTCTGATTACTCTTTATATAACAGCCAATTTAATGGCAGTCAAACCGATTACCGTTTTTGGGCTGACCCTGTTTGATGCGGGGACTATTACCTTTCCCTTAGCCTATATGCTGGGAGATGTATTGACCGAGTTGTGGGGATACAAAACCTCACAGAAGGTTATTCTGCTTAGTTTTGTCTGCAACCTGACCGTAGTCCTTTGTACTGCGTTAGGCCTGCTGCTTCCAGCCCCTGATGCGGCAGCGGAAACTGCACAGGCCTATGCCATTATTTTCGCTTATGTTCCCCGTATTGTGGCGGCCTCTCTGGTGGGCTTTCTGGGAGGAGAACTGACAAACGCCTGGGTCATGGACCGGCTTCGGGAAATTACCGCTGGAAAGCACCTTTGGTTACGAACCATTGGCAGTTCCATGGTAGGATATATATTTGATACCGTACTCTTTGTGCTTCTTGCTTTCGGCGGAACACTGCCAGTACAAGATCTTGGAACCATGATCCTGGCCCAGTATCTGATTAAGGTCGTTTTAGAAGTCCTATTTGGTACACCCCTGGCTTACGGCTTGATTGTCTGGCTGAAAAAGCACTGCATTTCTCAGAAGGAAGAGGAGGTGCCTCAATGAGCAACTTAGTCCGATATGCACGGATTCCGGTCAAAATGAAACGAGAATTTCTTTTACTACAGGGCACCGGCTGTCGCTGGAAACGGTGTACATTCTGCGATTACTGGAAAGATGTCAGTGATACCCCCTTTGAAGTTAACCGTCCAGTTTTGGAGCAGGTCACCGGGGAGTTTGGCGTGCTGGACATTATTAATTCCGGTTCTTGTCCAGAGCTGGACCAGAAAACAGTACAAAAAATTCGCCAAGTAGCTGAAACAAAAGGCATTCACACCCTATGGTTTGAAGCCCACTATTCTTACCGGGATCAGCTGGAGGATTTTGCGAAACAATTTCCCCAACAAAGCGTTTTTTTTCGCTGCGGTATTGAAAGCTTTGACCCCTCCCTTCGTCGGGCATGGAACAAAGGAGTTCCCGACAGCGTTACCGCCCGGAAGCTTGCAAAACACTTTCGGGGAGGCTGCCTGCTGGTAGGGTGCCAAGGCCAAACACCCTATGGTATCCGCGAGGACCTGACGCTAGCCCAGGCATGGTTTGATTATTACAGCGTTAACTTATTTTGTCCAAATTCCACCCATATCCACCGGGACGAGGCCCTGGCTGACTGGTTCTGTCGGGAAATGGCCCCTGTGCTGGAGGCAGATCCTAAGGCAGAAGTTCTGCATAACAACACCGATCTGGGTGTGGGCTAAAGAAAAAAAACAGTGCTTTTTGTTTCTATCCAACCATTTTTGCCTCTTCTGGAGCGAGGTAAAAACCTTGCTGTTCCCCTGTTTTTTACTTTTTTCAAAATTAGATTTTGACACTTGCAATCCCCAAAGAACTATAAATAATAAAAAAATTCAAATCTGAGCCCCTCACAACCTCTCCAAGGGTGAACAGGAACGGATTTGCCGTGGATTTGGTCTGGCAGCTTGCTAAAAATATTGGCCCGATTTCCGATGTTCCTGCACCCGACATCATGACAAACGGCCAGAATATGTTGTGAATGATGGATGAATACGAAGCTATCTGCGGAGGACGGTACCCCGAAATGATTACCGGAAAACCGGTGGAAATGGGGAGATCTCTGGGACGGACAGAAGTCACTGGCTACAGTGTCCTCTACACACTTCGGGAAGCACTGAAAAGCTTCAACATGGATATCGCAAAACAACCGCCAGCCTGCCAGGGATTTGGCAACGTAGCAGAATACGCTGCCTGTCTGTATACCATGCAAGGAGAAACTATTAAGGCAATCTTCTGATGGAATCAGGCAGACAAAACAGCCTATACTTTTACAAGGAAGACGACATTGACGTGGAAAAAATAGCGCTCTGCAAGGATTCCTTTGGAACCATTGAAATGCGAAGGCACAGGAGCTGGACTGCAAGATTCTACCCGGTACCGAATGGATTTACCCAGGACTTGGATATTCTGTTGCCTTGCGCCCTAGAAAACCAGCGCATTCCCGAACCCCTTGCAAAAATCAGTAATCAAGCTAAAGTCATCTGCGAGGAGGCCAACGGGCTCACTACACCGGACTACGATGTTTTGATCAAAAAAAGAATATCTTCTCGGTTCCCGACGACTTCCTGTGCAACGCCGGTGGCGTAACCTGCAGTCACTTTGAGCAGGTACAGTGCAACATGAACTATTTTCTGGAGCAAAGAAGAAGTTTTGGAAAAAAATGAAAGCTAAGACAACCTCCGCCTTCCGGGACGTATATGATGTTGCCGTCAGTAAAAATCTGTATATGCGAGGTACCGCATATGTCATTGCCATTAACCAGGTTGCGGAAGAGGTCAAATCAGAGGTTGGATCTAAGTTTACAAATAAAAGAAATGCCCTTTTCTCATAAGAAAAAGGCATTTCTTTTATTACTTTGAAACCTTAACTGCTTCCCACGCCAGTTCCTGCTGGTGCAGTTTCCGCATGGTAATAATATAGGAAATCAGAAGAGCAAAAAACGCACCCGCCCAAGCCAAAGGACTGGCCCAACAGGCCCCATAATACCCGAAAGGAACCGAAAGCACCCAGGCGGCAAATACCCGCATAACTAACTCCATAATTCCGGCCACTGTAGTCAACCCGCCCTTGCCAAGCCCCTGCAGAGTACTGCGCAAAATATACAGCAGGGCTAGGGTAAAATAGAACATCCCGGCAACCTTCAAATAATAGCTGCCGTAGGTAACCACTTCCGGAACCTCATTGCCAACAAAAATTGCAATCAACTCTTTTCCAAAGAAAAAACTGACAGCCCCAGTCACCACACTGTAAGCCACCGACATAATGGAACATTGCAGCACGCCCTTCCGGATGCGGGACACACTGTGGGCTCCGTAATTCTGGGCCGCATAGGTAGCCATGGTAGCGCCGAAAGAGTTCAGAGGCAGGGTAGCAAACACCTCCGCTTTCCCCGCAGCAGTCTGCGCTGACACCGCCACATTCCCCAACCCGTTCAATACAACCTGAAGCGCTAGAATCCCAATGCCGATAATGGAATACTGGAAACCTAAGGGAACCCCAAGCCCCAGATGCCGTCGAATCTCCCTGCCAGACAAACGCCAATCCTCTTTTTTCAGATGCGTAACCGGATATTTTATAAGCATAACCGCAAAACATCCAAGGGAAGCCACCAGTTGAGCGAGTACTGTAGCAAGTGCTGCCCCGGCAACCCCCATACCGCAGCCGAGAATAAAGACAAAATCCAGAACAATATTAATCCCACATGCCACCATCAAAAACCAAAGGGGAGTCCGACTGTCCCCCAACGCCCGAAGCAGATTGGTAAACACATTGAAAGCCACCGAGACCACCGTTCCGCACAGAATCACAAACAAATACTGGACCGCATAATCCAGCTGTACTTCAGGCGTACGCATCCAGATCAGCAGAGTACGGGTAAAAGGTGTAACACATACCGTCATAAGCAGGGCCATTCCTCCGCACAAAAGCGCGGTTGCCGCAATGCTGCGGCGCATGCCTTTTTCGTCCCCTGCCCCCAAACGCTGTGCCAGAATAATTGTACATCCTGCAGAAATTCCATTGGAAAACCACAAAATCAGATTCAGAACCGCCCCGGCACTGCCCACTGCGCCCAAAGCATCCACGCCCACAGTCCGTCCGACAATCAACGTATCCGCGGCGTTATACAGCTGTTGAAACAGGTTTCCCACAAACAACGGCAGGGTAAAAAGCAGAATTACTTTTGCAGGAGACCCCTTTGTCAAGGTACTGGTCATGGGAAATCCTCACCTTTCGATGTATTCTTTCACCGAGAGAATACCACACTTTCCGACAAAAGTCAAGAGGAGAAAAAATTTTCGGAACAACACCTAAGAACTTTCATAAAAACCGGTATCTTCCCGTCATTTTGATAAAAGAACGCTCCCCGATTCTTCGGGAAGCGTTCTTCTTTAATACCCGCCTTCATACAAGGGATAACGGTCTCTATCTGCTGCAGTAATTTCCCGCAGAACCCGGCAGGGCACTCCCACCGCAATCACATTGGCTGGGATGGACTTTTTTACCACACTGCCAGCACCGATAACCGAATTATCCCCAATAGTGACGCCGGCCAGAATCACGGAACCCGCCCCAATCCAAACATTGTTCCCTACCGTAATCGGCTTAGCCAGTTCTATACCAGCCTTTCTCTGTTCCGGATCAAGAGCATGCTCGGCTGTGGTAAAACAGCAGTTGGGGGCAATAAACACATGATCGCCAAAAGTAACCCGGGCCCCGTCGGTAATAATCAAATTGTGGTTGGAATAAAAAAAATCGCCCACAGTAATATTGTAACCGTAATCACACCAAAAGGGAGGGGTAATTACAGTATCTTTTCCCATGCTTCCCAACAGCTTTTCCAGAATTGTCCGCTGACCCACCCGATCATTAGGTGACAGCTGATTGTACCGGTAACACTGTTCTTTTCCTTTAGCAATTTCTGCTTCAAATTTCGGATTATAGCAACCCTGAAAATAACAGTTTAAGGGTACTGCAGGTTTTTTTTCCATAAAAGCCTCCCTCAGGTTTTACGAATCTCGTTGATTAGAAACAGCGTCGTGCCTACAATCAAAAAAACCAGGGCACCACATACAATTTTCAAAAACAGAGACGCCTGAGCAGAAGTGTTGATAAAGGACTCAATCCCGTCCTTAACTACCGGGCCATCAATATAATTGCCCGAATAAGAAGGATAATCCGGCACCTGCGGTTCGTTCGCATCTTCCTCAGCCAAAAGGGGCTTCAGATCAATAGGGAACACCCCGGACACCGTCCGCCCATCTGCCCCCGGAATGGAAAAAAACAGTTTGATTTTTGTTCCATCCTCTGAAACCGACAACACTCGGAACACACCGTCTTTGGAGGAATTGGAAATCGTCAGCGTATACAAATATTCCATATTCTCCAGCTGATACACCTCCACCCGGCGAGAATATTTGCCCTCCCCCAGATATTCGGTATAACATTCAGCCAGACAAGATGCATAAAGAGACACTGCGTGGGAATAGGCAAAAGATGACACGTTCACATTCTGATTGCCGTCAATAACCCCAATAATCTGTCCGGTAGTCAGGCTAATAATATTGCGCACATTCAGATCGCCCTCTTCATAGGTATGTCCGGCGGCAATCGCCATGCCCCGGACCAGCTCCGGATCGTCGTAATACACCAGCTCCGATGCTCCAGGAATCAGCTTGAGAACCCCGCCATGCCGATTCAGCACACAAACCCCTACCCGGGACACCCAGGTTCCCAAAGAGGTATCATAACTGTAATCATAGCTGCACCGAAAGGAAATGTTTCCATTCCGATCCACCGTAAGTCCCGTTCCGATGAGCAGGTCCCGGCCCTCGTAAAAGACTGTTTCATTTCCTCCATCGGCATTACAGCGCATAATCCGGTTGTTTGTGTAATCAGTATATAAATAACCTTCCTCGTCCGGCAAACGCACCAAAGTATCATCTGGCTGTTCCTGCAACGGGGTCAACAGCCCTTCCGCGCTGTCAGGCAATGTATCAAGAACCGTACCTCGCATCAGATAATAAAAAGAATCGTAATCGCTCCGGTCATAGGAAAAATGATCCCCTGCATAAATGAAGGTTCCATCGGTAGCATAGGCCTTGTCACCCCGAAATACAAACGCTTCCTCTGTAGATAAGTACTGCTCAAACAACTCTGTAAGATCAATCGTCCGAGCCGCAGAGGTAAAGCGGATATAGCGGTATTCGTATTCCAGATCCATCTCAAAGCGCACGTCACTGTCCTCTGTGGGCTTCAGAATAGGAGGGCTAGGATAATAGGGATATTCATCTAAATAGGAATACAGCGACAAATACAGCTCCCACAAGGCGTCACCGTTCACTGTTGCCGCATATTCCGGGTCGGCAGCCATCGCCTCATCAAACTGTTGTCGGGTAAAATCAAAGGCTCGCAGATAACTGTAAAAGCACAGTTCCATCATTTCGTTTTCCCGCATCTTGGGATTGGTTTCCATCCAGTAATCCAGCCAAGGCTCCACCGCCCCATGCGTTTGCAAGGCAAAAGTCTCCGGAATGGTGGCCCGCAGTCTGTCCCGCAGACTCTCTTCCGATTCGGCCGACAGGGGAAGAAGCAGGGTCAGTACTGCTGTCAGGGCCAGCAGAAAAGAACAAAACCGTTTCATAAGACCATCCTTTCTGGGAAATCATAGGTGGTTTTATTCCAAAAAGAAAATTCTGTTTGTTTTCAGTATACCATATTTTTCGACCGTTTGCAAGAGTTTTTTTGGATTGTTCGGAAATTCCCAGCGTCTTTCCTTAAAAAAAATTTCCAAATCTGTCAGCTTAAGATCAAAGGTTCCGCAAGAACAACAGCCCCATCGGAGGAAAACTGATAGGTTCCTTCCCACAAAACACCCTCCTGCAAAAAGCGATACCTCTTTTTCGGACCGGTCTGCCAAACCTTGCAGGGCGGCAAGCTGCCGTACCGGTTCTTCAAAAATTCTTCCACTGCTACGGTAGCCGGATCCCACAGAGAGTTTTCGGGCAGAGGTGGAAAGTCCGCTAAAGCAGGATGTTCAGTCAGAGTCCGAAGAATCTGATAGCCTTCCCGCCCAGTTCGGGCATTTTCCGCTGTAGGCCGGAACCCAAAATCCAGATACAGCATCACGGCCAGCCAGGTCGTAGTCTGGGTATGCAGCTGAATCCGGTCCAACCCAAAAGATCGCAAAAGATCCAGGGTCCGTGCAATCAGCGGACGGGCTAAGCCCTTTCCCTGGTCCGGCCGACGAACCGCAACCCAATGGAGAACACCTTCGGACGCAGAAATTTCCGGATGAAACCAGGCGGTGGCAGTGGCGACCTTTTCCCCGGAGGCATCCTCCACAAACAACATCTGCGCGGAAAGACGGTTTTCCCAAGAACCAAAATATTCTGCCCAGGCCTCCGCACCTTCAGTTTCATCCAGAATTTCCCCGGCAGAACGCTCAATCGCCAACCAGGCCGCCCGGTCTCCAGGCTGATAAAAAACAAACCGAAACCCAGCCGGCAAGGGAAAATCCGGCACCGGTCGGCAGTCCCGTTCCAAATGCAAGTCCACATAGCGCAGCCGATCCAACCGGCTGTCCAAAAGCGGCCTCATGCTTGTTTCGCGGCATTTCCGGTATACAGCTGATAATACCGGCCGCCCTGCTCAATCAGCTGATCGTGGGTTCCCCTTTCCACAATCCGTCCCTGCTCCAAAACCATAATACAGTCACTGTTTCGGACCGTGGATAGTCGATGCGCAATAATAAAGGAAGTCCGTCCCTGCATCAGCTTATCCATACCATCCTGCACAATCCGCTCAGTACGGGTATCAATAGAAGAGGTTGCCTCATCAAGAATTAACACCGGAGGGTCGGCAACTGCCGCCCGGGCAATAGACAGTAGTTGCCGCTGTCCTTGACTCAAATTGCTACCGTCTCCGGTAAGCATCGTCTGATATCCATCAGGCAGACGCCGGATAAAGGCATCAGCATTGGCCAATTTTGCCGCAGCAATTACTTCCTCGTCAGTGGCATCCAGCTTACCGAACCGAATATTTTCCATCACTGTTCCGGTAAATAAATGGGTGTCCTGCAGCACAATACCCAAGGAACGACGAAGATCGCTTTTGCGTATTTTATTAATATTGATACCGTCATAACGAATTTTACCGTCCTGAATATCGTAAAACCGATTAATTAAGTTGGTAATAGTAGTTTTTCCCGCACCGGTAGAACCAACAAAAGCAATTTTTTGCCCCGGCTGTGCATACAGATGCACATCATGCAATACAATCTTTTCCGGATCATAACCGAAATCCACACCGTCAAAAACTACGGCCCCCTTCAGTTCTACATAATCTACGCTCCCATCAGCCTGATGCACATGCTTCCATGCCCAAAGCCCAGTGCGTGCCTCTGTCTCCTTCAGGCTTCCATCCTCGTTTCGCCGGGCATTAACCAGAGTCACATATCCGTTGTCTGTTTCAGGCGTTTCGTCCAGCAAACGGAAAAACCGATCAGCACCCGCCAGTGCCATCACCACAGAATTCAACTGTTGACTGATCTGATTGATGGGCCGGCTAAAGTTTTTGCTGAAGGTAAGAAAGCTGACCAACCCCCCAAGGGTCAGTCCGCCAACGCCTCCCAAAGCCAAACCGCCGCCTACAATAGCACAAAGCACATAGCTTAAATTTCCCAATTGAGCATTAACCGGCCCCAGCACGTTGGAAAACGCCCGAGCATTGTCGGCACTGTGAAACAACTGATCGTTCAGCTTCCGGAAATCTTCTACACAAGCTTCCTCATGGCAGAAAACCTTAATCACCTTCTGCCCCTCAATCATTTCTTCAATATAGCCGTTTACCGCCCCCAAGTCTTTCTGTTGCCGAACAAAATAACTGCCACTTTTCCCGGCAAGGACTTTGGTAGCAATCAGCATCAGGGCAATCATTATTAGAGACACTGCCGTCAGAGGCACACTGAGCAGAATCATGCTGACCAGCACGCTGGCCACTGTAATTACACAGTCCAGAGTCATAGGAATGCTTTGGGAAATCATTTGCCGTAAGGTATCAATATCGTTGGTGTAAATCGACATAATATCCCCATGAGCATGGGTATCAAAATATCGGATTGGCAGAGTTTCCATGTGACTGAACAAATCATCCCGCATGTTCCGCATCGTTCCCTGGGTAATTCGGATCATCAGTCTTGCTTGAATAAAATTGGCCAGAATCCCTATACCATAGAACAGAGCCACACGAAGAATTGCCCCTGCCAGCGGCCCAAAATCCGGCGTTTCTGTTGACAAAAGCGGCGTAATGTAATCGTCAATCAGCGTACGAGTAAACAGAGTGCCCTGCACGTTGGCAAGTACACCGATTACAATACAGGCCACCACTACAATCCACTGAAACCAATAATGGGCCATCAGATAGCGTATCAGTCGAAAAAACACCTTTCCGGGATGGGCCACCTGGGATTTTAGCCCTCGGGGACCGGGGCCGCGCATCATAGGTCCAGGCATTACTGTTCCCCTCCGTTCTCATCAAAATCACCGCTGCCGCCAGTCTGAGATGCATAAACCTCTTGATAAATAGCATTGGTTTTCAACAGCTGTTCATGGGTGCCGATCCCATCTATGGACCCATTATCCATCACTACAATTCGATCGGCATGCTGCACGCTGGAAATTCGCTGTGCAATAATAATTTTTGTAGTATCTGGGATCTCTTCTGTAAAAGCTTTGCGAATTTTCGCATCGGTAGCAGTATCCACAGCACTGGTGGAATCATCCAGAATTAAAATCTTTGGCTTTTTCAGCAAAGCCCGAGCAATACAAAGCCGCTGTTTCTGTCCGCCTGACACATTGGTCCCTCCCTGTTCAATGCGGGTATGGTACCCGTCGGGCATTCGCTGGATAAACTCGTCAGCACAGGCCAGCAGGCAGGCCTGACGGCATTCTTCCTCTGTGGCATCGGGATTCCCCCATCGAAGATTTTCCAAAATCGTACCGGAAAATAACACATTTTTCTGGAGAACGACCGCTACCTGAGAGCGCAAGGTTTCCAGATCATAAGTCCGCACGTCCTTCCCCCCTACAAACACCGTACCCTCCGACACATCATACAAACGGCTGATCAGATTTACCAGACTGGTCTTAGCGCTACCTGTTCCCCCAATAATACCAATGGTTTCCCCCGACCGAACCGACAAGTTAATATCCTTAAGTACTGGTTCTTCGCTGGTCGCATGATAGGAAAACCGAACCCGGTCAAATCGGATACTTCCATCGGGAATATCGAAATCAGGAACGGAAGGATTCTGCAAACTGCTAGTTTCATTAAGAACCTCTGCAATCCGGCGAGCAGACGCAGCCGACATAGTAACCATGACAAAAATCATGGACAGCATCATAAGACTCATAAGAATATTTATGCAGTAAGTCAGTAAACTGGCAAGATTCCCGGTGGTTAGATCCCCTACAACAATCATTTTCGCCCCCACCCAGCTGATCAGCAGAATACAGCTATAAACAGCCAGCATCATCAGAGGAGAATTATAAGACAGACTCCGTTCAGCCTTAGTAAAAATTTTGCTAATATTTTCACTGGTTTTACGGAACTTTTTCGTCTCGTAGTCCTCCCGGACATAAGCCTTAACAACCCGCACCGCTGACACATTTTCCTGCACCGAGGCATTCATGTCATCATATTTGGGAAAAGCCTGCTGGAAGTACTTTGTAGCCCGCTTCATAATAAAAAACAAGCAAACACCAAGCCCTAGGCAGGCGCCCAGATAAATGCTGGCCAACTTGGGACTAATGGTAAATGCCATTACCATAGCGCAGAGCAGACTAGCGGGAGCTCGGGTAAACATCCGCAAAATCATCTGATACGCGTCCTGTAAAACAGTTACGTCAGTAGTCAGGCGGGTTACCAAACTTGCCGTACTGAATCGATCAATATTAGCAAAGGAAAACGTCTGGATATTCTCAAACATAGCCTGCCGCAAATTGCGAGCAAAGCCGGTAGAAGCTCTAGCCCCATATTTGCCGCCCATCACGCCGGCAAACAAACCGCCCGCAGCGCAGACAGCCATCCAGGCGCCAATCCGCAGAATATGCCCCATGTCTCCTTTTTCCACTCCATCGTCAATCATAGAAGCCATCAGAAGAGGAATAATTGTCTCCAAAATCACTTCCAAAATCATGAACAGCGGTGTGGCCACGGATGCTTTCCAATATTCTTTGACTTGTTTGGCAAGGGTTTTAATCATTCTCTTACTTCTACTCTCTTTCCGTTATGTTTCAGTTTTTTTACTGTTTCAAAAAACGCGGCAAGCTCTTCCGGAGAAATTCCCCGGCAAAGTTCCTCCTCCAGATGCTCGATTAGACAAATAGTCTTCTCATGCACCTGCCGGCCTTTTTCCGTCAATCGCAGTTGCTTCAGCCGGCCATCACTCTCGACCGGTTTCCGGACAAGAAGGCCCTTTCCCTCCATACATTGGACAACTCCGGTTACCGCCGACCGGCCAATGGAAAACCGGGCCTCAATATCCCGCTGGCAAACAATTTGGTCGGCATGATCGTACAGATATCCGGTAATCCAACCGTGCATAACGGTTATCTCATCCAGCCCCGCCGCCCGGGCAGCACTGATAAAATTGCGGTGCACTACATGATTTAGGGTTCGGACCGCGTGCCCCACCGTTTCTTTTTCCCGCGGCATGGAATCGCTCCCTTTCTAAATTGTTCGGTACTAAACATTTTACATGGAATTTTTTATTTTGTCAAGAGACCAAAAGCAAAAAATCTGTAAAAAATCAAAAATAAAATGCCCCGACACAGGGCGGCCAAGGCAAAGAGATTAAAAAAGATTCAGGTGTTCCAGCAAAATCTTGGAACCCAAAAAAATTAGAATAATTCCCCCCACCATCTCCGCTTTTTTCTCAAACCGAGTTCCAAAAAGATTTCCAATTTTCACCCCTACTCCCGAAAGAACAAAGGTTACACAGCCAATCAGTACCACAGCCGCCCAAATATTTACCGTTCCAGCTAAAGAAAGCGACACTCCTACCGCAAGAGCATCAATGCTAGTAGCCACCGCCATGAGAAACATGGTTCGGGCCGACAGATCGGCCGGTACCGCCTCCTCTTCCTTTTTAGATAAGGCCTCCCGAATCATATTAGCGCCAATGAGGACAAGCAACGCAAAAGCAATCCAGTGATCAAAGCTTTCAATAGCCGAGGCAAACTGCTGTCCCACCCAAAAGCCAACCAGCGGCATCAGAGCCTGAAAACCACCAAACCAAAGGCCTACCGTCAATACACTTTTGCCCGTGACTTTTCCCATGGACAGCCCCTTGCAGACAGCAACCGCAAAAGCGTCCATGGATAATCCCATCGCCAGCAAAAGCAATTCTCCAATTCCCATATACAATTCAAGTTCCTTTCTTTTGTCAGACTATTTTATTTCTCTTTCCAGCAAAAAATGCACCGGAAGCCCGTCCTTTCGGGGCAGGGATACTTCTCCCCGAATTAAAGGAGCAATCTGCATCAAAAGTTGAGGAGACACCTCACCAGCCGGCGCCAGCCATTCTTCCGGCACTGCTCTCACTCGGTTTGCAACCTGTTCGGCAGGCACCGTATCGATTTCCACAGTATACGGGATATCGCTTACCCGTCGGAAGGATAGCATCTGTCCACTTTGCCCAGCCCGAGCCACAGCAACAGCGGCCTGCCCAATACGCACTGCTTCAGAAATATCGGTCTCAGACAGCAAATGAGCAGCACAGCGCTGAGGAAGATTCAGTTCAATTCCCCGGGTTTTGCAGCCAAGGCGGCAAGATAGAAAATCAGTAAGAACATTAGCCGCCCCAGCCAGTTGCACATGCCCGAAAGCATCCATCCGCTGTCGGTTATCAGCACCCACATAGGTCCCGTCGGCAAAACGGATTCCTTCCGAAACTGCCACGGTCACTGACGGCTTCTGGGAAAAAACGTTCTCCACCTCTTCCAAAAAAGATTCAAAACGGAAAGGCGTTTCAGGTAAATAAATCAAATCTGCAGTGGGTTCCCCGATTAAACGGGGTAACCCGGCCGCGGCAGTTAGCCAACCGGCATCCCGGCCCATCACCTCTGTTACTGTCACCGCTCGTGTCTGGTAAACAGCGCAGTCACAAGCGATTTCACTCAGAGAGGTGGCTACATACTTGGCTGCCGATCCAAAACCGGGAGTATGATCAGTACCAGTCAAATCGTTATCAATAGTTTTGGGCACCCCTAGAACGCAGATACCCTCCCTCGCAGCCCGGGGAGCCAGTTTGGCCACCGTATCCATGGAATCGTTTCCGCCAATATAAAACACTGTCCCAATTCCGTACTGCCGAAACCTTTCCAACAAAAGATCATAATCCGGATGCGCTGGATCAGAATTCAGTCGGTGCCGACAGGAGCCAAGGGCAGCAGCAGGCGTTACCCGGAGTAGATCCAGAGTCTTCGGATTGCGAGACAGCTCTGTCAAATCTGTCAGCCGATCTTCCAGAACCCCAACAATCCCATGCAACATCCCGTAAATCCGGCTTTGGGGAAATTCCCGGGCTGCCCCCTGCAAAATTCCGGCCAAAGTGGCATTAATGGCACAGGTTGGCCCTCCCGACTGCCCCACCAGCAGATTATTTTGTTTCATTATACAAAAACTTCCTTTCCGAATCACTCCATGCATCGCCCATCCACGGGACAGGGTCCAAATCCTGCCCTTGCGAACTTTTTTATTATAGCATACTTTTTCCCTTCTGTCCAGTCCGAAAATCAAATTGACAAAAAAATATCAGAGGGAAGACAATTGCCTTCCCTCTGGAATTATTCTTCGGCTTGCTTTGCAGTTTCAATAACCATCTGAGCCACATTGGCCGGCGCGTCCTGATACCGCAGGAAATCCAACACAAAAGTCCCCCGACCTCGGGTCATAGACCGCAGATCCACTGCGTAGGAGGCCATTTCAGCCATGGGAACTTCAGCAGACACCTCCGTATAACCATCATCTTTGGCCGGCCTCATGCCCATAATCTGCCCCCTGCGCTTGTTAATATCCCCAATTACATCGCCCATCATGCCGTCGGGCACAGTAACAACCAAACTTCCCACTGGTTCCAAAATCACCGGAGAAGCCTTCACTAGACCTTCCTTAAACGCAATAGAAGCGGCAGTTTTGAAAGCCATTTCCGAGGAATCCACATCGTGATAGGAGCCATCCACCAGGGTTGCCTTCAAACCAACCACCGGATACCCGGCCAGAACCCCTCGGCGGCAGCATTCCCGCAGACCTTTTTCCACGGCAGGATGAAAGTTCTTTGGCACAGAACCGCCAAAAATGTTAACCTCAAACTGCAAATCATTCCCCTCATAAGGTTCAAACTCAATCCATACATCGCCATACTGTCCATGACCGCCCGACTGTTTTTTGTGCTTGCCCTGCTGGCGGATCTTTTTGCGGATAGCTTCCCGGTAGGCAATTCGGGGAGCTTTCAACTCCACCTCCACACCAAACTTATTTTTCAGTTTGCTGACAATCACGTCCAGATGCGTCTCTCCCATACCGCTGACAATTTGTTCTCGGGTTTCAGAATCAATATGGTAATCAAACACTGGATCTTCTTCTTTAAGACGCTGGAGGCCCTGGGCAATCTTTTCCTCCTCGCCTTTATTTTTCGGCAAAACAGCCATGGAAAGACAGGGGCGGGGATAGTCAATTTTTGGCACATCTACTTCCATATCAGAAGAAGAACAAAGCACATCACCAGTTGCAGTGTTCTGCAGTTTCGTCAGTACACCAATATCTCCGGCTAATAATTCCGGAACCTCGGTTTGCTTTTTTCCTTTCGGAACAAAAACTCGGCCAATTTTTTCCTGACCTCCCCGGCGGTTGTACAGAGTCATACCCGCAGTCAAAGTTCCAGAAAGAACCTTAAAAAAGGACATCTTGCCCACAAAGGGGTCGGCTACGGTTTTAAAAACCCGCAGAGCGGTTACCGGCAGCTCCATTGGAACCGGAGCGGAAACATCTTCTACCAAAAGATTCAGCAAAGGTGCAATCCCATCCAGCGTCACACCAGAACAGGACACCACCGGAAGTAACGCTCGCCGAGAAATCCCTACCTTCAGAGCAGCCGATACTTCCTCGGCCGTAAAAGGTTCTTCGGCAAAGAATTTTTCCATCAAGTCCTCACTGGTTTCGGCCAAGGCCTCATTCAGGTCCGCTTTTAGCTGCGTCAGGAATTCCGTTTCCCCGGGTGGAATGGGAATTTCTGTTAGAGTTCCATTGGTCTCCTTATAAGCTTTTTCGAGCAACAGATCTACCCAGCCTGCCACGTTACTCCCCGTAGTCAGGGGATAATTAAGGGCACAAACCCGCATACCGAATTTTTCCCGCAGAGACGTATATACTTTCCGGAAATCGCCATGCTCCTCGTCAATTTTCGTTACCACAAAAATATTGGGCAACGCCCGTTGCTGGCAAAATTTGAAGGATTTTTCCGTCCCTACATGCAGACCGTTTTTGGCAGAAAGGACAATAACAGCACAGTCGGCAGCAGACATGCCCTGCAAAACCTCTCCTTCAAAATCAAAATACCCCGGCGTATCAATCAGATTAATTTTGCAGCCCTTCCACTCAACCGGAGCTACTGATACCGAAATGCTGATCTGGCGTTTGATTTCCTCCGCGTCAAAATCGCAAACCGTGTTTCCTTCGGAAATCTTTCCCAGTCGGTCGGTTGCTTTGGAATAAAAAAGCATTGCCTCCGCGAGAGAGGTTTTGCCATTGCCTCCGTGGCCCATCAGACATACGTTCCGAATATTTGTGGCAGGGTATTGCATTTGCTGTTGTCTCCTTTCGGGGCGGAAAACAGGGTTCTTCCGCCGTTGTTAAATTTCCGGGTCAGATACAGAACTCCAAAGGATTCCATATGCGGCCTCTTTGTTCAGAATACCATAAATAAAATAAAAAATCAAGTATGTTTGTGAAATTACCCCAAATTTCAGCGCTTTTCACAAAATAGACCAGTTCTCTTTGTGCATTTTCACGAAACAAAAAAAAGCGCCCCCACAAACGCAGGGGCGCGAACAACAGCAAATTTTGTATTTATCTGCGGCGCAGGAAAGCCAGGACAGCACAGCCTGCTACAAATAGGACGGCAAAACCCACCGAAACAACCTCCGGCCAATAGGCAAAGGATTTCCTCTCTTGCGGAGGTTCCTCCCGGGTAAATACACCTGAAACCGTATCGGTCTCCGAATCGTCCGTGATGTCCGAATCCTGAAGATTGGTCGTATGTGACCAATCGGTATCCGTATCGGTTACCGGAGGCAGGTCGGTCTCCGTTTCAGAAGAGGAAAGATCCGTATCCGTTGGAATATCTGTATCGGTTGGATTTTCCGTGCGGGTAGAGGTAGATGTGGATGTGGATGTAGATGTGGACACAGTGGGATGATCGGTAGAAGAGGTTTCTTGCGTCGACGTGTCTGTGGGAGGTTCTGGAACCCGCAGTTGAACCGAAAGAGAATCATAAATTACAGGAGTATCATTCTGACCAAAGGTTGTATAATCAGCCACCGGTTTGTTCTGGCTGTCAATCAAAGAACGAACAGCAAGCTTCAACACAGTATCCATTACAGATTCATTCAGTACCCGAAATTGAATCAAAACCAACGAACCGGAATAAGCACTCATATCTGTACCCACTGGAGCGACTCCAGTGCAGGAAAGGACGCCGGTACTGTTAGCCGCCGTTATCGGCCCTGGAACAAAAGTAATGGATTGTCCCCGAGGCAATTCGTCCAAAATATAGCCTACCTGGATTCCCCCATCTTCTACAGCCAATACAGCAGGATCAAACAGAACGCGAAAGTCAAATGCCGCCCAATTCAAACCGGGAGCAAAAATTTCAGCAGTCAGTGTATCGTTTTTTACCTCGGACACCGTCACGTAAATCGGTTTTTTGGGCGCAGCCTGGCCGATAAGGAGAAAAAGGGAAACAACAGCTACTAGAAAAACTAATAGTAATGTCGTGGAACATATTTTTTTTAAAGTCACAGGTAAAGATCCTCCTCTCCTGTTATGCCGCAGGAAATGTATCCACTGCACCGGCCAATCGCTGTAAAATCAACAAAGCATCATAGACCGTCAGATCAGCCTGGCCCGCAACCTTGCCCGCCGCCAAATTCCGTGGCGTCAAGGAAACAGAACCGGCTAGATTCTGTAAAAGCAACAACGCATCGTAAACCGTCAGCTCTCCATCCCCGTTCACATCTCCAAATTCATAGGTTGGTAAAGAGTACTCTCCGTACACTACCGGGGGCTGGTCGGGCGTAAATCCTGTATATTCCAGCAGCGGAACCCCCGACACGTCCAGAAGAGACGCCACCGCCAGCTGCACAGGGATAACATCGATGGCAAGATCGGTAAGACGAAACACAAACACAGCCGCCACAGAGTCGTAACGGCTCATAGCACAGTCCTTGGCCCCAGTGGCTGCAACGAAAGCACACCGGCCGGTCTGGGAGGACTGCGCTGGATCACCACTTTGACAGAGAAAACTGAACCCATCCTGCCGAGCCGCAGCAATTCCTGTTCCTTCTCCAGCTGAAAGTAATGTCAACCGAGAAGGATCATACAACAACTGCACAGACAAACCAACCCAATCCATTCCCTCGGCCCTCAGTTGTACTGTTATCTGATCTCCCGACACCTCCGACACTGTCAGTCGAATGGACGGAGACACTCCGACAGCACCAAGGCCACAGATCAGACTGAATAAAAAAGCCAAGGTCAAAATCAAAACAATTCCCTTCCGCATCACGGCACGCTTTCTTCCGGTCCGCAGACTAATTCAGTCTCCAGCCCGGCCAGATACCGCATAAGAACCTGGGCATCGGCTTCTGTCAGCTGCCCATCCCGGTTTAGGTCTCCGCCAATCCGACAATGCGCACCAGCAACCTCAGTACCATCTAAAATCCGCAAAAACAGAAGCATATCCTCCATACTGACTTTCCCATCAACATCTAAGTCGCCGGCTGGGAGAATCCGAACTTCAAAAAAGGCTTGCACTTCGCCAGAAATTACAGACACTGTATAATCTCCCGCCGAAGGGAAATCATACTGTAAAGTATACTCTTCCGCCGTCAACGTCCGGCGAGAATCATCGGAATATTCGCCAACTACCTTCAAAACAGAAAAGTCCAGAGCCTGCCCCCGGTAAAAAATTTCACATTCGGCCGGCACCTCCAGATGAAGCGCCGTCAAATCTAACGGAGGAAGCGGTAGAGGGCCCAGCCACTCGGTGTATTCCATCGACACCCAACCTTCTTTTCCATCGTAAATAGTTTTGCCCCAGTTATTTTGAATTTCGGTAATTTCCAACTCTGTATTTTCTGGAACCAGAGCCAACTGCTGGGTATCGGTCCCCGGACCCGACCGGAGGCGCAATCCTACGGAGGGCGTAACCCGGTACCGGCCCGGCTCAAATGCGGCAGGAGGTTTCGGTTCCGGCGGAATATATTCGCCGTCTGAAGAGGGGTATTCGTTGGGCATGTTCACATATTCAATGCCATAGGCATTGTACCGAGACGCAAACTGCTCCCAGGTCCAGTAGCTGATATTCACCATACAGGGCACAGCCCAGTTGGCCTGAAGCACCATCAAACCGTCCTGATCCTGAGTCAAAAGAATCATAGAGTGCTTGTCCCGAACTCGGATATCTGCCCCAGTTTTAGCCGAGGACAGCAGGGAGCGGGCACTGGCAGCCGTCACCTTTCCGGCCGGCAAAGATCCAAGGCTGTGATAAACAGTCGTATCGTAATTAATACTATCAATATAACCAAACAGCTTGTAAAACACATAGTGGGCAAAGCCCATACATTGTATCGAATACAAATATATTTCCTTACCGTTTTTTTCCGGATCAGAATAAATGGAAATGCAGTCACAGCCTCCCCAATAACTGCACTTATTATGGCAAGTACAGGGTTTGCCAGTATAGGAAAAAAAAGTCCCCACCGGAAATTCAGAAAAGACCACATCCAAACGCTTTGCAATAAAGGTATTGTCGGTATAGTCCCCTCCTACCCCATTGGTAGGCAAATTCCCCACACCGACTGTTTCGTCATCCGCGGCAAACCCGCCGCACAGGCCGACAAAAAACACGCAGCACAGAAACAGAGAGAGAACTTTTTTCCACTGTTTTGTAATCAAATCCATAGGAAAACTCCTTAAAACATAAATTGGCGAATCTGCCGTTTCCCCCTTAATCGACAGCTCTCCAGATGATTGTTTGTGTTGAAAAATGCCAGAAATCCGGCTATTTTGCCGATTTCATTATAACATCTGTCAAAAGGATTGTCAAGATACCCGGAACAAAAATCACATTTTTTTCAGAACAGTGAGGTAAAATTTGGAAAAAATAAAGCTTAAAAATGGACTTCGGGCTCTATTTCGGCTGGAAAAAAGCCTGCGAGGGATTCCCCTATCGGCCTATGCGGCCGAAGCCTCGTTTTTTATTTTGCTGTCGGTTTTTCCCCTCGCCATGGCCATGGGCGGACTTTTGCGCCGATTTCCCTATCCTCCCGAAGTTCTTATAAATCCACTCCGGTGGCTGCTGCCGGCCGGCGTCTCCGAGTTGCTTCTGACAGCATGGGAAGAAGCACTGGAATCCTCCCCTGGCCTGATTTCTCTGTCAATTTTCAGCGCCCTGTTTGCCTCGTCTCAGGGAGTTTTCGCCCTGACACGGGGGCTGAACGCAGTACTGGGTTTGCAGGAAGACCGCCCTTGGCTGCTTCGGCGGTTAACAGCAGTGGGACAGACGGTACTGCTGACAGGAGGGCTTTTGCTAGTATCGGTCGGAATGCTGTTCGGTAGCCGTTGGCTACAAACCGACCAAACTTTTCTGCGGATTCTCCGTTTCATACTGGGCGTGGGTGCCGGCTTTGTACTCCTTTGGCTAACAACTGCAACCCTGTATGGCGCGCTTCCCGCCCGGAAAGGCCGCCTCTGGGCGCAAAAAAAAGGGGCAGCTGTCACTGCCGCCGGATGGATTATTTATTCTGCCGGATTTGCATTTTACGCCGACCGCCTGGCCGATTATTCCCGAATTTATGGAAGCTTGTCCTCAGCAGCAGTCTGCTTGCTATGGCTGTACGCTTGCATGTATCTACTGTTTATCGGCGCAAAAATCAATTCTCTCGCAGGCGACGCAAATAATCAGTAGGGGACATTCCGTACCGTTTCCGAAAAACCTTGGAGAAATATAATGGGTCAGAATACCCGGAAAAGAAAGAAATCTCCCGGACAGTGTCAAAGCCGCTACGCATAAGGCCCTCAGCATGCTCCAAACGTTTATTCTGCACATATTCCCGAAAAGAAATCTTGGTCAATCGCCGGAACCCAGCTGAAACATACTTAGCGCTGTAGGAAAACAGCTCACAGATTTCCCGTAAAGTCAGCCCCGGCTCAAAATAATGTCCGTCCACATAGGCCTTAATTTCCAAAATAGCATTTTTTTGAGGCCGGGTATCGATTTCCCCGGAAGACCGACACAGGGTTGCTAAAGTATAAAGCAATAAGCCCTCAGCTGTCAGATCTGCAGTCTCACCCCGGGCCTGCTGCAGAGCGTCCTCCCAAAGAGACAGCAGTTTGAAATCTGTTGAACAAACCGGGAAGGCAGGAGAAACACCCGTCCGTTCTGACAGAGCCGGAGCACGGCTGCCTAAAAAAGTAATATAATAATATTCCAATCCTTCCAAATTTTCAATTCGATAAGGCTTGGCAGGAAAGGTAAAAAACAGGGTCCCCGTCTCCAGCATCCAGTCTCCACAGGGCGTACAAAGCTGTCCCTTCCCCTGCCGGACAAGATAAACACCCCACATTGGAGACAAAACAGGGCGATCCGAAACCGGACAGGAACATTCCAAAACAAAATGAATGATCTGAAGCTCGGTTTCGGTCTGACGAGTAGGAATAAACCGACAAATATTATCCACAGAATTCACCTCGTCCCTATCATACTCCAAACCTAAGAAAATGTCAAGAGGAAAAGGTTTTTTTCCATAAAAAAGAGGAATTTTTCCATTGCCATTCCCTCAAAAGCATGCTATAATAAAACCACAAAACCGAAAGGAGAAATTCAAATGGAACCGATTAAAGTAGGGGTTATCGGCGTGGGCCGAGGCTCCAGTATGATGAGTTATGCCCGCAGCGCAGATAACGCACAATTGGTGGCCATCTGCGATAAATGGGAAAAAGGATTGGAACAAAAGAGCGCCCAATGGGGAGATTCGGTAGCTTATTACACCGATTACAATTCCTTTTTGAAACATGATATGGATGTAGTGGTTCTGGCTAACTATGCAGACGAACATGCACCCTTCGCAATCAAAGCCATGGAACAAGGAAAGCATGTCATTTCTGAAGTACTGCCTTGTAAAAACATGGCCGAAGCCGTAGCTTTGGTAGAATGCACCGAACAAACCGGAAAACGATACTTTTATCTGGAAAATTACTGTTATATGGGCGCGCCCCGGGAAATGCGGCGGCTTTACCGGGAAGGAAAGTTAGGTGAGTTTGAATACGGGGAAGGAGAATATTTTCACAACTGCGAACCCATCTGGACAGACATCACCTACGGCGACAAAAATCACTGGCGAAACGGCATGCACGCCTTTTTCTACTGCACGCATTCTATGGGCCCGCTAATTCATATTACCGGATTACGGCCGATTAGGGTCTGCGGGTTTGAAGGAATACACAACGAGCGCATGGCCCGCATTGGTGCCCGGTCAGGTTCTTTTGGAATTGAAATGGTGACCCTGGAAAACGGCAGCATTATTAAAAGTGGACATGGAACAGGAATTTCCCGGAACTCGGTCTGGTACACGATATACGGCTCCAAAGGCCGTATGGAAAGTGCCCGAGAAGACGCGGCCGGAGCGCACGGTAACCGGCGGATCTATCTAAATTTGGACGGAGAAACCGAGGGGCTAACTTATCTGCCGGGGAGCCCGGTGCCAGAGGCGGAAAAATCCGGACACGGAGGGTCAGACTATCTCGCCATGTGGAACTGCATGGAAGCTCTCCAGGGAAATCCCAAGGCAGACATTATTGACGTTTATGAGGCAATGGACATGTATTTGCCCGGAATGTTCGCCTATTTTTCAGTGCTGGAAGGAGGCATAACGGTAAACATTCCGAATCTGCGAAACAAAGAAGATCGAGAAAAATACAGAAATGACACTCGCTGCGTGGAAACCGGAGAAATTCCCTCCTATTCTAAAGGAGATATTCAGATTCCCGATGAAATTTACGATGCCCGCCGCAGAGAATGGGAAGAAAAACATTAACAGTCAAGAGCGCCGAAACATAACGTCTCGGCGCTCTTTTATTGAGAACCTTTTCCTACATATAAAGACGGAGAAATTCCCATGACCCGTTTAAAAGCTTTTGAAAAGGCCTGCGGACTTTCGTAGCACAATCGCACGGAAATTTCTGTGACGCTCAGTCCGCTGCACTTCAGCAACCGGGCCGCATACTCAGCTTTTTTATAACTAATGTATTTTTGCAAAGATATCCCAGTTCGCTCTTTAAAGAAATGCGAAAGATACGAATACCCATATCCCAAAGCGGAGGCAACCTCCACTACCTGCCGAAGGGTACAAACGTTTTCTTCTACATAGCGAATTACGTCATATACCCCATGCGTCGAAGACATTCGCCCCAGTAATTTTTCCGACGTTTCCCCGTTCTGCCGCAGTAAATTCCGAGCGGTAAGAATCACCAATTGCTCACAATAATTTTTTACCATTTGCAAATTTAGCAGATCAGATGAATATAACTCTCCGATACTTTGCAGAAAAGGATAAATAATATTGTTTTGATCTGGAATCAAATAATAAGGCTGATACTTATAACACCGTTGAAGCGCTTGCAATTCCGGCTCCTCGGCTGAAGAACGAAATAGAAACCCCAAATAGGCATAACGGAACAGATCGGTTTCTCCCGCTGCCATGGAATGCACATGTCCCACAGAATTAACCAAGAGACTGCCTTCCTTTAGAAACACCGTTTCTCCCGCAATCGTGGAACTCCCACTACCGGAAATCACATAAATGATCTCGTAAACCTTCTGCTCATGAGCCTCAATTTGAAATCCGTGTTCACAACACAATTCCCCTAGCTGATAAAGCTCTACCATACCGCAAGGTAAAGGAGAATCCCAAAAACCGTGATCAATGTGAAAGCGTTTCCCTCCTTGTACAGAGGAAGAAAAAATTTCCCGATTCATCCGAAGCACCTTAAACGTCCTGGGACAAAGGTACCCACTGTCCGAGACTTGCCATTGCCATCTTTCCGGCTTCCAGGGCAGTTATAATTTCTACGGTTTCCTTCCAGTTAACCCTCGGAACCAAATCCTGAAAAAAAGCCACCAGTTGCCGAATAAATTGAGGATAATATCCTTCGGCGAGAGGAAGAACAACACCTTTTCCGTTCTCATAGCACAAAGCGACATTGAACTCACAATTTCCACCCAAATGAGTAATCGTTGCTGTACGGCCATCTCCGTATTGAAACAAAAAACCTTCTGCCGGGCCACAACCAAAATACAACACCCGTGCAATTCCTGTTCCCATTAAAGCAACAATAGGCTCCAACTGATGAATTCCGTAATTGTAAAACCTGCCCGGTCCCCGGCTGCTAAAATGTACAATTCCTTCGGTATCCACTCCAGCATACTCCGGAGCAAAACGCAATGCCGATGCAGAGAAAAAAGGCGTTCCGGACTTCAATGCCAATTTGACAAGCCGTAGCGCTGATGCACGGTCAGGAGCAAAGGTTTTATCCACATAAGTAGGTTTTCCGCTGGACAACGGCATCTGGCAAAGTCTCTCATGCATTTCCGGATGATCGGGAGCCATTACAATGATCCCATCGGAATCCGCAATTACCTCTTCAGGAGAGGAATAAAGCATTATTCCCAAATTTGCACAGCATTCTGCATTGGATTTTCCACCCGGCTTATCAATCAAAGCCCATGCACCAGTCACACAAACTTCCCCACAAGAAGCATCCCTAAGCCAACCGGGATAATGCACTGCATGATACTGATCCAAAAAATAATCAATTAGCCCGATTCGAATCATAAAACTTACACCGCACCTTCCAAAAGAATTTCCCGCCCGGTTTTGGAAGAATCATAGATTGCCTGCATAATTTGAGAGGTAATTACAGCATTGTCGATGTCCGCCGCATTTGTAGTTCCTTGCTGAACACAGTCTAAAAAGCTGTCAATTTCATTTTCGTAATGATTCGTCATTTTAAACTTTGGTACAACCTCTTCTAACATTCCTTTTTCCGTCCGATAAAGACGAAAATCTTTTCCGTACTGGAGACGAATTCCCGCCCGATCTCCCATAAAGTCAATATACATTTCCTGTTCCCCAATGTTCTGTGCCCACGCACCATGGAGCGTAATCACCGGACCTGTTGTCCGAATGAGTGCTGTAACAGAATCTTCAACATCATAAATCCCTCCTTTTACCGGAGGTCCAGCCCACATGTCCGTATAGGTATATCCTTCGATATCCCGGCCAAGTCGGCTGAATGCCTGCCCCGACACTGTTTTCGGTCGAGGATCCCCACAGCAATACATAACAATATCTAGGAAATGTACACCCCAATCAATCAGTGCTCCGCCACCGGCAACCGCTTTTGTTGTAAAGGCGCCCCCTAACCCCGGAATTGACCGATGCGACCGAAAACTGACATATACATGGTAAATATCTCCCAGTGCTCCAGCGTCAATCAGCTCCTTAATTTTATTTACCGCTGTATTAAAACGGTTACACACGCCAATATTCAGCAACATCCCAGTTTCCTGTCTTACTCGTTGCATCTCCAGCGCCTCAGAATAAATCCTAGCCGCCGGTTTTTCACATAGTACAGCTTTCCCTGCCCGCATAAAGTCAATTGAAATCAAAGCATGCAGATTGTTCGGTGTACAAACCGATACCGCCCTGATTGCTTTGTCATCCAACAACTCCCGATAATCAGTTACTGCCCGACCACCATACTGCCGAACCATTTCCTCTGCCCTTTCCGGAAGAATATCGCAAAAACAGAGAAGTTCCGCTTTTTCATTTTTTTGATATGCCGGAATATGCGCGCTTTGCGCAATAGAACCGCACCCAATCACCGCAATTCCTATCTTTTTCATAAAAAAACTCCTTTATCTTTTTACTGCGAAAACCTTTTTTTCTATTAAGGATAGTATACCACATTTTTTTCAATAAAACAAGGGATATTTTTGCGAAATTGTGTGTTCCAGTTTGCGGTTTTCAGGAATAAATTCCCACCCGTAAAAAGAAGGCCCCTGGGCATTTGCACAGGTCCGGTAAAAACGGACAATAGCCCCCCCTTTATGGTAGAATGAAAATACTACCGGATTTTGTATGCCAAGAGAAATAAAGCAATATGAAAAAAAAATATTAAATAACACAAAGAAAAAT
>CALXAO010000095.1 GCA_944386295.1 uncultured Clostridia bacterium | reverse complement strand
ATTTCCAACATCCTTTTATTGTGTCAACATGAATAATATCATAAATAAGATAGATATATTCTCCGTCCTCTTCTATGTACATGGAAAAATCGCTGCTTCCCAGCCCTACAAGACCGTTTTTCTGTCCCAATGCTATATCTCCGTTAGGATTATAGTTTTCCGTAAAACAAACATGCTCGGCGGTTAAAACCCATCTGTCAAAAGTCCATGTTTTCCCTTCGTCGTCAGAATGCATAAGTCCTACATGTCTGAAATCAGAATCGTAATGCGGAGTTTCACATAAACCCAAGGCATCGTAAGCCGTACCTTTCCCGTTCCATCCTGATTCGTTATGAAAAAAAGCAAAAAATCTGTTTGTTACAGGGCAAATATAAAGACCGAAAGGCCAGATACTTCCCCTGGCCTTAATCCCCTCAGGATAACGTATCTTATCAAAGGCATATTCTGCGTTTCCTACACAAAAATTATATGAAAGAGGATATGCCAATTTCATATCGTCAAGATCATTACCGCAAAACATTCCTATAAATCCCATATGAGAATGTCCGCTTATCGCCCAGAGTTTTCCGTTTTTATCACGGCACATAGGCACGGTTCCGTCCTGATAAACCCCCACTTTATTCATAAACGGACTTTCGTATGTATCACTGATAACGAATTTTTGTTTTTTTAGCAAATTCTCCATATCTGTTCTCCTTTTTAACTCTAAATAAACTTCATATTTTAAAATTTTATATGATATTATTTAAAAAACAATCGGTTCATAAAAGTATACAGTTTATCAAATTCAGTATAACATAAGTATTTATATTTTTCATTAATTTTTTTATTTTAAATGTTTATAGTAATTTTATTTCTAAATATTACATTAAAATTTATTTGCCGGAGCCTTGCTTTAACTTTTTATATAAAAAAATAAACACCTGTTGTAATCCAGACTTTGTGGTCGGATTGCAAAAGGTGTATCACATGGTCGGAGTGACGGGATTTGAACCCACGACCTCTTGGTCCCGAACCAAGCGCGCTACCATCTGCGCTACACCCCGAAAGCAGATACATTATACCACAAATTCCGGAGGAATGCAAGGGGCAAATGTAAATTTTTTTTGGAAAATCTGAAGTTCTTGGGGCACGGCCGGGAAAACGGTTCCGGCGGATGTTTGATTTTTTCTTAAAAAACCTGGGTTCTTTGTTGACAAAAGCGGTAAAATGTGGTACTATAAAAAGAGATTCCGCTGCCCTGCGGGAAGAGGAGGAAATGCTGCCGCATGATGTATTATCCAGAGAACAAACGGTCCACGATTGCATATTTTATTTTAATCGGGCTTATCCTTGTTTTGACCGTTGTTGTGTTTTCGTTTTTGTTTTTGCGCGAACTGTTTGATTCTCCTTCCGGGCCGGAGGATACGACAGGCGAGGGTACGGGAACCTCATCGTCTTTGTCTTCTGAGGAATACGCGGTTCAGATCGCGGAGCACCGGGCGCTGAAGCAGCAGTATGAGACGGCGCTGGCGTCGGTCTATTTGCTTCTGGTGAATGAGGATACGCCGCTTCCGGAAGATTATTCCTGCGATACCGTGTCTCTGAACCAGAATCCGTCCCAGCGTCTGGAAGTGTTTGCTGCGGCAAAGCTGCAGCAGTTTTTGAGTGAGGCGGCAAAGGCCGGGTATCATCCGGAAGTGTCTGCCGCCTATCGGTCGGAGGAGGAACAGCAGGCGGTGTTTGCGCAGGCTGTCCAGAGTTATATGAACGCTGGATATCTGCTGGAACAGGCGACGGTGCTGGTTACCCAGGAAATCGGTTCTGTGGCGGGGTCTGAGCACCGGACCGGTCTTGCGGTGGATATCAGCGACCCTTCTCAGCCCGGATTCGCGTCTTATGCAGAGACGGCTCTTGTGCCGTTCGGGTTTGTTCTTCGGTATCCGGAAGGAAAGGAATCGGTTACCGGCCGGCAGGCTTCGGCGGTGCATTTCCGGTATGTGGGAACCGAGGCCGCCCTTGTGATGACCGAAAAAAATTTAACGTTGGAAGAATACCGAGATTACCTTGCAACCCAGATTGAATATCAGCAGCAATGTATGGAGGCCTTGGAAAGGGCTCGGTAAAACGAAGAAAGGAAGCGATTGGAATATGAGTATTTTGCGAATGGGAATTATTGGCTACGGGGGCATGGCGCACTGGCATCAGGAGCGGGTACGTCTGGTGGATGGCATTGAAGTTGTGGGTGTATACGATGTTTTACCTGCCCAGCGGCAGAAGGGGGAGGCAGACGGGTATCTTGCTTATCCTTCCCGGGACGCCCTGCTGGCGGATGAGAGGATCAACTGTGTGCTTGTGGCTACTCCGAATCATGTACACAAGGAAAATGTCATCGCTGCACTGGATGCCGGAAAGCATGTTATCTGTGAAAAACCGGTGACGTTAACTGTGGCGGATTTGGACGAAATGATTGCCGCGTCCCGCCGGAACGAGAAGCTGTTTACGGTGCATCAGAACCGGCGCTG
The DNA here is from genome assembly GCA_944386295.1 of uncultured Clostridia bacterium. Taxonomy (GTDB): domain Bacteria; phylum Bacillota; class Clostridia; order Oscillospirales; family UBA644; genus CALXAO01. The sequence continues at coordinate 30,585 of CALXAO010000095.1, read as the reverse complement.
GGATCACGATTATCTGGTGGCAAAGGAAGTGTTCCGTTCCGGGGCCCTGGGCGAGGTGTATACGGTACAGAGTTGTCTAAGCGGAACCGGCGGACTGATCAACGGTTGGCGGGCGTTTCCGGAATACGGCGGCGGTATGGTGTATGATTGGGGTGTGCATTTTCTGGACCAGTTACTGGATATGATTCCCGGCCGAATTTTGACAGTGTTTGCCGATCTGCACAGCGTCAAAAATTCTCTGGTGGACGATTATTTCCATATTTCTCTCAAATTTGATTCCGGTCTTTCGGTGATTACCGAGTTGGGGACCTTTATGCTCCGTTCCAAACCCCGCTGGTATATGGCGGGAAACGGGGGAACCATGGTGATCAATAGCTTTGATGGCGCGGACGGGATTATTACCAAGGTTTCTAAGCTGGCGGAAGCTGTAGAACCGGTCATTGTTCAGACCGACGCTGGTCCCACGCGGACCTTTGCGCCCCAGCCTCCGGAAACCCGGGAGGATTTCCCGCTGCCGGAGTTGATCCGGGACAAGACCGCTTTTTACCGAAATGTGCGGGACGCCATCGCCGGGAAAGAGAATCTGATCGTCCGGCCGGAGCAGGTGCGCCGGGTACTGTCGCTGATAGAAGCGGTGTTTGTTTCGGCTCGGGAGGGACGTAGCATCCCCTTTGAAGAAAAAGAAATCGTCTGGAGAGAATCATGAAATACTGTTCCGTTTGTCAATGTGAAAATCCGGAGGAAGCTCGCTTTTGTCTGCGCTGCGGAGCTCCCTTTTCGGTTCTCGCGGCTGTTCCGGAGACTCCGGCTCTCTCGGAGGAGGAACTCCGGGCCGACCGAAAGGCCATTGCCGCCTTTGTGCTGTCGCTGTGCGGCCTTTTGTTCTGCGGCGCGTTTCCTTTTTCTCTGGTAGCGCTTTCGCTGTCTTTGGGACGGGAAGTGATTCCCCACCGCAGTATGCGGACCGCGGCGAGGATTCTTTCCGGGGCGGGGCTGGTGCTTTCTACCCTTGTTTGGGTGCTTGTCTTTGCGTTCCGGGGGGAATGGATGCCGGAACTGTTGCAATAACGCGAAGGAGGAAATGTAATGTCTGGGATCCAGCAGCTTGCCCCGCCGGCGGCGGGCGAAACTGTCGCGGTGATTCGCACCGGTTTGGGGGAGTTTCGGGTGAAATTTTTTCCCCAGTTTGCTCCAAAGGCAGTGGAAAATTTTTTGACCCATGGGAAAAATGGATATTATAACGGGACGCCTTTTCACCGGGTCATTTTTGATTTTATGATCCAGGGCGGGGATCCCCAGGGGAACGGCACCGGAGGAGAAAGCATCTGGGGAGGGTCCTTTGCGGATGAATATACCGAGCAGCTGCATCATTACCGGGGAGCCCTGTCCATGGCCAACCGGGGACGGAATACCGGAACAAACGGCAGTCAGTTTTTTGTGGTCCATGCCCGCACCTGCGACCCAGGCGTGGTGGAGTATGCACGCCGGAACGGGGTTTCGGTTCCGGAATCTGTGGCCCAGGTTTATCAGAAGGTGGGCGGCACGCCCTGGCTGGATCTGTCCCATACGATTTTTGGACAGGTGTACACGGGCTTGGATGTGGTGGATCGGATTGCCTCGGTGGCCGTGGACGGCAACGATCGTCCGTTGGAAACTGTGGAAATTCTGGGCGTTGATGTCCTTAAAATTTACAAAGAGCAGGAGGAATGATTGTATGAAATTAGGAGTTGTTGCGGTTCTGTTGCAGGACCTGCCTTTAAGGGAAGCACTGGCATACCTGAAAGGGGCCGGGGTTCCGATGGTGGAAATTGGTTGCGGCGGATTTCCGGGAAAGGCCCACTGCGATCCGGAGGTCCTGCTGGCCGACGAAAGGAAGTTTGCGGAATTCCGGGAGTCAATCGACATATATGGGATGGAAATTTCGGCGCTAAGTGCCCACGGTAACGCAGTGCATCCTCAGAAAGAGGTGGCGGAGCAGTTCCACCGAGATTTTGAAAACGCGGTTCTTCTGGCGGAGAAATTGGGAATTCATCGGATCAATACCTTTTCTGGCTGCCCCGGGGATTGCCCCACGTCCCGGTACCCCAACTGGGTAACCTGCCCCTGGCCCGGGGATTTTTTGGAAATTTTAGACTATCAGTGGAATGAGGTGCTGATTCCCTATTGGAAAAAAGAGGCTGTGTTTGCCCGCAGTCACGGGGTGGATAAAATCTGCTTTGAAATGCATCCCGGGTTCTGTGTTTATAATCCCGAAACCCTACTTCGTCTACGGGCTGCGGTCGGCCCGGAAATCGGCGCAAACTTTGATCCCTCTCATTTGATTTGGCAGGGAATTGACCCGGTGCGGGCCATTTATGTGCTGAAAGACTGCATCTTCCACTTCCATGCCAAAGATACTGCAGTGAATGCCTATAATGTGGCGGTGAACGGCGTGCTGGACACCAAGCACTATTCCGAAATTGCTGACCGATCCTGGGTGTTCCGTTCGGTGGGCTATGGCAACGATACCAAGTACTGGAAGGATATTGTGAGTGCGTTGCGGACTGTGGGCTATGACGATGTTATGAGCATTGAGCACGAGGACAGCCTCATGTCTCCCCAGGAAGGCCTGTCCAAAGCCATCGCGGTTCTTAAAGAAGCCATGACCTTTGAAGAAGCGTCGGAAATGTGGTGGGCCTGATTACCCCTTATCCGGTAAAGCTTGCCCCTTTTTTTGCCGATGCGGTATGGGGCGGCTCCGCTTTGATTTCAGAATACCATAAAGCGGCCCCTGGCCCCCGTCTTGCGGAGAGCTGGGAAGCCTCTGCGCTGCCCGGCCGGGAAAGTGTGGCGGTTAACGGTTTGTGGGCCGGAGCTCCGTTGTCGGAAATTTGGGCGGTCTGGGGGGACCCCGGTCCCGATGGACGGATTCCTCCGTTTCCGATTTTAGTTAAACTGCTGGATGCGGAAGCTCCTCTTTCGGTGCAGGTCCATCCCGACGCTGCGGCTGCAGCGGCCGACCCCGGAGCCGAAGCCAAAACCGAGGCCTGGCTGATTCTACAGGCCCGTCCGGGGGCTCAGTTGGTCTACGGCCTGCGCGAATGTGTCACCGAGACACAGCTGCGTCAGGCGGCGGAGGATGGAACCGTTGAGCATCTGTTGAATTTTGTCCCGGTACAACCGGGGGATGTGTTTTTTCTTCCGGCCGGTCGCATTCATGCCCTGGGCGGCGGCATCTTGCTTGCCGAGGTTCAACAGGCGTCGGCGACCACCTATCGGCTGTACGATTACGGCCGTCCCCGTCCGCTGCAAATCGAACAGGCTATCCGGTGTGCGGAAAAAACACCGGCGCCGTCGGTGGATTCGGTTCCTGGTGGGTCTTGCCGGGTTCTGGTGAAATGTCCGTTTTTTTCTATGGAAGAGATTGTCCTGACCCGTCGGCTTCTCCGGGCGGAACAAGGGCGGATTGTGACTGTTTTGGACGGTCAGGGGCAAATTGGAACGGCGCCGGTCCGGAAAGGCGATACCCTGTTTTTGCCCCGGGCCATGGAGGACTTGCCAATAACCGGTTCTTTCCGTACCCTGTGTGTGAGCTGGGGTTCGATGTAATAATAGGAAAGGCAGGATGATTTTTTTTGAATCTGGAAGAACTTCGTCTAAAATGTCTGGATTGTCATCAGTGTTCTCTGGGGGCAACTCGGACCAATACGGTGTTCGGCGTGGGAAATCCTGCGGCGGAAATTTTGTTTGTGGGAGAAGGTCCCGGGGAACAGGAGGATCTGTCCGGGATCCCTTTTGTGGGCAAAGCGGGACAGCTGCTGGATAAAATGCTGGCCAGCATTGATCTGAGTCGGGAACGCAATGTTTATATTGCCAATATTGTCAAGTGCCGTCCTCCCCATAACCGGGATCCGCTGCCGGAGGAACGCAGCGCCTGTTTGCCTTTTCTCCGCCTGCAGACTCTGTTGATTCATCCGAAAATTATTGTTTGCCTGGGAAAAGTGGCGGCCACAACCTTGATTGATCCGGAATTCCGGATTATGCGCGCCCACGGCGTCTGGTACGAACGGAAAGGCTTCTGGATGACGGCAACCTTTCATCCCGCAGCATTGCTGCGGAATGAGAATTTGAAAAAGGATGCCTACGCGGATCTGTTGGGGCTGAAGGAAAAAATTCAGCAGTTGGGCGTCCGAACGGATTTTTCCCTGGCAGAGGGATAAAAAAAGCCGCCCGCGAGACGCGGACGGTAAGCGCTACCTCCCGGATCCGAACGATTCCGAAAGGGGCCCTGTGGGCCGAGAATTGAAGGGAGTAAAACATCGGATACAGTATAGCATGTCTTTTGTGCGAAACAAAGCATTTTTTGACGAAAATATTAGGGTTTCGTACTACTTTTTTCGACAAAAGAGAGAAAGGAACGAATGCTGAAATGAAACGGATTGTCATTATCGGTGCCGGTCCGGCCGGGCTGTCGGCGGCTCTTTATGCTGCCCGGGGCGGGGCGGAAACCCTGATTGTGGAGCGGGCGCCTCTGCCGGGCGGACAGATGCTACTGACGGATTTTATTGACAATTACGCCGGCGTTGCCCATGTGAGCGGGTTTGACCTGGCGGAAAAAATGAAGGAGCAATGCGTGGCGGAGGGCGTCCGGTTGCTCCGAAAAGAGGCATCCTCGGTAAAATTCGCGGAAAAGCAGGTCTGTCTTTCCGACGGAGAGATTCTGGACTATGACGCCCTGATTCTTTGTACCGGAGCCTCCCGCCGCAATCTGGAGGTGCCCGGCGAGGCAGAATTTGCCGGCCGGGGCGTGTCCTATTGCGCCACCTGCGACGGCGCGTTTTTTCGGAAAAAAGAGGTTGTGGTGGCCGGAGGCGGTACGGCAGCCCTTGAGGATGCGCTGTATCTGGCCCGGCTTTGCAGCCGTGTGACACTGATTCACCGGCGGGACGCCTTCCGGGCGCCGGAACGTTTGGTACAGGAAGCCCGGGATGCTGGCGTTTCCTTTGTGACGCCGGCGAAAATTGCGTCCATTGCCGGAACGCAGAAGGTGGAGCGGGTTCTTTTGGAGGACGGGAGGGAAATTCCCTGTTCCGGTGTGTTTATTGCCATCGGTGGGATTCCCAACAGTCAACTGGCGGAGACACTGGCTCGGGACGCCGGCGGATATCTGGTTTGCGGGTCGGATCTGCAAACTTCCCAGGCCGGGGTATTTGCCGCTGGGGACGTGGTTTCCAAAGCGGTGCGCCAGGTAGCTACCGCTGTGGGCGATGGGGCCATTGCCGCGGGCGCGGCGCTCCAGGTATAATTTTGTCCGATTCGGCGTAAATTGAAATCAGGAAGTATGCCGCAGCTGCGCGGCGGAACGGAGAATGAGAATGAGTAGTAATTTTTGGAATGACGCGGTGGATACCGGCAAGCGGTTTTTGAACTGCGCCGGAGAAAAAAGCGCGGAATGGATGGAAAAGGCAAAGGTTAAGCTTTATGTTTCCGAACTAAAAAGCTCGGTCAATGCCAAATATAAAAAGCTGGGGCGTTTGGCGGCAGAACAGATGGACCGGGGACGCCTGGAAATCAGCCAGCCGATGCAGAGACTGTACAATGAAATCTGTGAACAGCTGGACCAGATCGACCTGCTGTCGGAAGATCGATGAAGCTTGTTTTGATCTGTGCCATGGAGGCAGAAGCTGAGGGCTTTCGGTCACACATGACCGACGTGCGTCTGCGTCAGGTTGCCGGACTGGCCTTTTCCCAGGGACAGCTTTGGGGACAAGAGGTGGCGGTTGTAACCAGCGGAGTGGGCAAAGTTCAGGCTGCTCGCTGTGCTCAAGCGGCGATTCTGATCTTTCAGCCGGAGCTTTTGATTCATGTTGGTGTGGCCGGCGGCGTGGGCCGGGGAATAAAAACCGGAGATGTGGTGGTCGCGTCTGATCTGGTGGAATATGACTTTGACCTGTCCGGATTGAACGAAGGCGTGGGACAGTTCTGTTCCTGTGACGGGGCCACTTCCCGCGCGCTGTTTTCCGCCGCCCAACAGGTGTTGGATTCGGGGCAGGCTTATCTGGGACGGATTGCCACTGGCGATACTTTTGTGGCAGACAGTGTCGCCGCCGCCCGGCTGCGGGATACGTTCGGCGCTTTAGCCTGTGAGATGGAAGGTGCCGCCGTTGCCCGGGTCTGCGAAGCAAACCAGGTGCCCTGCGGTGTGGTCCGGGCCATTTCCGACAACGCGAATGAGTCGGCCGGAGCAGATTACCCGTCGTTTCTGGCTGCTGCTGTGAAAAATACCGAACGGATGCTCGCCGTCTGCCTCGGCGGCGGGATGCATCACTGACCGAATACGAAGGAGCGGTGTTCATGTCCAAAAAACAAGGATTTATGGTCGGTGCCATGATTTTGTCTCTGTCCGGTTTTTTGGTAAAACTGATCGGAGCTGTTTTCAAGATTCCTCTGACCAACCTGGTGGGAACCGAGGCCATGGGGTATTTTAATTCCGCCTATTCCATTTATGTATTTTTGCTTTCCCTGGCCACGTCCGGCATTCCCACCGGTATTGCTGCTATGGTATCCCGGTCGATTGCCCTGCGGCAGTTCCGGGATGTGAAAAACATGGTGCGCATGGCTTTTGTATTGTTTGTGATTTTCGGACTGGTGATTTCCGGCGCGGGCATTCTTTTTGCCCCCCAACTGGCCGAGCTGATGAACAGCGCGGATGCCTACTACTGCGTGGTTTCCATTATGCCTGCAATTTTTTTCATGTCGATTGTATCGGTGTTCCGCGGCTTTTTTCAGGGCCACAACAATATGACCCCCACCGCGATTTCCAATATTATTGAAGCCGTGGTAAAAATGGCTGCGGGATTGGGAATTGCCTATTTTCTGTCCTGGAAGGGATATCCTCCGGCTCAGGTGGTCGGCGGTGCCATTTCCGGGATTACTTTGGGGACGGCGCTTTCCGCCTTGTTTATGGTGTTCCGGTATCTGTTCCGAAGCGAAACCTACCGTTTGAGTCTGGGCGAGTTTGTCCGGGAAACACCCACACCCAAAAAGAAGCTGCTTCAGCAGTTTTTTTTGATTGCGTTTCCCGTGATGATTTCGTCGGTGACCTCCAATCTGATGAGCGCGGTGGATGCCTTCTTTGTGGTAAACCGAATGAAAACCTATCTGGGTGTGGAGATGGCCAATTTTAACTGGGGCTGTTACGGCAGTATGGCGCTGACGATTTTTAATCTTCCCTCCTTTCTGATTATTGCCATCGGCACCAGCTTGGTTCCTTCGATTTCCTCCGCCTTTGCCTTGAGGCAGCAGCGGCAGATTCGGTCCTCGCTGGATACCGCGATCAAATTTTCCTCAATTTTGGCCTTTGGCTGCGCCTTTGGGCTGAACGCTGTGGCGGAAAACTCTCTTTATTTGTTTTATCCCCGGCTGCCGGAGAGTGTGCAGGTGGCCACGCCCTTGCTGGAAATTGTCTCCTTTGCCCTGATTTCCGTAGGACTGACCAATGTGACCGCTTCCATTCTGCAGGCGGTAGGAAAGGCGTATCTTTCGGTGGTTTCGGTGGCGGTAGGTGCGGCGATCAAGACAGTGTTTACTTATGTGCTGGTGGGAATCCCGGAGCTGAACATTCACGGTGCTCCGATTGCAACCAATATCGCCTACCCGGTTATGCTGATTCTGAATCTGCTGTTCATTCGGAAATATCTGCACTATTCTCCCAAGTGGGGGCAGGTTCTCTTCAAGCCGCTGGTGGCGGCGCTGGGCTGTTTCGGAGCCGTCAAGGGATTTACAGCGCTTTTCCCCAGTTTGTCTGCAGCACGGTTTGGTGTATTTCCGTTAATTTTGGTGGGCGGGATTGTGTATGTTGTACTATTATTTTTTCTTAAATGTATTAATATTTGTGAAATACGGAAAATATTTAGAAAAAATTAAGGCGCACCTTGCAAAATGCGAAAAAATAGTGTAAAATAAAAGAACACAGGGCCGTTTTCTGCGATTTTTTCTAAAAAAACGGAGCATTCTGCAAAGAAAAAGGGGCCTTTATTTTTTGACCGGCGGCTTCGGACAGGCTTTTGAGAAGCTCCGAATAGATTTGAGTTATTCCCGTTTTTCGGGTGACTAATTATTAAAGTTTTTTTAAAGGAGAAAAGGACAATGAACAAGTACGCTCTAATTTCTGCAGTTGCGGAAAAAATGGAAATTTCCAAGAAGGATGCTTCTGAGATTCTGGATTGCTATCTGGATACCATCACTGAGGCTTTGAAGACTGGTGATAAGGTGCAGCTGGTTGGGTTTGGAAGCTTTGAAGTACGGCAGAGAGCAGCCCGGGAAGGCCGTAACCCCCAAAAGCCCAACGAGACCATTGCTATTCCTGCGTCCAAGGTGCCTGTGTTCAAGGCTGGTAAAATCCTCAAGGATGCTGTAAAATAATTCGGTGCGCGTCGATAAATATCTGAAGGTTTCCCGACTGATCAAACGAAGAACGGTGGCCAGCGAGGCCTGCTCTTCTTCCCGGGTTACAATTAACGGGAAGGTTGCTAAGCCTTCCAGTGAGGTAAAGGCCGGGGATATTCTGGAAATTACGTTGGGAGGAAAGCCTCTGCGCGTGGAAGTTCTCGCAGTAAGCGAACACGTGCAGAAGGCTGCTGCCGAAACACTGTACCGAGTCATTTGAGGGGGATCCGTCGCATATACTGTATTACAGGCAAGTGACCTGGCAGACAGATGCGGAGGGATTGGCAATGACCGATACAGTACACAATGTGGTTCTGGAAAGCCGTGCAAAGGCGGTGATTTCCGGCGTTACGGACGTGAGCCATTTTGACGAGCAAAGCGTGTGTATGACCACCCAGATGGGCGGACTGCATATCAAGGGCACCGGGCTGCACATCAATCAGCTTTCCATTGACGGCGGCGATTTGATTGTCGAAGGGCAGATTGACAGTTTGGAATATACAAAGACCAAAAAGCGGAACGAGAGTTTTCTTGCACGGGTTTTTAAATAACGGTGGGCTGCGGTGACGTTTTCAAATCAGCAGCAGCTTATTGTGCTCGGTTGTTCTGTACTGTTTGGGTTTGGTCTGGGCATGTTCTATGATTTGTTTCGGATTTTCCGGACGTTGGTTTCCTGCGGAAAAGTAACCGTGTTCCTACAGGACATGATTTACTTTTTCTTGAGTTCGTTCTTGGCGTTCGGGTTTATTTTGATTTTGAATGACGGCGCGGTTCGGCTTTATTTGCTGATTGCGTTTATCATTGGTTGGCTTCTTTGTTATTATACGCTGGGCCGGGGAATGGTCCGTCTGGCCAGTGTGCTTCGGCGGGCGGTAATTTCCGCTCGGACGCGGAGGAAAAAACAGAAGCACTGTACGGACGAGAAAGAAAAAGGGTAAAACATGCGAAAGTCACGTTTGGTTGTAACGCTGATTCTTGCCGCGATCTTTGTCGGCACTTCTGTCCAGGTGATTCAAAGAAGAATCAGTATCGCGCGTACAGACGCGGAATTGGAACGGATGGAAGAGTTGATCCGTTTGCAGAAGATGAAAAACAGCGAATACAGCGATATTTTATCAGAAGACAATATTGAGGACTTCTATAAAAATATTGCGGAAGATAGTCTGGGATACGGATTCAATGATGAAAAAATTTATGTAGATATCACAGGATATTGAGTATAACAACATGGGAAGGGAGTGGAACCGCGGCATTCGGAGCGATGCTCCAAATTGGCGCGGCAACGGTAATTTATGGCTTTGGAAGCAGGTATGATACTGGAGGGAACTGTGACCGGGATTACCAAATTCGGTGCGTTTGTGTCACTGGAAGGCGGACGGTCCGGAATGGTTCACATTTCGGAGGTTTCCACCGGATATGTAACGGAGATCCGGGATTTCCTGACCGAAGGACAGCAGGTCAAGGTGAAGGTCCTGGGGATAGATGAGAGGGGAAGGATCAATCTTTCCGTAAAACAGGCTATGGTCCCGCCTCGGGCTGGCGCCGGTTCTGTTGCTCCCGTTCCGGAAAAAAAGTCAATGTCCTTTGAGGATATGCTCAGCAAATTTAAGCAGGATTCGGAGGAAAAGCTCTCGGACATTCGCTCCAAAGAAAATCATCGTGCCTCTTATGCGAAACGGTCCCAAAAATATTAAACAAAAGAGAGAAGTTACGTTCCTTATGTAGCTTCTCTCTTTTGATTTTGTAATCAGCCAAGCGGATTGAACAGAAACAACAGTATTCAAAAATCCACACAAAACAAAAATTGTGTTGTTCCGTTTTAGGATCAAATCTGTTATAATTATATTATCAACTGAGGTTGAAATATGATTTAAGGGAGAAACCACGATGAACACAGATAAAATTTATGCAGAGGCAATTGCCAACGAATATGCACCGAAGGACACTTCAAAGGTTGTTGCTTTAAAAAAGCTGGACAGAAAAGCAAAAAGCAAAGCAAATATTTTTACCTATACCTTTGGTATAATTATGGCACTTGTGCTTGGTGTGGGAATGTGCCTATCAATGAAAGTAATTGGGGACGGAAGTGCTTTTATAACGGCGATTGGCATTATTGTTGGCGTCATTGGGATTATCGGTGTCAGCGTTAATTATCCGATTTATAAAAAATTGCTTGAAAGCGGCAAAAAGCAGTATGCATTTGAAATTATACAGCTTGCCAAGGAAATCAGTGAAGAAACGGAATAAGAAGGGAAGGGCGGCATATGAATAAATCGGAAAGTAAATATTTCAATACGGCCCTCCTTATGGACGATGCTCTGATTGCTTTGCTTGCAGTAAAGGATTTGGAATATATTACAGTCAAGGAAATCTGCGAAAAGGCAGGAGTAAACAGGTCAACCTTTTATTTACACTATGAAACAGTGGCAGATTTGGCAGAGGAAGCGATGGAAACTGTTAACGAACGCTTTTTATCTTATTTTTCGCAGAGTTCGGCGGCGTTTGTTGATAAAATATCGGAAAAAGGATTAAACGACCTTGTGCTTATTACACAAGATTATTTACGGCCGTATCTGCAGTTTATATGCGATAATAAAAATCTCTACCGTGCAGTTTTCCGCAATCCGCACGGGATGCAGGTTCAAACACGATACCGGCACTTAAAAAAACACATTCTTGCACCGATTTTAGAAAGATTTGAAGTTCCGGAGACCTTTCATAAATATTATAGATATATTTTACAATCAAATTATGAATTTTTTATTATATTCTTACTAAATTTCAAAATCTAACAAAAATAAATATTTTTCCACCGAAATATTGACAACGGAAATGTTTTATGTTATAATGTAAGAAAAATACATCCTGTTAGACAATGGAAGATCATTTTAGGAGGATTTTTATATGAAACACATCAAAACACTGGAAACACGGAATCTGTGCCAAAGCGCAAAAAACGGCGGCTGCGGCGAATGTCAGACTTCTTGCCAGTCAGCCTGCAAGACCAGTTGTGGAATCGCAAATCAGCAGTGCGAAAATACTAAAAAGGAAATGAAATAAGCTTCGATACAATCGGAATGCCGCCGGAAGGCGGCATTTTGCATAACAACAGGGAGAAAAACAATGATCCATCGTTATCAATTGGGTGAGTATTATATTGTACTCGACACCTTTTCCAGTTCGGTTCATGTAGTGGACAAGGTGGCATACGAAATGATCGGCATGTTTGCAGACCACACCAAAGAGCAGGTTCTAAACACCATGCACAAAACCTATGGAAAAGACCCGGAACTGGAAGAATGCTACGAACAGATTGAACAACTCCGACAGGAGGGCAGGCTATTCGCCGCTGATACCTTTGAACCGCTGGCCGATCGACTCAAGCAAAAGAACACTAATGTAATCAAAGCCCTCTGCCTCCATGTGGCTCATACCTGCAATCTGAACTGTTCCTATTGCTTTGCCAGCCAGGGAAAATATCATGGAGACAGGGAAGTCATGTCCTTGGACGTCGGAAAGCGTGCGCTGGATTTTTTAATCGAAAATTCCGCAGAACGCACCAATTTAGAGGTAGATTTTTTCGGCGGAGAGCCTCTGATGAATTTCGACGTGGTTCAGCACCTGGTGGCTTATGCCCGTAATCGGGAAAAAGAATGCGGTAAAAATTTCCGTTTTACCCTGACGACCAACGGTATGCTTTTGGATGACGACATTATCGCGTTTGCCAATAAGGAAATGAGCAACGTAGTTCTCAGTCTGGACGGTCGAAAAGAAATTCATGATAGGTTCCGGATAGACTATGCCGGCAAAGGCAGCTGGGATCGTATTGTTCCAAAATTTCAGAAGTTGGTAAACGCACGGGGGAATAAAAATTATTACATCCGAGGAACCTTTACCCACGCTAATCCGGATTTTCTGAAAGATATCCGGCAGATGCTGGACTTGGGTTTTACCGAGCTCAGTATGGAACCTGTGGTCTGCCCGCCTGATGACCCGTCGGCCCTGACAGAAAAAGACCTGCCCGTCATTATGGAACAATACGAACAATTAGCGCTGCTGATGCTGGAACGGGAACGGCAGGGAAAGCCATTTACCTTTTATCACTACATGATTAGCCTCAAAGACGGCCCCTGCATTTACAAACGTATTTCCGGCTGCGGCTCAGGCACTGAATATATGGCTGTTACCCCTTGGGGGGACCTATATCCCTGCCATCAGTTTGTGGGAGAAGAAGAATTTCGTCTGGGAGATATCTGGCATGGAGTTACCAACTGGGCAACACAACAGAAATTTGCAGACTGTAATGTTTACAGCCGTCCCCAATGTAAAGAGTGCTGGGCAAAGCTTTACTGTGCAGGCGGCTGCGCAGCCAATGCCTACCACGCCACCGGTTCGGTACAGGGTGTTTATAAATACGGCTGTGAACTGTTTCGCAAACGGATAGAATGCGCCATTTTCCTGGAAGCCGCAAAAGCGGACCTGCACCCATGAAATCCCAAATACCTCTTTGCGATTTCGTAGAACAATACGCCAAGTCATCTCCTTTGCGTCTACATATGCCAGGACATAAGGGCAATCCTGTTTTGGGACCGGAAGCCCTTGATATTACTGAAATTGAGGGAGCTGATGTACTGTATTCCGCCCAGGGAATTCTTTTGGAAAGTCAGGCGCGGGCAGCAGAACTGTTTGGTGCAGGGCGAACCTTTTATTCAGCCGAAGGGTCCTCCCTGTGCATTCGCGCTATGGTATACCTAGCCTTGCTTTACAGCAAGGAAACCGGACGGCAGCCAAAAATTTTGGCTGGACGCAATGCCCACAAAACATTTTTGACATCTGCAGCTCTGTTAGATTGCAAAATCCAGTGGCTGTTCCCTCGGAATAGGGAAAATCTGCTTTCTTGCCCAATAACTCCGGAAGAATTGGATACTGCCCTATCAGAAGAGTCTGCACCGATTGCAGCGGTTTATCTTACAAGCCCGGACTATCTGGGAAACCGGGTCGACCTGACCGGCTTATCTGAAATCTGCAAAAAGCACAAAACGCTGCTGATGGTAGACAATGCCCATGGTGCTTATCTAAATTTTCTCTCCCCTTCTCTACACCCCATGACTCTGGGAGCAGATCTTTGCTGTGACTCTGCCCATAAAACCCTTCCGGTACTAACCGGAGGTGCATATCTGCATTTCTCGACCAAAGCACCCGCCTCGCTGATCTCCATGGCGGAATCTGCCCTTTCGGTCTTTGCCTCGACCAGCCCCTCATATCTGATTCTGCAATCCCTAGATTACGCAAACCAGATTCTTGCCGGAAATTACCGAGAACGGCTGGCCCGCTGCATCACATGGACGGAAGCATTGAAGCAACAGCTTCCGGACCTTCAACCTCTATTTCGGGGAAACGAACCCTTAAAACTGACTTTGGCGCCCAAAGAATTCGGCTATACGGGGCGAGAGGTAGCAGATTTTCTGCAAAAGCGGGGGATTATCCCAGAATTTTCCGATCCGGATTTTCTTGTCCTGATGATTTCACCGGAAATTTCTGAACAGGAGATAAAACGGCTGCAGAAAACATTGGCAACATTAATTCCTCGGAAACCAATTCCGAATCAACCACCGCTTCCGCTTCGACCGGAAACTGTCTGTTCCCCGCGAGAAGCGCTGCTCTCCCCACAGGAAGAAAAAAATGTCCAAGCATGCCTCGGACGGATTCTGGGCACACCCACAGTCAGCTGTCCTCCTGCCGTCCCGATACTGGTCTGCGGAGAACGAATCGACAAGACGGCCATCGCTTGTTTGGAATACTACGGGATACAAACCTGTCGCGTCCTGAAATAGCAAAAAGCCTCGGAACAATTTGAACTACTCCAAATTGTACGGACAGAACAAAAACAAATTAAATTTCAAGCAACATACTGACTTCGCGTTTCATGAGGAGTCAGTTTTGTTTTAAGTTAAATTCGCTCGTTATTGTAGAAATGGATGTATGGCTCGCCTCCTGATAGGTTTGAAGCTTGGCTCTGTAAATACTATTGAGAAAAATTTTTCAGCTAAAGCATTGCCATACGGATTTCCACGTCTTGACATTTGAACGGTGACCTTCTCTTTTCTCTCAGCTGCTCGCACGGTTGAAAGCACAAGGTTAATAACCGGTCTTGTACGCAACATAAATCTCGGATAATTGAAAGATACAGTACGCCTTGCTTTGTGTGTCCGTAACTCACTTTTGATTTGGTTTGAAGTCTCCCGCAGTACTGTCTTTGGATTGGGGTTGCATTCAAGCCATATATGTACAACGATCCTGGCATTCTCTTATCTTTTCGGCAAGCGGGAGGTCTTTTACAGGAATATCCATTCTTTTTACACAGTAACCGCTTCTTGAAACACTAAAAAATTATTGAATTATCCTTATACTTTACGCTTGTTCTCACTTCCTTTTGGTAAGCGAGAGAAAATCCCGCGTCCGTTCATTTTCCGTTTCGACTCCCTTGAAAGTTCATACTGTAATTGTGTAAGCCTGCTTAATTGCTGAACAGATGGTGGCAGTTCCGTGCCCCTTTTTCTCGGTCTGCCTTTTGGTTTAATCGCTACTCCGGGAAAGAAATCGTGCATTTTTTCATATTGCTTTATTTCTTTTGGCATACAGAATCCCCCTTTACGGTAGTATTTTCATTCTACCATAAAGGGGTGGTTTTTCTATTGTCCGTTTTTACCGGACATGTGCATTTTACTATTTTTTATAAACATAATAACACATGTTGTCATACTGACTGTATCCTTCTATGCAGTTATAACGGGTTCAACCCATTGATATCCGTCTGCTTAAATTCCTGGAATAAATTCCAGAAGTTCCATTTCATCCCCAATCGGACAGAATGCCGCTCCTTCCCCGTAAGCTGCCTCCGAAAAAACGCAACGTCTCCCGAACCACAAATCCAACACTCTGCACATAAATATACAGATTCTTTGTTTTTTGATTCTTCATATTCCACAAATCCGGATTTTCCCCGCTTACACTATCCACGTTCAAACAGATTGGTAATCACAACCCTATCATAGTTTTGATCCAAAGTAGCCTCCACGACTTTCCCTTCTCCAATATACACACCAATATGATTCGACTCACTCAATAAAATACCGTTGAGATCTTCGGTAACACCGGAGCAAAAAGAAAACATCCATCACATTCACATCCGACACACCGTTGGATTCATATACCGCGCCGCCAAACGGCTTAAAAGCATCTCCATTCCGGTCCAAAAAAACACCTTTAATCAACCAAACGCAATCCTAGGCCTATACTCCCTGACCGATTAAAGGCTGCAAAACCGCTGCCGGGACTCGCTGTATCTTCCGGGATGCTGCCGTACTTTCTGTGCAATAATGGATTCCGAAACAGGACTAAAGAGTCCCCACATATAAACAGTTTGGGTAGTTTTAGCAATTTGTTTCAACCAACTCCCAATCCATTATCATAAGCAATTCACTCTTTTTCATTTTTATTCTGGGAGAGTACCTATGTACCTCTTTCTATTTTATAAAAAAAGCAAATAGGATTTTCTAAAGCTGCCGAAAAGTCTTTGGCATCAATTTTTGGAAAATTACAAAAGAATCAGTATTATATGCAAATATTATTTTAAATTGCTAAAAAAAAGAAAATTTTTGCTAATTTATATTGTATTTAGATAAATTATATGTTACAATAAAACAAAAAAACACAGCACACTGTCAACATTTCCCGAGGGAGGTGAGGCCTATGCTTGTCAAATCCATATAGCAAAAAGGGGGCTCTAAAAAAATTCCGAAAGAAACGGAAAGAAAGGAACTTATTAATGAAAAAGAAATTGTTATGTTCATTGTTTGCACTGCTGTTTCTCCTTTCACTGTTCCCGATTCTTTATGCCACAGGAGATACAGTTCAGCCCGGAACATCCTTTACCTACACACAGGAAGAACACTGGGGCAAATCCAGCGATATCTGGTCCTGGCAGTGGCGTTTGGCAGGTGGCGGTCCCTTTCAAGACATGGTATTTACTAATATTTCCGGGCAAGGAGACTGTTATGTAGCAGACTGGGAACTATATCCCTACTGTGCAGCCCGCTGGGGAGGTAATAATGTACACTCCAACACAAATGCAGACGCGGCAAGAGTATTTACAGCGCCGGCCTCCGGCTCTGTATCAATCAATATTACCATTGCCCGGACAGGAGAATTTACCAGTCCTACGGGAAATACTCCGACTTCCTTTCAAATTTTGCTTAACGATACAATTATTTACCCCTCAGAGGAAAACTTCCTGATCCTGACATCCACAACACAAAAAAACATTACAGTTACAGCAAAGGTTCGCGCAGGGGAAAAGCTGCGGTTTGTGGTAGGCAGTATGGGAAATCATAATTCAGATGCCGTCAACATGATAACAACCGTTACCTATGAGTCCGTTGGGGATCCGGGGGATCAACGAATCGGACAAACATATACCTTTGCTGCAACGAACAGTACCTGGGGCCAGGACACCCCTTTGTGGAGCTGGGAATGGACGCCAAAAAACGGAACGTCTTTTTCACCGATGACCTATCAGTATGTTGCTTCCTATGGAAAAAACATGTATGTAGCCGACTGGAATCAATATCCCTACTGTTATGTGGATATGCTGGGAACAAAAATGCATCCGGGACTTGACGTTGACACCGTTAAAACTTTTTCTGCTCCTTACAGCGGAACCATCCGAATTGACACCTCTATTGCCCGTTTTAATCAATATGTCGCAGGAGGAAACCAAACACCTACCTCCCTACGCATTTTAGTAAACAATACCCAGGTCTATCCTCTGTACAGCAATGTTCTATCCCTGACCTCCACCGACGCAAAGGACTTTTCGATTTCCGTCCCAGTCCAAGCTGGAGATAAAATCCGCTTTGTTATAGGGGGAATGGACCAGATCGACGCAGATGCCGTACAAAATTATAATACAATAACCTATATCTCTTTGGAAGCGCCAGCTCTCCGGGCAGGAGATGCATATACATTTTCCGCGTCTCAAAGCAACTGGGGCACCCCTATTGAGCATTGGAGTTGGGAATGGCACAACCAAACATCAAATACATTCCACGATATGACCTACCAGTATATTTCCTCTTATGGAAAATACATGTATGCAGCCGACTGGTCAACGTATCCTTACTGCTACGCAGATTTGCTAGGAGTCAAAGTTCATCCCGCAAAAAACGCAGATACCGTCAAAACATTTACAGCACCTTATTCCGGACGCGTGGAAATTACCACCATGATAGCACGCGCAGTTTCTTATAACGCCTCTTCTGCGGGAAGTAAAACGCCAACTTCTCTTCAGATCTTTAAAAACAATGAACAGATTTGGCCCACAAACGGTAACGTAGTCAGCCTAACATCCACAGACCAAATAACTTACAAAGTATCTGCTAATATTCAGGTAGGAGATAAGATCCGCTTTGTCATCGGAAGCATGGGGCAGCAGGACGAAGACGCTGTTATGATGTACAATACGGTCACCTATCGCACAGTCGGTCCTCAACAACTGGCAATGGTAACCGACCAGGCCAATGCAAGAATTTCAGTCTATGACATTCATGCCGACAATTGGGAAGCCAACGAAACGGTTTGGAGCTGGGCACCGTCAACAGCCAACGGCTTTACTTTGCAAAGCGCCTTTGCCTACTGCACCGACGCAAAATTGCGTTACGCGCCCAATCTGCGCAAATACGTAGTTGCAGTCTCTGCATCCAATGGATTTTTGGGAATTGCAGATTACGCCACCGGCCAAAAAATCTGGGAAGTCAACGCCACTGGATCCGCAAATCCCCATTCCATTGAATATCTGCCAAACGGAAACATTGCTGCAGCCGCTAGTAACGGCGGCTGGATACGGATTTACACAGCATCTCAGAACAGCACCGCTTATGTACAAGCCAATCTTCAGGGGGCCCACGGTGTGCTCTGGGATCCCCAGAGAAACCTTCTTTGGGCGGTAGGGGACCTACATCTGACCGCTTACCGGATTGGAGGCACCGCAGCCAATCCTACGATTACAGAAGCCTCAGAATACCGGAAAACCCTACCAGGCAACGGCGGAGGCCATGACCTATCGGCAGTTTATGGAGACGGCAATCGGCTGTGGATCACGGACAACAGCGCAACCTACCAATACGACATTGCTGCCGAAACCTTTCAAACAACCTATATTGCTTCTGAGGTTTTAAACCGTTCCGCAGTAAAGGGAATCAGCAGCTACAAGGAAACGAACACTGCGGTTACTACAATTCCGAACAATACCTTTCAATCTTGGAACACCGACCGGGTAGAAGTCACAATTCCAGTCCAGAACGGGACACAGTGGGAGTTGTACGGAAGAACACAAACCCATTCTACCGGAGCCTTCTATAAAGTGCGCAGCTGGATTTCCGATTACCGGTAATTTGCATCAGGACGCCTATGTTCCAGGCGTCCTGATCTGTTTTCTCGAAATAAAGAAAACCCTTGACAGAAATAGAAATCTATGTTATAATGTAGTAAAATAAATTGAACCTAAAACGCACCACCACAGCAAAGGGGGAAACAATTGTGGCAGCTGCAAAGAAAAAGCCGTTTTTATATTTCCAAGGACGGCCTTTGGTCCGTTCCGGCAATATTCTGTTTTACGGAAATTTGACCGATAAATGTGTAATTATGATGCAGATCTTAGATACAAAAAAGGATAAGGATATTGACCTTTCCACTAAAATCTCTGTAGAACTGCACTCCAATGACCCTGATATTAAGGGAAGTGAGCGCATTATTCAGCGCACCGAAAAAACCGGAATGTACAGTGCGATTACCATCGCAACCATCTGGCTGAACCGGGCATTGGAAGAATAACGACACCGGGGAAGAGCCGAACCAGCGAAATAAAGTTCGGCTCTTCCCTTTTTCCTGTAAAAGTTACAAGATGTACGTTTTTTTTCATCTTTTAGTCCTTTGATGTTTGGTAATTTATTTTATAATAGTAACAGGATAAATAATACGATGGAGTGAATGATTTTATGGACGAACAAACAAAAGCAATTTTGGCACATCCCAACGAATTCTTTCCCCTGGGTGTGATCCCCATGCCGGGCGCCATGGAACTGAGCGAAAAAATCGACTATTATCTAACCAATTGGTATCATAATCTGTATCCGGAATACAAAAACGACCCTACAATCAAAGACTCCATGCTTCTGCACGTTAACTGCCCCCGTTTCAGCACCGGCGACGGTAAAGCTGTCCTGAAGGAAACAATTCGGGGATATGACATCTACATACTTACTGATATGGGCAATTATAACTGCAAATACGATATGTTCGGCCAAGAAGTTCCCATGTCACCGGACGATCATTTCCAGGACCTGAAACGGATCATCGAAGCCATGAGCGGCAAAGCCTACCGAATTACAGTTATTATGCCCCTTCTGTACGGCGGACGGCAGCACAAGCGTTCCGCCCGGGAATCTCTGGATTGCGCTGTAGCCCTGCAGGAACTGGAACGTATGGGGGTAGAAAACATTGTAACCTTTGACGCACATGACCCCCGGGTACAAAACGCGATTCCCCTGATGGGTTTTGACAACGTTATGCCCCATTATCAGGTGCTCAAGGCCCTCTTCCGGAAATATAACGACATCTGCATCGACAAGGATCATCTTATGATTGTCAGCCCTGATGAGGGCGCCATGAACCGGAATATTTTCTATTCCTCTGTTCTGGGCGTAGATTTGGGTATGTTTTATAAGCGCCGAGATTATTCCACGATCATCAATGGGAGGAATCCTATTGTAGCACACGAGTATTTGGGCAATTCGGTCAAAGGAAAAGATATCTTAGTGGCCGATGATATTATCGCCTCAGGGGATTCCATGATCAGTTTGGCCTACGAACTGAAAGAAAAAGGAGCCGGTCGGATTTTTCTATCTGCAACGTATGCGCTGTTTACCGAAGGAACCGAAAAATTCCGTAAAGCCCATGAAGACGGTATTATTTCTTGTGTTCTGGGAACGAATCTGACTTATCGAAAACCCGAATTAGCCCAGGCACCCTGGTTTGTAGAAGTAGATGTATCCAAATACATTTCTTATTTTATTCTGGCGCTGCATCACAATCAGTCGGTTACCCGGCTGCTGGATCCTAATAAAAAAATTCAAGATCTATTGATCCGCTATAAAAATAATCAGAAATAACATTTCATCTTTGGTTTGTTTTTTGCCCAGGAGATTTTGTCATGTATCACTTTTTTGCTTTTCTCAACCGCATGAAATATATCCGCCGATGGGGACTGATGCGTAATATGTTGCCAGAAAATCTCCAGGAGCACTCCCATCAGACCGCCATGTTAGCGCATGCCTTGATTATTATTGAAAACAACCGATTTGGCGGGAAACTGAACCCTGACAGGGCGGCAGTGCTGGCTATGTACCATGACGCGTCCGAAACCATCACCGGAGATCTGCCAACGCCCGTTAAGTACTTTAACGAAGGAATTCGGGGTAGTTATCAGGAAGTGGAGGACATTGCAAAGGACAATTTGCTGGCAAAACTGCCGGAAGACCTTCGGGAAGATTTTTCCGACATTCTCAACGGAGAAAATGAGCCAGAATGGATTTATGTCAAGGCAGCAGATACCCTCTCGGCTTATATCAAATGCATTGAGGAACAAAAGACAGGGAACCGGGATTTTGATTCCGCCCAGATTGCGCTGGAGCACAAACTTTTGGAATACCCCCTGCAAAGCCTGCGGGTATTTGAAGAAGAATTCCTACCTGGATTTTCCGCAACTCTAGATGAAATGTCTGACTGATCCGGGAAAGGAGTCGGTATGATCAATCCAATCAGTTTCCTGTGTTCTGCAGGCCTTTCCAAACCTTTAAAAGAAAAGAAAACCGATAAGCTTTATTTATTTCTGGCTTTCCTTCTCCCCTTTCTTGCCATAGGAATTGGGTTTGCCTTGGACGGAGTTCATCCCTTTGGAGACAAACAGATGCTCTACTCTGATCTGAGGCAGCAATATTATCCTTTTCTGGTAGAATTTCAGAGAAAACTGCAGAATGGGAGCAATTTGTTTTATTCTTGGAACGGAGGCTTCGGCACTGATTTCTGGGGTATGATTGCCTATTATATCGCGAGTCCCCTGAATCTGCTCACCGTTTTTCTTCCAGCCGCAGTACTCCGAGAAGCCATGACCGTTTTTCTAATGATAAAACTGGGCTGCGCAGGCTGGTTTTTTGCCCTGCTTCTGCGCAAGATTTATCATCGCTGTGACATTTCTACCGTTTTTTTTGGATGGATGTATGCCTTTTGCAGTTATGCCATGGGGTATTACTGGAATGTTATCTGGATGGATACCTTTGCCCTGCTTCCTTTGGTCGTGCTGGGACTGTATTCGCTGATTACCGAAGGAAAATTCCGGCTGTACGTTCTTTCCCTGGCAGCAGCAATTCTGGCAAATTACTATATTGGATTTTTCGTCTGTTTTTTTGCCGTAGTATTCTTTTTTTCAGTCTGTGCCATCCGCGGAATTTTTGGAAAGAATTTTTTGAAAACCTTGGGACGATTTGCCGGATATTCCATTTTGGCAGGCGCGCTGACGGCCGTTCTTATTCTTCATGTAGTTCTTTCTCTCGGAAGCACCGACAGCGGACAGAACAATGGATTCGGAGACAGTCTGGAGTTTTATGACTCCTTTCTGGAGGTTATTTCCAATTTATGGGCATTTCAGAAACCCACAGTTATGTCGGGCCTGCCAAATCTCTACTGCGGCATTCCTTCTCTGTTGCTAATGGTGGTATTTCTTCGGTCCCCCAAAGTCCGTCTTGCAGAAAAAGTCAGCAGTATTCTCTTCTTGGCTTTTATCATGTTTAGCGCAAACTTCAATCTGTTAGACTACATTCTCCACGGATTTCACTTTCCCAACATGCTTCCAGCTCGGTATTCTTTCCTATTTTGTTTTGTACTTTTGCTTATCGGGTATCGAGGATTTACTCTGCTGCGAGATTTGAAAATTTATGACTTTGTGGGCATGGCCATTCTTACGCTGATCATGATCGGTTTGTCTTTTACTGTAACCGACAAAATTAAGCTGCTGGGAAACAGCGTGCTTACAGTTTGTTATATTGTGATTCTTCTTCTGTATGAACAGAAACTTTTGAAAGAAACCTTCTTCCACTTTTTCTTCTTTTTTCTGGCCGGAGCCGAGCTGTCCGCCAGCCTGATTTACAGTATGGATTCAGTCGGAAAAACCGATTACAACACTTACCCCTATGCCCAAGAAACCATTTCAGGCATTGCAGACCGCCTCCGGGAGGAAGATCCTTCCTTTTACCGGATGGAAATGACTGGACGGTATTATCTTAATGACGGGTTTCTCTACAATTATCCCGGCATTGGCCAATTTTCATCCACCGCAAATCGGACGGTCACAAGTATGATGTCCGGCTTCGGCTTTACAACTGGTGCAAACAGTTACTATTATAATTATTCTTCCCCCTTGACAAATTCCCTGTTTGGTCTGAAGTATTTTATTTCACGAGACAACTACATGGCGGACATTACAAATACAGAATTCATGTTCAAAGAAAATGGTATGGCGGTCTATCGAAATACCAAATACCTTTCCACCGGATTTATGACCCGCGTGGAGGCCGCAGAATTTGAATTTACAAATAGCCCGTTCAGCGTGCAAAACAATCTGTTTCAGGCACTGACCGGTTTAAACAGTAATTTGTTCCTGCGAGGAGGCCCAGAACATTTGCCTCAATATGAAAGTTTTGAAAGCTTTAATAAAACCGGACAGGGAACCTACAAATACGAAACAGGGCAAACCAGCGGCGTTCTGACCCTGACCTATACCGCGAATCGTTCCGGGCCGGTTTATGCTTATATGCGCATCTCCGGAGGTGGGGATATTCGGGTTCAGATCGGTGAACAGCAGCCGTATACCTTTGCTATGAGTACGCTGCGGTATATTGCCCCGGTAGGGAATTGCGAAGCCGGCGATAAAATTACCTTCCGGATTATGCCAGACAAAGAAAAAACCGGCACCATCAGTTTATATTTCTACTATTTGAATACAGACGCCTGGCAGGAAGGTTATGACCTTCTGGCCGATGAGCAATGGAATGTGACTGAATATACAGACACTATACTAAAAGGCACTGTGTCTGTTAAGGAAGATGGTCTGCTTTATACGTCGGTTCCCTACAGCAAGGACTGGACCCTGTATGTAGATGGGCAGAAAGCAGAAATTACACCGGTACTTGGAAACGCATTTATCGGAACCGTCCTAACAGCAGGAGAACACACAGTAGAATTGCGGTTTATTCCCCGCGGATTTTGCTTAGGGCTAATTGTCAGTCTTTGCGGCGTAGTTATTTTTCTTCTCCTGTGCATTCGCGCCCGAAAACACGCACCAACGCCTTTCCTTTCAGAGAAACCTTTACAAAAAACACTTCCTCCGGAATTCCCAGATTCGTCCGCAGATTCAGAACACCCTGTGTAACCGGATTTATTTTTGTATTGGATTGGCTTGAAGCAGTAAGGAACAAACAAGCCGTTCGAAAATATAAAAACAAGGAGAGTTCAAATGGAAAAACTGTTTCATCTCAAAGAGCACGGCACCACGATTCGGACAGAAATTATTGCCGGGCTAACCACCTTCTTCACCATGGCGTACATTATCTTTGTCAACCCCACATTCTTGGGCGATGGCACCCCTCCAAACATGCCCAGCATTGCAGTCATGGCAGCGACCTGCCTTTCTGCAGCAGTAGGTACTTGGCTGATCGGCTGGATGACCAATTATCCTTTGGCACAGGCTCCCGGCATGGGCCTGAACGCAGTCTTTGCTTACACCCTCTGTGGTAGCATGGGCCTGTCTTTTTATGCAGCTTTGGCAGCAGTATTTACCGGCGGCGTGTTCTTTATTCTGCTGACTGTCACCGGAGCCCGAAAGGCCATTGTGGATGCAATCCCTTTAAGTCTGAAAAAAGCAATTTCTGCCGGAATCGGTTTCTTTATTGCCTTAATTGGATTTAACAATGCCGGCCTTTTATCCAGCACTACTGGAACGATTATTGGAATGGGGGCCCTGAATGTACCCACCACTCTACTTGCCCTTTTCGGTCTGATTTTGACCATTGTTTTGGTCATTAAAAAAGTTCCGGGCGCGCTGTTTATCTCCATCCTGTGCACCTCTGCCATTGCATGCCTTTTGCAGTTTGTCTTCCAGATTCCCATGGGCGTTTCCATGCCGGAAAGCTGGGCGCCAGTTTTGGACTTTAGCGTCTTCGGTGCTGCATTCAAAGGCTTCGGAGAACTGTTTAGCGCTCCAATTGCTTCCCTGATTTCTGTCCTGATTACCCTGGTTTTGGTAGATATGTTTGATACCATTGGCACACTTATTGGCGCCGCAAACAAAGCAGGTTACTTGGACGAAAACGGAAATCTGCCTAAAGTAGAACGTGCTATGCTGGCTGATGCCATCGCGACCTCTGCCGGTGCGGTAATTGGAACATCTACCGTTACAACCTATGTAGAATCCACCGCAGGCATTTCTGCCGGTGGAAAAACCGGTTTGACCTCAACTGTCACCGGCATATGTTTTGCTCTTTCCATTTTTCTTTCCCCGGTTTTGGGCTTTATTCCCAGTGCCGCCACAGCGCCGATTCTAATTGTCGTCGGGATCATGATGGCAAGCGCCCTAAAAGAAATTGACTGGGCAGATATGAGCATTGCAATCCCCTCGTTCCTTACCGTAGTGTGTATGCCCCTATTCTACTCTATCACAGACGGATTGGCTTTTGGATTTATTTCCTATGTCGTGGTGAAACTTGCGTCCCGGAAGATAAAGGAAATTCATCCTCTGATGTATGTTATCGTCAGTTTATTCCTGATAAAATACATTTTGGCCGCACTGACCGCCGCAGGTATTCTTTAACTAAAAAAGAACCCTTCTTTAAAAGCGGTATTCTTAAGGACAGTAATGATGCTATCATTACTGTCCTTTTCTATTGTTTATTGAATAAAAGATTTGTAATAAAATTAATAAGATTTCGAAACTGACCGAATTAAATCAATTTTGCGACTTATCAGTGAAAGCTTTCAAAAGAGATAAAACAGATTTTTACAAAATACAAAAATACACAGAGTATTTGTTTCGTATTGCCCTTAAAAAGTGCGGTAATATAAACAATGCCGGGGATTAAAATAAGAATTTTTATTTAACTTATTTTAATTATTTCAATAAAATCTTAGCCTCATTCGGTTTTAAGTCACAAATACAACGATATGTTACGAAAAAAATACAAATTAGCCTTGGTTAATATTGATGCTTTTCTGAAAAAACTGAATATGTAATACAAATGATGACACCAGTAAAGACAGACATACTGAAAGTGCCGATAGAGCGAAAATACGGGAAGGATTTGATTCTATAAAAAATTAGTTTCCAGCCCGAACGTCCTGATATAAGCTGTCACGGAACATTCGGTCTTGACGGTGAGCCATGGTCTATTGCAGCTAAGATTTAATAAAACAAAATATTCTGATTGCTTTTTTATTACGGAAATCGCATTAACTCCTGGCATTCCTACCGCTTATATAGAAAAAACTTATTTGCAAAAGAGCTAAGAATAAATCAGGAAACAAATATTTTACCAAATCGGCTGTTGAAAAAAAAAACTTGATTTTACTGAAGCGATACCGCTTTGTGGTAGCTGACGAAATAAGAATTAGCGTAAGTATTGAATTTGTACGTCAAATCCCACCAATTTAGAATATGTCTAAAACCCTTTCAAAACGAAAAGCACCTAAGTAAATTTCCACTTAGGTGCTTTTCTATCCGTAAGAACACTTAGCCTATGAAAGGTTCTTTTTCTGAGAAAATGTCAATAGCACATGTGCCGGTATTTTTTTATCGATCCCGAAGTTCTATCAAAATCTGTCGCATTTGTTCCAATCCAGAAGCTGCAAAAATCCGATTTTTGAATTCTGCATTGCCCCGCATCCCTTTCAAATACCAGGCAATATGTTTTTTAGCTTCAGGAACAGCAATCCGCTCGCCCTTGTCCATACACATACCCTCCAACTGTTCCAATGCGGTGTCCAAACGCTGCCGCTCAGTCGGCACAACATATTGTCCAGTGGCAAAATACGAACGAATCTGCGCAAACAAAAACGGATTACCCAACGCTCCCCGGGCAATCATAATGCTGTCGCAGCCGGTTTGTTTTAGAATCTGTTCCGCAGCCTCAGGAGAAAACACATCTCCGTTTCCGATTACCGGAACTGTAGAAACTTCTTTGACCCGGCGAATGGCATCCCAATCCGCCGTTCCGGAATAAAACTGCTCCCGGGTCCGGCCGTGCACAAAAAGCGCTGCAGCTCCTGATACGCAGGCCATCTGGGCAAATTCCACAGAAATATCCCGATCAAATCCAAGGCGAAACTTAACCGTTACCGGCAAAGACACGCTTTTTACCGCAGCTTCAATAATTTTTGATGCCAAGGAAAGACTTTTCATTAAAGCACTGCCATCTCCGTTTTTTACAATCTTCGGCACCGGACATCCCATATTCAGGTCAATATACGCAGGGTTATGTGCCGCTGCTACCTGAACCGCATGCGCCATAATCTCAGGCTCCGATCCAAATAACTGAATTCCGCAGGGCATTTCATCCGTTCCAAACATCATCAAACTTTCCGTTTTCTTATCCTGATACCAAATTCCCTTAGCACTGATCATCTCCGTACAGACAACATCAGCCCCAAACTGCCGGCACACCTTCCGAAAAGCCCGATCTGTAATTCCAGCCAAAGGCGCCAAAAACAATTTTCTGCAAAAATCCAAATAACTCCGTTCCTTTCTTTCTTCTTTATTTATTTTATCATATCGGACGCTGCTTGTCAAGCCTGTTCTTGTTTTTCGACGGTGTCAAGTTGTTGTAGGATTTTTTGCAACTCAAAATTGGTAGCACAGCTGCCAGTGGGTATCAAGGGTAAAATGAACGGCACACCGCCCTTGACACCCACTGACATCTGTGCAGTATGGTAAACAAGGCGGCTGACGCCGGGCTTTATTTACAAAGAGTATTAAGCAACCTGAATAGCTGCGTAACTTTTCCCTGCTTGGCAGGCATGGATACCACCATGTCCGGATGTGGCAAGCCAAGGGTCGATGTAGGGATTTTCGGAGGCGTGTGCTTCTGTTGCTTGGTGCTTGAAGGAGATTCTTTTTCGTCTTTCGCCCGGAAAGTACACTGTCCTGCCGCCAGGATGGGTACAAACTTCTTCAATGTTTTGGGACTCCAACCCATAGGGCGGCTGCTCAGCCGACTGGACAGAACATGGCTTACATGAGGCTCCGTTGCTCCGCCTTTTCTTGCTTCTTGGTCAGTGTTATAGATATGGATCGCATCAAAATTGCCGAGCAGATAATTGCTGTTTTCAAGAATCGTTTTCTCCCGCTCTGGCCACCGGGCGAGCAGACTGTCCCGGACTGAACAGAAATAATCCCGGTCACCCTCGTTCAAGGCTTGACGAAGATGGTATTCGTACTGGCATCCACTTTTTCTTTCAATACCGCTGACCGTACCCTTTAGTGCTTTGTTAATATGATAGCGGTCAAGGACGAATACACTGTTGGGCAGCCACTCCAAGCCCTGCTTGATCCAAGCCGCACCGTCACCGTGGAGATAGATTTTTGTGTCGGTCAGATCATACCGCCGTTCCATTTCTGTTAAGACTTCTTCCCATAAATCCTCGGTTTTCTTGCCAAATTCAGAACAATGGAACACATTTTTGCACACACCACGCTTGCCGTTCCGCTCAATTCCCTCATACACATTAACAAGAGGAACAATCCTACTATCCCCGGTCTGCAGCTTTACATGATCCTCGTCCGCATCCACATGGAGCACGGCAACCTTTTTCCGCAGCACAGGCTCTACCGCCGGATGCGCATCCCGGATCTTCCGCATCACCGTCTGCTTGGTTACCAGTCCTCCGGTTACAACTCGGCTGGCCTTGGCATATGACATCTCACGGGCACTTTCTACCAATCCCAAGCCTACACCGCTGCTAACTCGCTGATAGGATTCCAGTCCCACCACCTGGTCTATGGGATAGCAATAGCCTCCGCTGTGACTGGCGTAATATGTACGATGATAACTGACCACACCCAACTGTGTTACTACATGCCGCACATCTCCACGCCGTTCCACGACTAATCCCGCTTCTTTCCGACCTACTTTGTCTGCCAGCAGTTCCGCATCCTTCTGCTCATAGCAGGCAGTCAGCAGTCCCCTGACGGTTTCTCCGATCCGCTGGACGAAGTAACTCTCCGCTACATCCAGACTTACTTCATCATTTTCAAAGAATTTTTCAATTTCACTCTTGAGCTTTTCAATTTTGCTTGCTATAATTTCTTTCACAGGGAACAAACTCTCCTTTGGTTTGTGGTGTATAGCAGCTTCATTAAACCATATTTGAGTTGTTCCTTGTATCTTTTTTATTTCTCCTACAATTATTTTACACTAAGTTGTTTTTCTAAATCTGCTTGTAATAAAACCCGTCCATGCAACATATTTATTACTATAATGAACTATCTTGCGGAGGAGTTGTTATGACCAATACATCTATTTACCAGGACATTGCGCAACGAACTGGCGGCGATATTTACATCGGCGTTGTCGGCCCGGTCAGAACCGGAAAATCCACTTTTATCAAAAAATTTATGGAAGCGCTGGTGCTGCCAAACATGGACAACGCCTTCAAAAAAGATCGGGCGCTGGATGAAATGCCCCAAAGCGCGGCAGGACGCACTATTATGACGACCGAACCAAAGTTCATTCCAAACGAAGCTGTTCGGGTAGAATTGCAGGACAATGTGGGCTTTAACGTCCGTCTGATTGACTGCGTGGGATATATTGTCCCCGATGCGCTGGGTTACATTGAAAACGAACAGCCCCGTATGGTCCGAACCCCTTGGTATGAGCAGGAAATTCCCTTTAACATGGCAGCAGAAATCGGAACCCAAAAAGTCATTCGGGAACATTCTACCATCGGTCTGGTTTTAACCACCGACGGAAGCATAGGAGAAATTCCCCGTTCCTCCTATCTGGAAGCAGAAGAACGGGTCATCAGTGAATTGCAGGAAATCGAAAAACCATTCGTCGTCCTGCTAAACACAGTCTCCCCTCAGGCCCAGGAAACCATTGCTTTGGCCCAAGAAATGGAACAAAAGTATAATGTTCCCGTCCTGCCAGTAGACTGCCTAAGCATCAATGAAGGCACCATTAAAAAAATTATGGAAAGCGTCTTGTTTGAGTTTCCCATGAAGGAAATCGGGATCCGTATGCCCGGCTGGGTTGGCTTCTTAGAAGACGGCCATCCCCTGCGGCAGGCGGTCGTTTCCGACATAGCCGACGCAGCCCGGAACCTGCGCAGAATCCGGGAAATCGACACTCTTTTGGCCCATATGCAGGAAAACCAGTACATTACAGCTGCGCAAATTGAATCCATTGAACTGGGCAGTGGCTCCATCCGGCTGTGTGCGGAACTTCCTCAGGAGTTGTTCTATCATCTTCTCAGCGAAACCACCGGAATTAAAGTAGAAAACGAAGGGGATCTGATTGCTGTTGTCAGCAAGCTGGCTAAAATTCAAAAAGAGTATGACAGGATTGACTATGCGTTGCAAGAAGCCAGCGCAAAAGGATATGGCATTGTCACCCCTGCCATGGAGGATCTTTCCCTAGAAGAGCCAGAGATTGTCAAACAAGGCGGTCGGTTTGGCGTTAAACTGAAAGCTTCCGCCCCTTCCTATCATATTATTAAAGCAAATATTCAAACGGAAGTATCCCCTATTGTAGGCTCGGAAAAGCAATCGGAAGATCTGGTCAAATATATGCTTACCGAATTTGAAGAAGACCCACTAAAAATCTGGGAAAGCAACATTTTCGGAAAATCCCTGCATGAACTGGTCAACGAAGGGTTGTTAACAAAGTTGAACCGGATGCCAGAAGATGCTCGGGAAAAATTTCAAGAAACCCTTCAAAAAATTATCAACGAAGGCAGCGGCGGATTGATTTGTATTATTCTGTAAACAGGGAATCAAAATTA
>CALXAO010000094.1 GCA_944386295.1 uncultured Clostridia bacterium | reverse complement strand
CATTTCGTCGATGAGCACTTCAAAGTACTTCTTGCCTACTTCCATAACTACGTCGGAGAACATCTGAATGAATCTTCTGTAGCAGTCCCAAGCCCAACGGGGATTTCCGGATTTTTTCGCCAGAACCTCAACTACTTCCTCGTTCAGACCTAAGTTCAGAATTGTATCCATCATACCAGGCATAGAAGCACGGGCACCGGAACGAACTGAAACCAGAAGAGGATTTTCTTTATCACCGAACTTTTTACCAGTGATGTCTTCCATTTTTGCAATATACTCCATGATTTGGGCCTGAATTTCATCATTGATCTTCCGCCCATCCTCATAATACTGCGTGCAGGCCTCCGTTGTAATAGTAAAGCCTTGGGGAACCGGCATGCCGAGATTGGTCATTTCAGCAAGGTTCGCACCCTTACCACCCAACAACTCGCGCATCTTCCCGTTTCCTTCTGTAAAGAGGTAAACATACTTTTTGTTCATTTAACAGCCTCCTGTAAGATAATATGTACTACAATATTTTACCATTGATAATTATAACATATTTTTTGTAAAATAACAAGGAATTTTTTGTAACGCTCAAATTTTGTAAAAAGAAACAATTATTTCAAATTTTAGTTCCCGTTTATAGCAATTTTGCACGGTATATTGCCCCAAACATTTTGATTACAATGTTTAAAAATATTTTTATAGAGGAAATACTTGATTTTTATCTAATTTTATTGTATAATAAATGAAATATAAAAATAAAATAGAAACGGAGAATTCTATGGACTTTCTGGTAGTTGGTCTAGGCAATCCCGGGAAAAAATATGAAAATACTAGGCACAATATCGGTTGGATGGTATTGGACTATATTGCAAGTCACGAGGGCATCCGGATCAATCGGCTTCGGTTCCAGGCCACCTGCGCTGAAATTCAGCTTTCGGGAAAACAGGTATTGCTTTTGAAACCGCAAACTTTCATGAACAATTCCGGGGAAGCGGTTCGAGCTGCTTCTGACTATTATCGCATTCCTTCCGAACGGGTATTAGTAATCTGCGATGATATTTCTTTGCCCTGTGCAAAGTTGCGCATCCGTGCAAAAGGAAGCTCCGGTGGACATAAGGGGCTGAAAAGTATTATTACATATTTGGGAAACGAAAATTTTCCCCGCATTAAAGTAGGGATTTCGGATCGGATTAATCCGGAAATGCTGCTGTCTGATTGGGTTTTGGGAAACCTGACGGAACAGGAACGTTCTGCCTTGCAGAATCGGTATCCAGACATTTCTGATGCTATTCAAAAAATTATTGAAGGAAACATCGAGCAGGCCATGTGCCGCTACAATTAAATCATATGGATCGAATTTTAACACTTTTAACAAAGTTGAAAAACTATCCGATGCTGGAAAAGGCAGTGGAGGAGGAACAGTATTGCGCGGTCTTTGGAATCGGGGAACATAAACCATATTTGTCTCACCTGATTTCTGTCCGTTTAAAGAAGAAAGCATTTATCATTGTACCGGATGAAAAGGCGGCAAGAAAAACCCTTCAGCTCCTGGAAGCGGCAGATGAAAATGTATTGTTATTTCCGGCAAAGGATTATTTTTTTCGGGAATTGGAAAGTGTATCCCGTGCAGACGAAAACCGACGCATTGAAATTCTGTCTCAAATCCGAAACGGAGATTTTGATACGATAGTAATTTCAGCCGACGCACTGTGTGTACTTCTTCCCAGTCCGGAAGACTATCAGGAATTCCAGTTGCAGGTAGGACAGGAAACCGATTTTCGGTTGCTGCCGCAAAAACTGACGGATTTGGGCTATGAGTCCTTTCCTCTAGTAGAAGGACCGGGGCAATTTAGTATCCGAGGGGGAATTGCAGACATTTATCCCCCCAGCGAAGAAACACCGATCCGGGTGGAATTTTTCGATAATACCGTTGACAGCATTTCCCAGTTTGATGTTTTAAGTCAACGTAGAGGAGAACAGAAAGATCTTGTCCGGATCACACCGGCAAAAGAATACACCCGACAAACCATCGACCGATTGCTTGAAACTCTTTGCAATATGCCTCAAAATAGTTATATCCGTCGGGATATAGAACTGCTGCGGCAAGGGATTCTACCCAAACATGATCGCTATCTTCCGGCATGCTTTCGTTCTCCCGCCAATATTCTGGATTACCGACCGAGCAACACAGTTCTTTATATTTTTGATCCAAAATCGGTTTTGGAAACCATTGACGGATTTTCGTTTCGGACAAATGAAGATATTCAGTTACTTCTAGAAGAAGGGTATCCTTTTGTTTCAGGATTTTATTTTTTTCAGAAAGAGGAAATTCTGGAGAGGATGGCATCCGCCGTTTTGTTTGAGACCCTCCCCTCTTCCCTGCCTAACTTCTCTCCAAAACAGTTACTGCAATTTAATCTATTCAAAACATTGCCGCCAAACCCAAAAACATTTGCGGAAGAACTCCGTCAACTGGACCAGGCCGGAGAAGAAATTTGGATAACAACAGCAACTCAAGAACATCGTGAGAAATTGCTTCGGCAGTTTTCTGCACTCCGGAATTTTCATGTTCTAACAGCATCTCTGCCTTTCGGATTTTCTATGCAGGAAGAGCATATCACCGTTTTTTCCTTTTGTCAAAAATTAGAAAAACAACAAAAACGGATACGGAAATTCAAACAGGGAGAAAAAATCCGCGGTTTTTCTGACCTCAAAAAGGGCGATTATGTGGTTCATACCAATTATGGCGTAGGAATTTATGATGGAATTCATAAAATTGAAAGTCAAGGAATTACAAAAGATTTTATTAAAATCCAATTTGCTGGAACTGATGTTTTGTATATTCCCTGCGATCAGTTGGATCTTATTTCCAAATATATTGGTGGTGCTGAAGACGTACATGTTAAGCTAAACAGATTGGGCGGCGGCGAATGGCAGAAATCCAAGCAAAAAGTAAAAAAAGCCGTCCGGGATCTGGCAGATCAGTTGATCAATCTGTACGGACAGCGACTCAAGACCAAAGGACACGCCTTTTCTGCGGATAATGACTGGCAGAAAACTTTTGAAAACACCTTTGCATTTGAGGAAACTGAAGACCAGTTGCGTTGCTGCGCGGAAATCAAACGGGATATGGAACAGGACGTTCCCATGGACCGACTTCTTTGTGGAGATGTCGGATTTGGGAAAACAGAAGTTGCTCTGCGTGCCATATTTAAATGCATATGTGATAACAAACAAGCCGTCTTGCTCGCCCCAACAACGATTCTTGCAATGCAACATTACAATACCATGCAGCAGCGGTTCGGGGAATTCCCGATACGGACAGAATTGTTGTCACGTTTTCGATCGCCTACACAGCAAAAACAGATCTTATCAAAACTGCGGCGCGGTGAAATTGATGTAATTGTAGGAACTCATCGTTTGGTACAAAAAGACATTAAATTTAAAGACCTGGGCCTGATTGTTATTGATGAGGAACAACGGTTTGGCGTGTCCCACAAGGAGTATTTAAAACAGCAAGCGCTTAACGCAGATATTCTTACCCTTTCTGCTACGCCTATTCCCCGAACGCTGAACATGTCTATGAGCGGAATTCGGGATATTTCTGTCATTAATGAACCCCCTCAAAACCGTTTTCCAATTACAACTTATGTCGCAGAATACGATTTAGGTTTGGTTGCAGACGCTATTCGCCGGGAATTGGCCCGGGGGGGACAATGCTTTTATCTACACAACCGCATTGAAACCATTCACAAAACCGCCGCACTCTTGGAAGAGCGAACCGGAGCCCGCATCCAGGTAGCCCATGGGCAGATGTCCCAAGAGGAACTGTCGGAGGTTTGGAAAGAGCTTATGGAGCATACGATTGATGTACTGGTCTGCACTACCATTATTGAAACTGGTGTAGATGTTCCGAACTGTAACACACTGATTATTGAAGATGCGGATCGGTTAGGGTTGGCACAACTGCATCAAATTCGAGGCCGTGTGGGACGGACAGATCGACGTGCCTACGCCTATTTTACATTTCGCAAAGGAAAATCCCTATCTGAAGATGCCTATAAACGTTTAATGACCATTCGGGAATACACCGAATTTGGCTCGGGCCTAAAAATCGCCATGCGAGATTTGGAAATTCGGGGCGCAGGCGACATTTTAGGAGCAGAACAAAGCGGTCATCTGGTTACAGTTGGATTTGACATGTATATGAAACTACTAGAAGAAGCGGTCCGCGAAAAGAAAGGCGAAGCTCCACTACAGAAAGAATGTATTGTTGAACTGAAAACCGACGCATATTTACCCGATGAATATGTCCGTTCACCGGAATTGCGTATTGAGATTTACAAAATGATTGCAGGGATTCTGTCTGATGAAGACTACAGCGATGTACTGGATGAGTTAATCGACCGATTCGGAGATCCGCCCCAACCGACAATAAATCTGTTGTCTATTGCAAAGATTAAATATCAGGCATCGGCCCTAGGAATTTTAAAAATTGAAGAAAAAGAAGGATGTTTACTGATTTGGCCGGAAAATTTCCCTTTGGAGGCGGTAGCAGCTCTAGCCGCCAAGTACAAAAGGAAACTGCTTTATAGTATGGAACGTCAACCCTATTTTACACTGAAAACTTCATCTTCCCTAGAGGATATAAAACAATTTGTAAGAAATGCGAGCGAAGCACTGGACAAAATACAAAAAAAATGATATAATAATAAAAACTACGGCAAACAGGAGGCCAATATGAAAAAAATCAAAATTATTGCAGTTGCGCTACTCTGCGCGCTCTCGGTTTCCCTTTGCACTGCCTGCACTAGCGGCACATCGTATATTATCAGTGCAAATGGTGAAAAACAGAAAATTGGACCGTATTTGTTCTATATTCAATGGCTCAGAGATTATCATGAAGACATTATTACCTCTTCCGGATACACATGGACAACAGCGCTGGACGGCTATTATACAGAAAAACAAACACTACGGGATTATTTAATTTCCAATGCAAAAAGCCAATATTTGTCCTATTTTGTAGTAACACAAAAATTTGAAGAGCTTGGCTTGACACTTAGCGAAAAAGACCAGGAAACCATTCGCTCTACCTATGAAGATCAGTGGATAAAAGAATACGGCAAAGATGGAATGAAACGAATTTTGAAAACTCTGAAACTGACCGAAGAAGAATTTAAGCAAATTCTCAGTGTACAAAGCAAAAGTATAGCAATTATTGAACATTATTATGGAGCTGGCGGAGAACTGGAAATTACTGAAAAGGACAAGGAAGACTATTTTAATGAATCTTACCTCCGATTTAAATATATTCTTTTGAGCAAAACTGATGACGATAACCAAAATCTACCGGAAGAAGAAATTGCTCATAAAAAAGAACTGGCCGCAGAAATTCTGCAAAAACTGGAAAATGGGGAATCCATAGAAACGCTGATTCCAGAATACTCGGAAGATTATGCCGAAATCAACGATGATATGTCAGAATCGGAGAAGGAATCTGCAGAAAAACAAAATAAGCAAGCGATAGAAGATGGTCTGATTATCGATAAAGATGGAATCTTCAATCAAACACTGTATACATATTATGATATCGCTGTCAACAATACAATTGTATCAAAACTTTTTGATATGCAGAATGGGGAAAATGCATTGATTGAAATTGACAATTCCCTATGGATTGTCCAAAAATGCGATATTCATGAGAAAGAAGAATATTATACGAACAAAGCTGAAGAAGTCTATCAGGAATTGTACGGCGATGATTTTTCTAAAAAATATACTTCCTGGCTGGCTAATTTAAATTATACCTTCAATGAAAAAGCTGTGGAGGCTTACAAACCCGACAACTTGACACCGCTGTTTTCTACAGCGACTTCGGAAGACCCGGACGATATAAATTCATAAAAAATATTACGAACAATTTTGGTCCATATTCTTTCCCCAATGAAATTTCAAATAACTGGGATTAGCATGTCTGCTAAACTTATTTGATTTGAGAATTATACAAACTGGATTAAAAAAATGAAAATAATAATGAAAGGTAAGACAGCACTTTTTGCTGTCTTACCTTTTTGTCTATTAACGCCTTAAATTAATTTATGTTTAAGATATCTCAAGGAGTATAAAAAGAAAGGAAAGAAGCGATCGCTTCTTTCCTTTCTTGGTTTGCAGTATTGCAAACTCAAAATCCCTTTTTTTATTCAATTAAACCAGTTAAATCCTGCCTCAATATTTACTTCCAAATCTTTCAAAGAACAAAGATCCCATTTTTGAATTGCAAGATTCTGCCATTCAGAAACAGTTAAAACCAACTCTCCGTTTTGGGAAAGCAAAGTCAATGCTTCACCACTCTGCTGATTCAGAATCCGGAACATACCGTCTTCATTTTCAAATAGCCAGATTTGATTTCCTGCCTCTGTAGCAGCAGACATATTCAGAGTCGTACCGTTCTGCGTCAGCACTTCTCCTGTTTTATTATTTATAATCATATATCCGTTTCCGCTTGCACGCAAGGTCCACATTTGTGTTTCGGAAGGCAACAAGGACCACTGAGTGACATATGCTTGTGTAGGAACCCAAAGGTCTCCATCATAAGTTGCCGCATCAAAGCGAATTGCCTTTGCAATAGTATCCGAACTATTCCAGTTCGTTCCGATTGCATAATTTCTTAAACGATCGGCAATATCTGCAAGCATTTCATTCTGATAAGTGAGTTCATTTACTTGGGTCAAATACTGACCAGAAAGAGTATTCTGAATCTTGATTCGATTGGGATTTTCCGGATCAGCAATAATCGTCCAATAGGCCTGTTCGTTAGATTTCGCCAATTGCAAAGCCAGCCGCGCGCCGGAATACGAGAATACATCCTCCCCGCCCATAATATGCAAAGAATAGTTATTTAAAGCAACCTTATAAGGCATTAGCTGATTTCCTGCATAGGACCAATTTTGCCATTCAAATCCTTTGTATTCCGCTAAACCAATTTCGATGGCACTGGGAGAACTTGTTTTTACTGAACCTACGGGCGACAAATACAAACCGCTAACTGCATTTTTCAGCCGGAAAAGATTTGCGATGTTCAGATCAGTTGCAGTTTCCTGAATCCAATACTGGGATTCTGAACCCTCTGCTGCAGACATTGAAAGAATCCCATTCAGCGCAGTCAAGAATTGATTGGAAGAAGCTGCATTAGAGAATGCAAATGAACTACCATCCAAGGTAATTTCATCCGGCTGCAGTGTTTCTTCTGTTCCAAGAACTGTTTTACTTATTTCTTCTGCGTCATAACCACTTTCTACTGGAATAATTCGGAAAGAATAGGTATAACGTTGTCCCGGTACAATATAATTC
The DNA here is from genome assembly GCA_944386295.1 of uncultured Clostridia bacterium. Classification (GTDB taxonomy): domain Bacteria; phylum Bacillota; class Clostridia; order Oscillospirales; family UBA644; genus CALXAO01. Next base: position 7,517 of record CALXAO010000094.1, on the reverse strand, counting down.
GCCTCAGTATACATTTCATCAAACAACGTGTTTGCACTCACGCCACGTTGTTGGGCAATTATACGAAGAACCGTTTGAGACGAAGAGTTCGACATATATGCGGAGTTATTCCAAGGATAATCTCCACCTACATTGAAAGCAAAGAGGTTCGTATCGCTGGTAATAACGATCCCGCTACCATCTTCCCGTTCAAAAGCAGCCCAGCGGACTTCGGTTTTATCACCACTGCCAGTAGAATACAGATACTGTGTTTCAAAATGATCTTTAATTGTCTCGTTTTCAAAAATATCTACACGAGTATCCGCGGCCTTATCGCTGTAACTTTCACCAGGTCCGCGACCGTACCAACTCATCTTTGTAAACTCCGAAGGAAGTGTCAAAATTGTTGACAGTTCAATAGGTGTTGTCGCTGTATTAGAAGGATCATAGGTCACGCTAATTTCCATTTGTCCATCGGCGTAAATATCGTAAACAACTCGATATGAAGTGTCAAGAGCAAACGCACGGTAATACTTGTTTGGATAAGTGACCCAAATATAATCCAGCGTAATCCGATAATGTGTATCAGAAATCTGTTCCAGTTGATAACTATCCGGCAACAATCTTGTCTTTTCGTATTCGGAAGACAAGGATTGTAAGCGTGCTAAGACGCTAGCGGACACATCTGTTGAAACAACATCTCCACCAGTCTGATTCCGAATTAAATTAGCCAGCATGCTGGGAAGATAGCCGTCTGCTGAGCTCGAAAAAACTTCCTTCCCATCAATCAAAAACCGTTCAATCAGACCTGTTGCACTGTTGATTTTCAGATCAAGTTTCCCGTTGTTAAGAAGAATAAAAGAATGGGAGTCTTCAATTTCAGTACGGTTATCCCCTTCCATAAGATATACATTTTCTGCATCCGGATCAATAGTAGGCAATTCCAGTAAATCGTCATCTGATTCTTCCGGTTCTGCATCAATTTCCGGGGGAACAAGAACGTCTTCAATAACATTGCCATTTTCATCTATCAAAGGAACCGGATTACGAGCCGGATCCAGCACAAAGGGAATATTATCAGTAAAACGATAGACAAACTGTGTCCCGGCAGGGATATCTCCAACTTGTACCTTAGTAGTTAAGGTAATATACATTGCGTATTTTGCATCACGGGCTGCCCCAGTTGTTTTATTGGGAATTGTAATTTTTGCATAATCTGCCCCACCCGGAACATCCAGATTTTCTACTGTACCCTCGTCAAAAATCACCCAACGTTTTACATTCCAATAAGCATGTTGTTCATAAGTTACATAACTCAGGCTGAACAGATCGCTGTAATTTGCAAGAGTAGGATTGGAAATATAAAGATTCCCCTGAGAAAGACTGTAGGCAGAAGCGTAAATCTTAGGAAGAACAAATGTAGACACATTGATTGGGTCGCCTTCCGGCGTACTAACGGTACCATCTTTGATCGGCGCATCGTTTTCTGACAAAGCGTACTGCCTAGAAAATACAATCGTATCGTCATCGGCCCACTCCGGCTTAGTCTGATACCGCACCTCAATATCCAGAAAATATTCACTGTTTTCGTTTAATGTGCCATAATCAATCTTGAACGAACCGACTTCTCCGGCAGCCAATTTCAAATCGGAAATAACACCGGAAGAAATCTTTTGATCCTTTTCGTACAAAATATAAGAAATTTCATAATTGTCTTCAAATTTGGTAATGGAATGACGGTTTGCAACTGAAAATTCGCCATTTTTCAAATCAATTGGTGAAATATAGATAGGCGAAAGCGCTCTTTTTAATTCTTCTGCATCAGACTGCAGCTTGCGATCTGCAGTTAAAATTCCGGAAAGTCCGCGATAAGCCTCCTGCGGAATAAAAGTTTCTCCCCAGCCTCCGGCATATGCCAATCGATACAGCGAAGGATTTTCCGCATAAGGAGTTGTTTGGATCGTTTCTCCGGCCGCAGCATAGTTTGTTGGCCAGTAAAGTGCTTTATCTGCCCAGTAAGCATAAAATCCACCCTGATAGTTATCGTATTTTTCTACCAGTTCCATGTAGCTAGAAAAATTACCACCGGCATTCAGCAGAGCACCATAAGCATTCTGTGAAATTACAGCTTTCTTGTTTCCTTTGTCGTTCAGCAGCTGAACCAAATTGGTAATAGAGTGGTCAGTATTGACTACAACATCTGAAGTTGCAATATCGTCATCGTATACAATCAAACGACTATCAAAGCTCAAAAGCCAGTTTTTCAATACGGAAAAGCTTGACCCTGTACCAGAATCGTTTCCAATAGCCCACATAATAACAGATGCGCTATTTTTATCCCGATAAACGACATTCAGCAGTCGGTCAAGAATTGCATTCTGCCAGATGCTCTGATCTCCGGGAATAGACTGTTCATCCTTATTGCTGTACGGATTGGAATTCAAACTCATATCGTCAATCACGTACAATCCATATTCATCACACAAGGCAATAAAATCCGAACTAAGGGGGCGACCAGGAGAACGTACAGCATTGATATTTAATTTCTTCATCAACTTAATGTCTTCGGTCATTTCTTCAATGGTTAAAGCCATTCCGTTGACTGCACTGTGTTCATTGTAAAGAACTCCCCGTAGGATGATCTTCTGATCATTAAGGAGAAAGGTCTGCCTGCCGTCATCGTCTGTAAACAGACCTACAGTTTTAAATCCAATTCTTCGGCTGACAATATCCACAACATTTCCGTTTTCATCCTTTAAAGTAAGAACAACCGTATACAGATTTGGACTTTCAGCATTCCATAACTTTGGTTCCTTTACAGAAAGCCGACCACCAACGGTGGAAACGTATGCGTTGGCCGTGGTAGAAATGGTATCAGAAAACATTGCAGAAGACCCGATCTGGGTTTCCTCCATAGCGATTTGTCTTTTTTCATCATAAATCGTTGCACTGACTGTATAACCATCCGGCCCATTACTCGTATGAGAAGAGATGGTTACAGTTGTATTCACCAGTGCATCTTTTCCATTCATCTGGATATCCCATTGAAAATCCCGAATATGCGTTTTTGGTGTGGAAAACAGATAAACATCTCGATAAATGCCTCCGAATTTAATCGAATCGGAAGCTTCCAAATAGGAAGAATCTGAATATTTGTAAACTTCAAATACAATCAGATTTTCTTGTCCCACATCCAGAAGTTCCGTTAGGCGAAATGTTTTGCTGGTAAAGCTGTCTTCCCCGTAACCGATCATGGAACCATTGACATAAACATACACAGCAGAGGACACACCGTCTAGAGTCAAATAAATTTCCCGTCCATCCCAATCTGACGGAATGGTAATAGTATTCCGGTAAAGACCGACAGGATTGTAGGATTCAGAAATCGTGGGAGGAACAAGAGTCGCATCCCACGGATAGGTATTATAAGAATAAGTAGGTACATCATAGCCCTGCATTTCCCAGTTAGAGGGAACTTGAATCGTTCCCCAAGAAATATTTTGATCTGCTCTTTTTCGAACAGCGGCATATTCCGACACAGTATAAGAATAGTCAGCTTTCTCAAAACCGGTAGGAAGAAGCTCTGGATTTCCAACTAAGGTAAAATCCCATTCGCCATTCAAAGAGAGATAATAAGGAGACGAAGAATAATCCAGTCCCAATGCGCTTTCTATCGTTTCATATGGAACAAGAGCTTCTGCATAGGGCTCCTTGTTTCTTGCAACTTCCTGAGGATTTCCAAACACTTCGTCATCTTTGGTCAGCCCATTATTCTTGTTACAGGATGAGAGCAATCCGGCAACCAATCCGAAAACAAGAACAAGAAGAAGTGCCCTTGATACTTTTTTCATCAACATAACCTCCAAGTTTAGTGAATCAAGCGGCCTGATTTTTAGAATGAAATACTAAAAACCAAAGCACAAAACATGTTTTTATACTATATAGTCACATATTTCGTGCTTAAGCATTTTAGCATATACATATGTCTTTTTTATGTCTTTTCTTTCAATTGTGATATCACAAATGTGAATTTTTCATGACAAGCAAAAAAACTTGTTAATTTATCACAAAAGAAGTTTTTTTTTCTAAAAATTTTGAAAAATTAAGGGAGGTTTTCTGATTTTTCCCAAAAAAGAATTGACAAATTAAAAGAAATGTATTATAATAAAAAGTAACAGATTACAAGGAAGGACATTATTACTTATGGCAGAAAAAGCAGTAAAAGAAATCACATCTATGCAAGATGATTTTGCCCAATGGTATACAGATATTGTGCTGAAAGCTGAATTGGTTGATTATTCCAGTGTAAAGGGCTGTGTTATCCTGCGGCCGTACGGATATGCTATCTGGGAGAATATTCAAAAATATTTGGATAATATGTTTAAAGAAACAGGACATGAAAATGTTTACATGCCCATGTTTATTTCGGAGACCTTGCTTCAAAGAGAAAAAGATCATGTAGAAGGCTTTGCACCGGAAGTGGCCTGGGTTACGCACGGCGGAAGCGAGCCTTTAACAGAACGTCTTTGTGTTCGGCCAACTTCCGAAACCCTTTTTTGTGAACACTATTCTCACGTGATTCAGTCTTGGAGAGATTTGCCTAAATTATACAATCAATGGTGCTCGGTGGTTCGCTGGGAAAAAACAACACGCCCCTTTCTGCGTTCCAGAGAATTTTTATGGCAGGAAGGACATACCGCCCATGCTACAGCGGAAGAAGCGATTGCAGAAACGGAACGGATGTTAAATGTCTACGCAGATTTCTGCGAAAACTATCTGGCAATGCCTGTTGTAAAAGGTCGAAAAACAGAAAGTGATAAATTCGCGGGTGCGGAAGCAACCTACGCAATTGAAGCATTGATGCATGATGGCGTCGCACTGCAAGCCGGAACATCGCATTATTTTGGTGATGGTTTTGCAAAAGCATTTGGCATTCAGTTCAGTAACAAAAATAATCAACTTCAATATGTGTATCAAACCTCTTGGGGGGTATCGACACGACTTATTGGGGCTTTTATTATGGTGCACGGTGATAATAACGGTCTGGTAGTCCCGCCTCGAATTGCTCCTTATCAGATTGTCATTGTTCCGATTGCAATGCACAAACCCGGAGTACTAGAAAAGGCAAAGGAACTGGAAATTTCCCTGAAAGCTGCAGGATTCCGGGTGCAGGTGGCAGACGGAGAACAGTCTCCAGGATGGAAATTTGCAGAATACGAAATGAAAGGTGTTCCTGTCCGTCTTGAAATCGGTCCTCGTGATATCGAAAATGGTAGTTGTGTTCTGGCTCGTAGAGATACCTCGGAAAAAATAATTGTATCATTGGATAATTTGGAACAGAGTTTAAATACTTTGCTGGACGATATCCACAATAGTATGTATCAGAAAGCCTTGGCATATCGGAATGCAATGACTTATATTGCACGGAATCGGGATGATTTAAAACAAATTACCGCGGCGGGAAATGGCTTTGTAAAAACTATGTGGTGCGGCGACGAGCAATGCGAAATAGACATCAAAACAGAGTTCGGAATCGGAACACGTTGTATTCCCTTGGAACAGGAGCACTTGTCCGATACCTGTATTTGTTGCGGAAGGCCTGCAAAATATATGGTATATTGGGGAAAGCAATATTAAACAATTAGAAAGGTTGGAGCTTATATGCGGAGCAGTATTCTTCGCCGATATCGGAACACTGTATGGATTTTATCAATTCTTTTACTGCTCGCCATTTGTTTCTCTGTTTTTTTGGGAATTTCTTATTCCCGACAACAAACCGAAATCCAGCAACTTCAAAACCGTTTAACTGAAATGCAGATTGATCTGTGTGAATTGCAAGATGCTTTAAATTTGTCGAAAAATGACAGGGCCCTTCAGCAGGAAAAATTTGAATCTGTTCAATCCAGCTATGAGCAACTCCAAAAGTCATATGATTCGTTACTTTCTTCAGGGGTTGAAAATTATAAAGAGCTAGAGTCCGAATATCAGAATCTTCAGACAGAATATGATATTTTATTACACCGGTATCAGGAATATAAGAATACCGTAAAAGTTGCATATCTGACATTTGACGATGGGGTATCGGTAAATACAAATAAAATTTTGAATATTTTAGACGAATATGAAATCCATGCTACTTTTTTTGCCAATTGGCAAAGTTGGGGACAAAAATGGTATAGTGAAATTGTGAACCGTGGTCATACTCTTGGCAATCACTGTGCTTCTCATGACTGGGAAGATATCTATTCCAGTCCAGAAGCCTTTTTGCAACAGGTTACACTATATCAAGAAAACGTGAAAAAAGCAACGGGAGGATATATTCCTCAAATATTTCGTTTTCCCGGCGGATCAAATAATACGATTCATAAAAATTATAATCCAAATGTGATGCCAGCGGCAATTCAAAGTATTCGGGAACTAGGGCTGACCTATTTTGATTGGAATGTAGACAGCGGTGATGCCGAACGAAATCATGTTCCGGCAGAAACCTTAATTTCCAATGTGCTTACTTCTGCTAAAAACAAAAAATCTATTATTGTACTCATGCATGACACCGGCGCAAAAGACACAACAGTAGAAGCACTTCCATTCATTATTGAGGGTTTACGGGATCAAGGATATATCTTTTCTGTATTGACCCAATATACAGAGCCGATACAATTTCGAAAACAGTAGAAATGGGAAAAGGAAGAACCAATGACACGTGTTTTTTATGAAAAACCATTAGAAAAAACATCCTCCAATCCAATTATTCTTGAGGAAGATGATTCTCGACATTTAAAAGCATTACGGCATCGGGATGGGGATATTATTACGGTAAGCGATAATCAGGGTAGCATGTTTCATGCTAAGATTATCGATATAGAAAAAAGAAGAGTTCCATTAATTTTGATGGATCATGAACTTGTGGAAAAAGATTCCGAGCATCCCGTAACATTATACCAGGCATTGTTGAAGGGAGAAAAAAACGAATATTTAATTCAAAAATGCACGGAACTGGGAATTTCAAAAATTGTATTTTATGCATCCTTAAATTGTGTTGCAAAATTTTCAGATTCACCAAGAAAGCTTGAACGGTGGAGAAAAGTCGCAAAAATGGCAGCAATGCAGTGCGGTAGAGCATTTATCCCTGAAATAGAATATATTGGAAACATGACAGCAGCAATGAAGCAGTTAAAAAAATCGGATAGTTCTGTATTGTTTTACGAACATGCTTTTACACACTTTTCCTCTTTTCTGAACAAGATTTGCCGACCGCCTAACAATTTTTTGTTCTTTGTCGGACCTGAGGGCGGATTTACGTCAGACGAAGCTGCAGATGCCGTTGGATATGGATGTCAGCTCCTTTCTTTAGGTCCTCGGATTTTGCGGGCGGAAACGGCTTCTGTCGCAGCATTATCTGCCTATCGTCTTTTTACCCGGGAAATGTAAAACGAAAACGAAAAGCAACCGGCAGGATTTTTTTATCCTGCCGGTTGCTTGTATCTTATTAAATTTATGTTCTTTTAATATATTCACCAGTACGAGTATCTACAGGA
>CALXAO010000093.1 GCA_944386295.1 uncultured Clostridia bacterium | reverse complement strand
CTTGCTTTTCTTTCCGTAAATAAAAAACATAAAGCAAAAAAGTCAGTGCGGCGGCAATGCAGAAGAAAAAAATCAGCGCCTGTAATATCTTTTCCGATCTAGTCAGTGGACGGTCCTCTTCTTCCGGCAGGAAATTGTTTTCCCGGTCCATAATGTCCCCCTATTGATTTTTAAATAAATATATAATTATATTAATTATACCACAGGCCGCAGGGTAATACAAGAGCGCATCTTTGAATTTTTTGTGACGCATATCCGGTTTTCACCCATTAAATTGTTTTTGCATAGGATGAAGTGAGGTGAAGCAATATGTTTTTTGGAAACTCCAATTTCCTGAACTCAAACAATCTTTGGATTATTATCATTGCCGTTATTGTCTTGATTCTGCTCTTTTCCGACAATAATGACGAGTGCTGCAATCCATCCTGTCCCTGTCCCCCCTCCGGAGGCTGCTGCTGAGTCTCCTAAACACCCGGAACATACATACAGTTTTGTGTTCCGGGCGCCATTTTTTGGAACTGAAATTTTATTGAATATTCTCGGAATCTTTTGTAATATATCTTGTTTTTTATTTAAAAATATTGTATAATAATTACTATATATAGAACTGTTCCTTGCAGGAATTCGGTTCTGGGGAAAAGAGGAGCGGCAATATGCGCGTTGCGTTTTACACCTTGGGCTGTAAGGTGAATTTTTATGAGAGCGAAGTCCTTGGTCAGGCGTTTTTGGAGCGGGGGCATCAGATTGTTCCCTTTGGTGATGCCTGTGACGGGGTTATCGTCCATTCTTGTGCGGTGACTGAAGAAAGTGCTCGGAAAAGCCGACAGATTCTCCGCCGGGCCCGGCGACTCTGCTCCGAAGGCGCAGTGGCAGTCCTCGGTTGCCTTTCCCAAGTGTCCGATAGGGATTTTCCGGAAGCAGACCTGATTTTAGGGAACGGGGAAAAAATGTCTCTTCCTCAGCGCATGGAGGATTGTTTGAAGAGCAAAAAACGGTTTCGAAAGGTTTTGCCGGCCCATACGTTGACGGTATTTGAACCGATGATACTTCGCAGCGGTACTCATACCCGTGCTTTTGTGAAAATTCAGGACGGGTGTAATAATTTCTGTTCTTACTGTATTATTCCCTATGCCCGGGGGCCTATTCGCAGCAAGGAGATTGGACAGGCTGTTGCTGAAATCCAGGGTTTGGTGGAGATAGGATATTCAGAAATTGTTTTGACTGGTATTCATTTGGACAGTTATGGACGGGAGCATGGCCGGTTTGATTTATGTGACCTTCTGGAACGGATTGACGGTATAGCTGGTCTTCGTCGGGTTCGTTTGGGTTCGCTTGAACCGGTTTTTGTCACCAAGGAACGGGTGGAACGCCTGCGCCGTCTGCGCTGCCTGTGCCCTCATTTTCACCTTTCGCTTCAAAGCGGTTGTACGCAGACGCTGCGGCGAATGAACCGTCGATATACCGGTCCGGAATACGAGGCCTGCGGGGCATTGATCCGGAATGCCTTTCCCAATGCTGCGTTGACTACTGACATGATCGTGGGTTTTCCAGGGGAAACCGAGAAAGAGTTTGAAGATTCTTTTGCTTTGGCCCAGCGGATGAATTTTGCAAAAATCCATGTTTTTCCCTTTTCTGCCCGTCAGGGTACCCGAGCATGTGCATTCCCGGACCCGGTTCCTCCGGAGGTTCGTCGTGCGCGTGTGCGCCGTTTGCTGGCGCTATCTGCGAAAAGTGAGGCGAATTATTTGTCTTCATTTCGGAATACTGCAGCTGAAGTGCTGTTTGAAACAGAAAAGAACGGCCTTTGGACCGGGTTTACCGAATATTACGTTCCGGTGTGGGTCCGGTCAGAAACTGATTTGACCGGACGCTTTGGCACGGTTCTCTTGTCCGGGCAGAACCCGAATGGGATGACTGGGACACTTTTGTCTGTTGAATCTTCCAAAGAAAGGACCTTTGTTTTGTGAGTAATTACAACGATTCTAGTATAAAATCCCTGAAAGGTGCGGACCGGGTTCGTCGCCGTCCTTCGGTTATTTTCGGCTCCGATGGTCTGGAAGGATGCTGCCATTCTTTTTTTGAAATTCTTTCCAATGCCATTGATGAATTCAAAGAAGGCCGGGGAGACAAAATCATTGTATCTTACTATGCCGACTGCTCCATTGAGGTGACCGATTTCGGGAATGGGATTCCGGTGGATTATAATCCGAAGGAAAAAGCCTATAACTGGGAGCTGTTGTTTTGCGAAATGTATGCCGGCGGAAAATATGACAACCAGAATTCTAATATTTACGAATACTCCTTGGGGCTTAATGGCCTGGGGCTTTGTGCAACCCAGTACGCGTCCGAATACATGGAAGCGGAAATTTACGACGGAACTTATCGGTATGAACTGAATTTTCGCAAAGGACGTCCGGTGGAAAAAGATAAGGAAAAAGTTCTTAAAAAAACTGAGATGAAACATCGCCGGGGGACCCGTATTCACTGGAAACCTGATTTAGATGTTTTCACCGAAATTGCTATTCCCAAAACATACTTTCAGGACGTGCTTCGACGGCAGGCTATTTGCAACGCAGGGCTGACATTGGTGCTGCGTTATCAGGATCCCGTCGATAAAAAAACAGAAGAGGAAACCTTTTTTTATGCGAATGGAATCCGGGACTATATAGGAGAACTTTTGGGAGAGGACGGCTTGGGTACAGTGCAGTCCTGGTCGGCGGAACGAAGAGGCAAGGACCGGGAAGATCTGCCGGAATACAAAGTGCTACTGAATGTAGTTGTAGGTTTTTCGAACAAGATTCGTCGGGTAGAATACTATCACAACTCCAGTTTTTTGGAATATGGCGGTGCACCGGACAAAGCAGTGCGCAGTGCATTTACCTACAGCTTTGATAATTACCTACGCCAGAACGGAAAATACAATAAAAACGAAAGCAAAATTACATTTCAGGACATTGAAGATTGTCTGGTGCTGATTTCCAATTCCTATTCCACTGCTACCTCTTACGAAAATCAGACAAAAAAAGCTATCAGCAATAAGTTCATTCAGGACGCGATGAACACCTTTCTGCGACATAACTTGGAAGTTTACTTTATTGAAAACAAGCCGGAGGCTGACAAAATCGCGGATCAGATTCTGGTCAACAAGCGTAGCCGGGAAAATGCGGAAAAAACCCGGCAGAATTTAAAGAAAAAACTGACTTCGGAGTTGGATATTTCCAACCGAGTGGAAAAGTTCGTGGACTGCAGATCCAAGGATCCTGCGGAACGGGAACTTTATATTGTGGAAGGCGATTCGGCATTGGGATCTGTAAAATTTGCTCGACAAGCGGAATTTCAGGCTATTATGCCGGTTCGAGGAAAAATTCTTAACTGTCTTAAAACTGAATATGACCGGATTCTGAAAAGCCCTATTATTACTGATCTGATTAAAGTTTTAGGCTGCGGTGTAGATGTGAAAAGCCGGGGAAAACAGATTTCGGAATTCAATATGGACAATCTGCGCTTTGGTAAAATTATTATTTGTACCGACGCTGATGTGGATGGCTTCCAAATCCGAACGCTGATTCTTGCGATGCTTTACCGCTTGACTCCGGCACTGCTCCGAGAGGGGAGAGTGTATATTGCGGAGTCTCCGCTTTACGAAATTACGCAGAAAGATAAAACCTATTTTGCGTACAGCGATAAAGAAAAAAACGATATTGTAACCGGGCTGACTGGAAAATATTCCCTCCAACGCTCTAAAGGATTAGGGGAAAACGAACCGGAAATGATGAAACTAACCACTATGGATCCTGCGACCCGCCGATTGATTCGGGTGATGCCGGATGATGAGGAATCTACGATGCGGATGTTTGAAGTGCTTCTGGGTGACGATTTGGAATCCCGGAAGGATTTCATCGCTAGGTTCGGTGCCAAATATCTGGAATTTGCCGATATTTAAAAAGGAGATCCGCCTATGAGTCATTTTTTTGAACAACCTATTACCCGTACCATTGAAGAAAATTATATGCCATATACCATGAGTGTTATCGTGGCCCGGGCAATTCCTGAAATTGACGGTTTCAAACCTGCTCACCGCAAGCTGCTGTATACAATGTACAAAATGGGGCTGCTCAGTGGAAACCGGACGAAGTCAGCGAACGTCGTCGGACAAACCATGCGCTTGAATCCCCATGGGGACGCTGCTATTTATGAAACCATGGTTCGGATGTCTCGGGGAAACGAAACCCTGCTGCATCCTTTTGTGGATTCCAAAGGAAATTTTGGCAAATGTACTTCTCGGGATACCCAGTATGCTGCTCCCCGGTATACTGAGGTCAAGCTGGATGCAATTGCCGCAGAGCTATTTGTTGATATTGATCGGGATACGGTGGATTTTGTGGACAATTATGATTCTACCATGAAGGAGCCAACCCTGTTTCCCGTTACCTTTCCTAATATTTTGGTTAATCCCAATCAGGGAGTTGCTGTTGGTATGGCAACCAATATTTGTTCTTTTAATCTTGCAGAAGTCTGCGCCACTACAGTTGAGCTGATTAAAAATCCGGACCACAATTTGTTTTTAACCCTATCCGCTCCGGATTTTTCTACTGGAGGTCAGTTGATTTATAACCAAAAAGCATTGGAAACCATTTATCAGACTGGTTTGGGATCCTTTAAGCTCCGTGCTCGGTACCGCTATGATAAGAAGAATCATTGTTTGGAAATTTTTGAAATTCCCTATAATACTACTATTGAGGGAATTATGGACAAAATTGTTGATCTGATCCGGGACGGAAAACTTAGAGAAATTACAGCTCTGCGGGATGAAACAGACATCAACGGTCTAAAACTGACATTGGACCTGAAGCGGGGCGTTGACGCGGAAAAACTGATGCAGAAACTTTTTCGGATGACACCGCTGGAAAATTCTTTTTCCTGCAACTTTAATTTGTTACTGGGTTGTACCCCGCATGTGCTGGGTGTTCGGGAGATTCTCAACGAGTGGGTGGCATTCCGAACCGAGTGTATTCGCAGGGGCACTTATTTTGATATTCAGAAAAAGAAAGAAACGCTTCATTTGCTCCGGGGGCTGCAGAAGATCCTTCTGGATATTGACGAAGCTATTCGGATTATCCGGCAGACCGAGGAGGCTGTCGACGTGGGACCGAACTTGATGATCGGCTTTGCGATTGCTCAAGTGCAGGCGGAATTTGTAGCGGAAATCAAGCTGCGGAATCTCAACCGGGAATATATTCTTAACAAAACCAAGGAAACCGGAGATCTGGAAAGGGAAATTGCCGATCTAGAGGATCTGGTTGACAAACCCAAACGGATTCATAAAAAGATCATTGCCCAATTGCAGACAATTGCAAAAAAATATGGAAAGCCACGGAAAACGCAGCTTCTTTATCCGGAAGAAATTGTCCCTTATGAAGAAACTTCCGAGGCGGAAGATTACCCGGTGCACTTTTTTGTAACCCGGGCTGGCTATTTCAAGAAGATTACTCCCCTGTCCCTGCGTATGAGCGGAGACCAGAAGCTGAAAGAAGGAGATGAATTGTTCCAATTTCTGGAGGGAAGCAATAGCAGTGAATTGCTCTTTTTTACAGATCGGCAGCAGGTATATAAGTTGCGGGCCTCAGAATTTGAAGATACTAAGGCGAGTGTTTTGGGTGAGTATGTTCCCCAAAAACTTGGATTTAAAGACGGAGAACAGCTGATTCTGACTGTAGCGGTTCGGGAATATGTTGGACACTTGCTTTTCTTTTTTGCCAACGGAAAATGCGCAAAGGTTCCTCTGGCTTCTTATGAAACTAAGCAAAACCGGAAAAAACTAATCAATGCTTATTCGGCGACTGCACCTTTGGTTGGAGCTTTTTATGTTCGGGAAGATTGTGAGTTTTTAGTGGCGTCTTCCAATGGTCGGTATGTCCTTTTTGAGACCAGACTTCTGGCGGAAAAGACAACCCGTACTACTGGGGGGGTGTCTGTTCTTACTTTAAAGGGGCAAAATGTGCTTGTTCGGGCGGAGCCTTATGCCTCCGGAACTTTTGTCAGACCGGAAGGATACCGTGTGAAAAATATCCCTGCTGCAGGATGCTTTTTGAAAGAAGCAGACCGACCTGTGGAACAGAAATAAACAGATTGGAGGTTGTTATGTTTTATGAACGAAAACAAATCAATTCCAAAACGTGATCAGGTGCCTGTGGAGTTTACCTGGAACACCGGCGATCTGTTTGCCGACGATACAGCGTGGCAGACGGCTTTTGATGCTGCAAAAGAAATTCCTGCAAAAATTGCGACCTATCAGGGGCGGCTTGGCGACTCTGCAGGAACACTGCTCTCCTGGTTAAATTTCAATGAAGAAATTTCAGAGAAACTGTCCCCGCTTTACTATTACGCTCATCTGAATGCCGATGTGGATACCGGAAATTCTTTTTATCAAGACCTGCAGTCGAAAATTTTTTCCCTTCTGGTAACAGTCAATTCTGCCAGTGCGTTTGAAACGCCGGAAATTCTTGCTATTCCGGAAGAAACAGTTGCTGAATTTTACTGTCAGGAGCCGGGTTTGCGCAAATATACCCGTTACCTGGACAACATTCGCCGTCAAGCGGCTCATATTTTGTCCACACCGGAAGAAACGCTTCTTGCTCAGGCCGGTGAAGTAGCCAGGGCACCGGAAAAAATTAATTCTCTGTTTATGGATGCGGATTTGAAATTTCCCGATGCGACAGATAGTATGGGCCGTAACTATCCTTTGACCCAAGGAAGCTATATTCCGTTGATGGAAAACAATGACCGGGTTCTGCGGAAATCTGCTTTTATGTGTTTTTATCATACTTTTGGTTCCTTTCGGAACAGTTCTGCAGCGCATTTGGATGCACAGGTGCGACAATTGAAGTTCTTTTCTACTGCCCGAAAATACGCATCTAATCTGGAAGCGTCGCTGGATCGTACTGAAGTTCCTGTTTCCGTGTACCACAACTTGATTACTGCGGTACACGAAAATATGGGATTGCTTCATCGGTATATGGCTCTGCGCAAGAGGCTGATGAAGTTAGATGAGTTGCATATGTACGATATTTACGCTCCCATGATTTCGGAATCCCACGAACTGATTTCTTATGAAATGGCAAAAGAGGAAATCCTTGCGGCCCTCGCGCCGATGGGAGAGGAATATGTTTCTTTGCTTCGGGAAGGATTTTCCCACCGTTGGATTGATGTGTATGAAAACGAGGGAAAACGTAGCGGTGCCTATTCTTCCGGCGGAAAGCCGCATCCCTATGTGCTTTTGAATCAAAAAGATACGTTGGATTCCGAATTTACTATTGCTCACGAAATGGGGCATGCATTGCATACCTGGTATTCCACGCAAAATCAACCGCCGGTATATTCCGACTACGTGATTTTTGTTGCGGAGGTGGCTTCTATTTGCAATGAGGCGTTGCTAATGGATTACAAGTTGGCCCATACGCAGGACAAGATCCGCCGAGCAAGCCTGATTAATTACTTTTTGGAACAGTTTCGGACAACTCTTTATCGGCAAACTATGTTTGCCGAATTTGAACAGCAGATCAATGCAAAGGTGGAACAGGGCGAAAGTCTGACCGCTGATCTGCTTTGTTCTATGTATTTGGATTTGAATCGGATTTATTATGGGGCTAATGTGGTTTGTGATGAAGAAATTGGGATGGAATGGGCCAGAATCCCCCATTTTTATTACAATTTCTATGTATTCCAGTATGCTACTGGTTTTTCTGCTGCTATGGCGCTGTCTCAAAAAATTCTCCGGGAAGGTAAATCTGCAGTAGACGCTTACCGGACTTTCCTGTCTTCCGGATGCAGTCAAAGTCCTATTGATCTGCTAAAGGCGGCTGGAGTAGATATGGTTACTCCGGAACCAGTTAACGCTGCTTTAAAAGTATTTGAAACACTGCTGACCGAAATGGAAAAGCTGGCAGAAGCATTGTAAAGAAAAGAAGCCGATTTTTTTTAATCGGCTTCTTTTCTTGCGAAATGGAACAAATTTTTAAACAGAAACTATGTTATCGTAAACAACAAAGGGACATGAAAGTATGTTTCTCTGTTTATTTTTTTGTCAGCTGCCAGAGCAGTGCCAGTGCTGTTCCGGCCGAAGTTATGGAAAAAAGCAGTAGCAGTCCATGCGTAATTTCATTATCCAGAAATTCCATAAAGGGATTGAACAGATTGATAATCCAAAAGGTTAAGATCATGGCTGCAAGAATTAAGGTAATGTCAGCCAGGATCCGAAAAAAAAGTTTCATTTTTCTGTCGTTCCTTTCTTATGATTCCGGTTCTCCAATATAGATAATATCACTGACATTCCGCCCATTTTTATAGGGCTGATTGGCCCATTTTCCCTGAAATGTCATAACTGCTGACTGTCCGCCATCCAGATTGTACGCTTCTTTACAGCCCAGTTCTTCAAACAGGCTTGACATTTGACTCAATGTCAAGCCGGAAGAATATCCGCTTTGCCGTCCGTCTACCAGAACAAAACAGTAATGTCCCGGCTCATAATAGCCAATGGCAGTGCGGGGATTTCGTCCCGAAATGGAGCTGTAGTCGGAAAAATCGTTGATAGCTTGTCCGTTGTTTAGTAGGTTCGGTCCAAAATCCCAAGTCTGATACGCCCCTGCAGCGACTACCTGTGCTGTGTCAAAGCTGTTTTTCGCAATAACATCCATTTCCCCGTTGGAATATAGAACACAGACATCACCTTTGTTTCCTTCTCGGTAGAGCCGTCCGTTGCGGATGACACTGGTTGTCCGGTGAATAGCGTAATAATCTCCGGAAATTGCCACAATGGCATTGTTCCGTTCTGCAATGTTCAGTACTGGCTCATAGCCCGAAGATGAAGAAAATGCGGTGCGGAAGCAGGAGATATCGGTGATGTAAATATCTGCGACGTAATAGGTGACTTCGCTTCCTCCAATCGATTCCGAATGTTTTTCTACAAAAATTGCACAATTGGGGGATTGATAAGAAGTTTCGGTTTTCCTCACTGTTTCGGAAAACTTTTCCGAAAATTTTTCTGCCCAAGTTGGTTCTTTTTCCTCAGAAGAATCTTTATTTTCTGTATCTGTAGGAAAATCGGTATCTGTGTTTGTAGAATCCGTTTCCGTATCAATGACCGGGGGGATGAATATACCTTCATCGGGAATGGGCTGGGGACGGACATGATGAAAATAAGCAAAAATCAGCAGGGCTGCGGCAAACAGGAGCAGGTCAACCATTAGATGCCCGGCAAAAGTCAGATGTCGTTTGGATCTTTTCATAAAACTTCCTTTGTTTAAATATGGGGAGAGTAATACACTCTCCCCGAAAATTTTCCAGCTTAATCGGTTTCAATCAGTCCGTAATTCCCGTCTTTTCTGCGGTAAAGAACGCACACTTTGTTATCCGTTTCCCGGAAAACATAGAAATCGTGTCCCAGCATATTCATTTGTAGGATTGCTTCCTCTGTTTCCATTGGCTTAACGGAAATATTTTTTGTTCGGATAATTTCATAAGTATCCTCCCGGATATCTTCCTGGGGAAAGTCAAATACAAACTCGCTATCACGAAATCGTTTTTCTAACTTTGTTTTGTGTTTCCGGATTTGACGAATTAAAATGTCTGTAACTTTGTCCGCCGATTCCTTAAAATCACGGGTAGTTTCCTGTCCCCGGAAGATCAGCCCGCCATAAAGCGCTGTCGCTTCTACGCGGCATTCATTCTCCCGTTCCAGAGTGAAAACAACGTTTAACGTGCAGTTTCCTTTAAAAAATTTTTCCAGCTTACGGAATCTTTTTTCGGCATATGCCTTTGTTTCTTCCCGGATATTGCATTTTCTAGCACTGAAATTAATTTGCATATACGTTCCACTCCTTTTCATGTTTCAGGGAAAAACTCCCTTTTCATATATAGTATAACACACTTTTTTTTAAAAATCAATAGGAAGAAGCGATCATTTTTTATAATTTTTTATGGGAAAAGTTTTTTTTGCTGCATTTTCTTCTTTTCCAGGGAAATACTGCAAAAGAAAGGATGGGATTTTTATGCGTGTTGGCGAGATTATGGCAAAGAACGTGGTTTGCAGCGATGTTTCTGAGCCGGTTCAAAAAGTAGCCGAACAAATGAAACTTCACGGTATCGGTGCGGTTCCAGTTTGTTCCGGCGGAAAATTGGCCGGAATGCTGACCGACCGGGACATTGCACTCCGGTGTGTTGCCCAGGGCAGTGATGCCGAAGTCTTGACGGCTGGTGATATTATGTCTTCGAAAATTATCAGCGTGTCTCCAGAGCATTCGGTAGTAGAAGCGGCTCGGCTCATGGCGCGGAAACAGGTTCGCCGTCTTCCAGTTTGTGAAAATGGAGAAGTGGTCGGTATGCTTAGTCTTGGGGATTTAGCCCGAGCAAGGCGGCTTTTTTCCGAAACGGCTTCTGCTTTTTGCGAAATCTGTGAAGATAAAGAAAATTGAGACAATTTGCCGGAAGAAAAATTCTTCCGGCAAATTTATGTCCATTTGATATTTGTGTGTCATTTTTGCGTTTGAACTTGACAAATTGATGGACAATATAGTATAATTAATGTGTTATAATGTGTCGGAAAGGGAGCTGTATGGCGGTCGACATGAAAGAACTCATAGCGGAATCCGCCCAGCGGCTTTTGCTAAAAAAAACGTTCGGAATTTAACCGTAAAAGATATTGTGGAAAGAAGAAGATCCGGAAAGGGAAATTCGCGATATTTTTCTGGTTGCTGCCAATTTGGCTTCTTTTGTAAAAAAGCATGCGAACTAATTCCCGGGATGAGTTTGAATTGCTGCTGACTCAATGCGTATATTGTTTTTTTGAGCAGCTTACGGAAGAAAAAACATTTTTATCCGCATTGTAGCCGGGTGAAATTAAAATTTATTCTGCGCTATCACAGTCAGGCTGTTGTGGGGCTTTTGTGTCGTTGGACGTCTGTGGCACAGTTTGCTCATTGGGTTTATTAGATGGCAATTGGTGGTTTTACATCATTTTCACCTTGACAAAAATGCAGAAATGTGAAACTATTTTACTTTTCTGCATTTTTGTCAATGCAGAGGGAAAAAAATGACAATTGACAAAATCTTTTTTTCAGGTTACATTGTAAACAATAGAAAGGGACTGTTGAAATGTCTCATGAGATTATTTCTGTGAAACTGTGCGAACTGGATAATGCTGTCGGTTGTCTGTATAGACGAATTCAGTACAGTGAGTCGGTTGGTCCTTGCGGAGCTGGAAACTCTTTGGCGGGAATGTGTGAAACAGCAGAAATGTTTCGCCAACGGCTGAAATTTTCCAAACCAGCTATGGTGTCAAACCTTTTAATTTATGATAAGGTGGAATGTTTTCTTTCCCCATTCCGCTGGAGGTTCGGGAAACTTTTTCCTCAGAAGAAAAGATTTGCTGGCGGAATGTGCGTTGGATTTTGCCATGCAGGCGGCAAATTTGGAGCTTTTGGTTTTTCTGGAGGCCATTAAAGGCTTAGGAAAAAGAAAGGAAATTGAGATGAAGGAAGTAAAATCGCCTAAAAACCGCTGATTTATTATTACGGAATTGTGCTTTTGGTTATTTTTCTATTTAATCTTATTGTTACTCCTCTGAAGACTCAAGGAAGAGTTACTGAAGCGGATTACAAGGACCTTTATACGCATGATCGAGGAAAAACAGATTGGCAGTGTTCAGGTAGAAAGTACAAAGATCGTATTTACCGACAAGGAAAATAAAAAAGTTTACAAAACCGGTGTTATAATTGATTCTACATTGACGGAACGGCTGTATGCCGCTAGGGCTGAATTTGCAAAAAATATTGAAAAGCCTGTCTCATCCTTGCTTAGTTTACTTTTAACCTTTGGACTGCCGTTGCTGATTTTTGTTTTGCTGGGACGGTATATGAACAAAAGCTTATGGAATAGATGGGCGGCAAAAATTCTATGGCTTTTGGCATGGGCAAAAGTAATACGAAGATTTACGTTCTTTCCACTGAAGGAATTCGGTTCCAGGATGTGGCAGGGGAAGACGAGGCTAAAGAAAGTCTTGCAGAAATTGTGGACTATTTGCACAATCCGGAAAAATATACAAAGGTCAGGGCCTCGATGCCTAAGAGGGTGCTTCTTGTGGGTCTTCCGGAAACCAGAAAAACGATGCTTGCCAAAGCGATAGCGGGGGGGGAGCATTGGTGCCTTTCTTTTTTATTGCCGGTTCGGAATTTGTAAGAAATGTTTGTGGGCATGGGGCTTTCAAGGTGCGGGATTTATTCCGACAGGCTAAAGAAAAAGCCCCGTGTATTGTGCTTATTGAAGAAATTGATGCGATTGGTCACCGGCGCTTTGGGCGGAAACGACGATCGGGAGCAAACTCTGAATCAATTGTTGACGGAAATGAACGGGGTTAAGGGAAACAGCGGTGTTATTATTCTGGCTGCAACCAACCGTCTGGAATCTCTGGATACTGTTTTGACACGGTCTGGAGCTTTAACCGACGTGTGCCGGTGGAATTGCCGGATTTAAAAGGACGGGAGGAAATCCTGAAAGTTCACGCAAAAAATCAAGATCGAAAACAATGTAGATTTGTACCATTGCCCGCATGGCCTTCAGAGCTTCCGGTGCGGAATTATCCAATATGATTAACGAAGCCGCTCTGCGGGCAGTTTGAAATGAATGGAAAACGGTAACGCAGGTGGATCAAAGTATCGAAGTTGTAATTGCTGGATATCAAAAGAAAAATGTTGTTCTATCTGATGGGAAGAAAAAAGTGGTGGACTATCATAAAACCGGTTATGTTCTTGTTGCCGCGTTGCAAAACCATTCGGCGCCAGTGCAAAAAATTACAATTATTCCCCGGTACCAGAGGGACGGGCAGCAGAGGAGATTGGTTGTGGAATGGTGACGACCGGGGCTTCCAATAATATTGAACAGGCGATTCGGCTGGCCTTGAATGGTTCATAATCAGTATCTGGGCGGAGACACATCGTTGGCCTGTTCTCCGCAGATACACAGAAAAAAAATCGATAAAAAAGTGGTAGAACTGGTTGGACACAGCATGAAAAGCTAAACAGATTTTGACTCAAAATCGGCGGAAATTAGATGAGTTGGCCTGGTTTCTATATGAAAAGAAAATCATTGCTGGTGAAGAATTTATGACAATTTTGAATGGGGAGGTGTGCAGAAATGAGAAAATATTCCAGATTTGGATGGATGGAATTAATTTTGGGTATTCTGTTAGTTCTTCTTGGGGGATTTACTTTATTTCGTCCCGAAAGTACTTTGACCGGCCTGGTAGTTATTTACGGCGCAATTGCAGTGGTTACCGGTGTTTGTGACATTGTGTTTTATGTCCGAGTGGAACATCGCATGGGAATTGGGCCTTTGGTTTCTCTGGTGTCGGGAGTTCTAAGTGTAATGTCTGGGGTGATGTTGTTGGGGTATCCAGATGCAGGGAAATGGATTTTATCGCTTCTTTTCCCTCTTTGGTTTATTTCCCATTGTGTTTCCCGGCTTTCCCATTTGAATATAATTCGGATAACTGCCGGAAAAATACTTTATTATTTTTCCATGATTATTAATATTATTGGAATTATTCTTGGTTTTCTGATGATATTTCATCCAACTGTCGCGTTGCTATCCGCCGGTATTATTATTGGTGTTTATCTGGTTTTGCTTGGAATTGATAGCATTACCACGGCATTTGCCCGTCGATAACCAGTCCGAAAAAGGAGAAAACAGATGTATTCAATGAATATCCTGGTCAGTTTGGATCAGAATTATCTGCCCCAGCTACGTGTGCTTTTAACATCGCTGTATTTGAATCACCCCAGAATACATTGCAACGTCTATCTTCTTCATCGTGAAATTCCCGAAGAAAAACTTGAAGATTTGGAACAGGGCTTAGCCGCCTTCGGGTTTTCTCTTTTCCCAATTTTGGTGGACAGTGCTTTGTTTCGAAATGCCCCTGTAACCAAACAGTATCCGCAGGAAATGTATTACCGTCTGCTGGCGGCACAGTTACTGCCTGAAACATTGGATCGCGTTCTGTATCTGGACCCCGATATTCTGATTATCAATTCTTTGGCCCCCTTGTGGCAATTGGATTTAAAACAATATTTGTTTGCAGCCGCGGCTCATACGGGAAAAACCGAGTTGGCTAACAATATAAATAAAGTGCGTCTTGGTACGGAAACAAATTACTACAATTCCGGTGTATTGCTGATGAACCTTTTAAAATGCCGCGAGGAGGTTGTTCCGGAAGACATCTTTTCTTATGTTGACAGACATGCTGCAGAGCTGGTTATGCCGGACCAGGATATTTTAAATGCATTGTACGGCAAACGGATTCTGGAACTGGATGATTCTCTGTGGAATTATGATGCTCGCAATTACAGCAATTATCTGATGCGGAGCTTGGGTAAGGCGGACCGAGCTTGGGTAATGGACAATACTGCAATACTTCATTTCTGCGGAAAAGCAAAGCCTTGGAAACCCCGTTACCGGCAGCGCTTCGGGTTACTTTACCGTCATTATATGCGTCTGACGCAGATCTTTCTGCCTAGTGGTGAAAATTTCGATAACGGAAAATAAGTTGATTTTTCTGTCATAAAAGAACTGCTCCGAATATCTATTCTTCGGAGCAGTTCTTTTATCAGATATTGATTTGATTTGCCATGTCGTAACGCTTTATATCAAAGGGTTTTTCCATTTGTAGCGCTTCCAGAATATCTATGTCAATGATTTTATTATCCTTCATGACGACTACACGATTGGAAATGCCCTTGTAAAGCAGTTCCGCAGCATAATGTCCCATTTCGGTTGCGACGACCCGGTCTCTGTAGGTGGGAGAGCCTCCTCTCTGCACGTGTCCGAGAATTGTTTCCCGAGATTCTACGCCAGTAGTCTGCTGAATCATTTTTGCAAATTTTTCAGCGGAATTTAATCCTTTTTCCTTGACGTATGTATAGTTGACATTACTTTTCACATCAAAGAAAATACCTTCAGAAACTAGAACAATAAAATGGTTTTTCCCCATCTTTTTCCCCTGTTCAATACGTCCAATGACGTCTTTGTGAAAGTCAAACTTTACTTCCGGAACAAGGGTGCAGGTAGCACCTGTGGCAATGGAAGATTCCAGCGTAACCCAGCCGGCATTTTTTCCCATAATCTGAACCACCGAGCAGCGGTCGTGGGACATGCAGGTATCTCGCAGACGGTCTACCATGTCTATCACCACGTTCACTGCAGTGTCAAATCCAATGGTGTAATCACTGCACACAATGTCGTTGTCAATTGTACCTGGCATGGCAACGCAGGGAATCCCATGCAAGGACAGGTCTCGCGCTCCCCGGAAAGAACCGTCTCCTCCGATGACGGCAATTCCGTCAATGCCAAACTTTTTACAGGTTTCTACTGCTTTCAGTATGCCGGCTTCCTCTTTAAATTCCGGACAGCGGGCGGTTTGAAGAAAGGTTCCTCCCCGATTTAGAATATCCGAAACAGACGTGGCGGTCATTTCTTCGATTTCTCCGGTAATTAGGCCCGTGTATCCTTTTTTGATCCCCATGACCCGAATTCCGTTGGCAAGAGCGGTGCGGACAACGGCACGAATGGCATTGTTCATTCCCTGACTGTCTCCGCCGCTGGTGAGTACACCAATTGTTTTCATACTTCTTTTCTCCTATCTTTTTTTTGTTTTAAAGTTGTTCCATCAGTCGGCAGGTGCTGTTCAGGAACTGTTTGAGTTCCTCACCGTTCAACTGTCTTTGACTCAGCAGGGCAAGCATGTAAATCTGCCCGGCCACCGCAATTTTGGTGTCGGATGTCGTTTCAGGGTTTTGCAGTTTGTCGATTAGGGGATGTGCGGCGTTGAGTACCAGCACTTCTTCCAGCGGTGCAGTTTGTCCTCGCATTCCGTATAGTTCCATCATTTCCGCCATGCGACGGGACTGTTCGGTAATATTTAATATTGCCGGCACACTGTCGTCTTTCATCTGTGCTAACCGGACCTTCAGGCTGTCTTTCCCGGATGCCTGAACAAACAGTGCCTGCAGTTCCTCGTTTTCAGTGCCTTCTCCATTGTTAATTTCTTCTGTAGGTGCATCTACCCGCAGGAAGTGCAGATCCTTTTCATGCATTTCCAGAACACTAATAAACTGAGAGTCAATCATTTTATCCAGGACAATAACCGGAATCTGCTGTTTGCGGAACATTTCTACGTAAATCGCTTGCTGGGTCGGGTTGGAGGTGTAAAATACTTTATCTCCTTTAGCGGTTTGTTTGTACTGTTCCAGCGTAAGGTATTCATCGTTTACAGTTTTGAAAAGGATGGCTTCTTTCATTCGGTCAAAGAATTTTTCATCCTTCATACAGCCGTATTCCACAAAAATTTTAATATCTTCCCAGAAGCCTTTGTAGGTTTCCGGTTCGGTTCGGTACAGGCCAGTCAGCTTGTCGCAAACCTTTTTGACAATGTGGGTGGAAATTTTGCTGACATATCCGCTGTTCTGCAAATAAGAACGGGAGACGTTTAGAGGCAATTCCGGACAATCCAAAACGCCCTTGAGCATTAGAAGGTACTCTGGAATGACTTCTTTAATATTGTCTGCAACAAAAACTCGGTTGTAGTAAAGCTTAACTTCTCCCTCTAGATTTTCATATTCGTTACCCAGTTTGGGGAAGTAAAGAATTCCCTTGAAATTCAGCGGATAATCTGCGTTGAGATGAATATAAAACAATGGTTCCTTGTAATCGTGGAATACCTTTTTGTAAAATTCCTTGTATTCTTCTTCAGTGCATTCCGAAGGCGCTTTCATCCACAGCGGAGCGTTTTCGTTGATTTGCCGAGGCTGTTTAGGTTCTTCTCCTTCCTTGACTTCTTCCCGTACCGAGAAAAAGACCGGTACAGCCAGAAAAGAGCAGTATTTTTCCAGAATGGCAGACAGCTTGTCCGGTTTAAGAAATTCTGCCTCGTCTTCGTTGACATGAAGAATTACCTGGGTTCCTTTTTCGGTACGGCATCCGTCAGAAATTTCAAATTCGCCTTCTTCGGTACACTGCCAGTGAACTGGAGCGCTGTTGTTCTGGTAGGATTTTGTTTGAATTTCCACTTTGTCGGCGACCATGAACGCTGAATAAAATCCCAGACCAAAATGTCCAATAATGCCGTCAGTGGACGCATTTTCGTATTTCTGAATAAAATCCAGCGCACCAGAAAGTGCAATCTGATTGATGTATTGCCTGATTTCATCTTCCGTCATGCCGATGCCATTGTCTGTAACCGAAATAGTTTTGGCCTCTGGATCCAAAACAACATCAATCCGGAAGTTTTCATCCTGGTGTTCCGCTGTTCCTACGGCAATTAAATGCCGCAGTTTTGTAACCGCGTCGGATGCATTGGACACTAATTCCCTCAAAAAGATTTCCTTGTCGGAATAGAGCCAACGTTTGATAATAGGGAAAATGTGTTCGGTTTGAACTGAAATTCCGCCCTTTTCGTTCATAAGGAAAGCTCACCTCTGATAATTCATAAAATAATATCAAAAATTATTATATACCATTTTACTGATTTTGTCAAGCCAAAATTAAAAACGTTCATTTTTATTAAAAATTATCGGTTTTTTTCTCTTGCAATTTTGTTTCGTTTATGGTAAAATTAGAGATATCATATGGAGAGGCACATGACGATGAAAAAACAACTGTGGATAATTCTTCTGATTTTGGGTTTGATTCTTGCGGGCGTTGTTTTATTTTTTCTACTGAGCTCTTCTGGAAAGGGGGCTACGTTATCGCTGCGGGAACAGGCTTTGGCTAAGAGCGGTATAGTATACCGATCGGATCGTTTTGTCCGTCCGGCGGAAGAGGGTGTTCCTTTCGGAGAGAAGCAATCTGACGGCCGTTGGCGAGTTGTTTTGCGTAGCGGAAACAATATCCGAGCTCTGACTGATGTTGTTTTTGATGAGGTTCGGTGTTTTTCCACTTTTTTTATTGACCGTTACTCTAATTTGCAGCACGTGGGCGCAGTTTGCATGGACGGTAAATGGGGATACCTTCGCTTTGACGCGGCGTCTCTTTCTTTTACGGAAACCTCCGACCTGCAATGGCTGACATTCCCTGTTTACGAAAACGCCGAGCCCTTCTGCAATGGCATTGCAGTGGTGAAATTTAATGGAAAATACGGTTGTATCAATCTCCAGGGGGAATGGATCCTGGAAGCTGAGTATGATGATGCCCGTTTTTATAGTGAGTCTTTGCTTCCGGTTTCTATAAACGGGGACTGGTATTATATTACCTCTAGAGGCGTCAAAGTATTCGGTCCGTTTCAGGGCGCGGAGTCTTTTTCGGAAGGCTATGCCGCTGTTTGCCGAGATGGGCTTTGGGGTTACATTGACCGGAAAGGGAACGCGGTAACCGAATTCCTGTATTTAGACGCTTGGGAGGTTTCTTCCGGTCGCGCGGAAGTGTTTCGAGATGGCCGTTGGATTGAAATTTCTCTGACAGAATAGGAAATGCATTTTAACCGTTTTGGGGCTGACTTTGTTGGCTTTTGCTGTTCTGTATCTGGGGGGCGATTGGATCGGGGGAGATTTTCTCAAAGTTATGGGTACTGGCGTGGAGGCGTTCCATCGGTGGGATTGGCCGTTTTTTTGCTGTCTCCGGACAGAAGTTTCGGTACGGGCAGTGTCAGAAGTATAAATAAAAGAGTGAAAGAGAGGGTATTATATGGACAGACAGTATGTGATAGCTTTGGATCAGGGAACCACGTCTTCCCGGAGTATTGTATTTGATCGGAACGGTATGGTGCGAGGTATGGCACAATTGGAGTTTCCGCAGATTTATCCCCAGCCTGGATGGGTGGAGCATGACCCGGATCAAATTTTGTATACCCAACTGACCACAGCCTGGCAGGCTTTGGAAAATGCTGGAATTCAGGCTTCTGAGGTGGCAGCGATTGGGATTACCAATCAGAGGGAAACCACTTTGGTTTGGGATCGGAACACTGGCGAGCCGGTATACAATGCTATTGTGTGGCAATGTCGGCGGACAGCGGAAGTCTGTGCGGAACTGCAAAAGGATGAAGCCCTGTGCCGGATTCTCCGGGAGAAAACCGGATTGCGGGCTGATGCCTATTTTTCCGCTACGAAAATTGCCTGGATTCTGGATCATGTTCCCGGTGTCCGGGAGCGGGCGCAACGGGGGGAACTGCTTTTCGGTACGGTGGATACTTTTTTGCTGTGGCATCTGACCGGGGTGCATGCTACCGATTACACCAATGCTGCTCGGACGTTGCTGTTTAATATTCAAACCTTATCCTGGGACCAGGAATTGTTGGACTTGTTCCGGATTCCCGCATCTATGCTTCCTCAGGTTTATCCCTCAGTGGGGTGTTTTGGAGAAACCAAAGTTGAATTGTTCGGGCGGTCTATTCCCGTCTGCGGCATTGCTGGAGATCAGCACGCAGCGTTGTTTGGGCAGGCCTGTTTTGACGAAGGAGAGGCCAAGAATACTTATGGAACCGGCTGTTTTTTAATGATGAATACCGGGAGCCGGCCGGTCTTTTCTGAACGGGGGCTTTTGACTACGATTGCCTGGGCGACCGCCAAAGGTCCGGTCTATGCTCTGGAGGGCAGTGTGTTTGTTGGCGGTGCGGTTCTGCAATGGCTGCGAGATGAACTGGGACTGATTGACAGCGCACGGGAAGCCGACCTGATTTCGGAACGGGCGGAAAATGGAGGTGTCTATCTGGTTCCTGCTTTTACCGGGTTGGGTGCGCCTTACTGGGATATGTACGCCCGTGGGTGTCTGACCGGGTTGACCCGGGGAACCTCTCGGGACAATATTGTGCGGGCCGCGCTGGAAAGCATTGCCTACCAAAGCTATGATTTGATTTCCGCGATGGCACAAGATATCGGGCGCTCTTTCCGCACTTTAAAAGTAGACGGAGGAGCTTCCCGCAGCGATGTTCTGATGCAGTTCCAGGCGGATCTTTTGGAGGCTCGCATTGACCGTCCGTCCAATCCGGAAACCACAGCGCAGGGAGCTGCTTTTATGGCTGGGCTGGGTGTGGGCCTTTGGAAGGACGTAACGGAGCTGAAAGCCCTGTGCCGCACCGGAAAAAGCTATGACTGTCAAATGGATGCTGCTCGACGGGAACAACTGCTGGATGGGTGGCATAAGGCTGTCGGACGTACTCTTCGCTGAAGACTGTAAATAGGGGGGCGGGTTCATAAAAAGTTCGAATTTTTTCTATTGACAACGGCGTTTGAATGTGCTATAATGTGCTAAACCGTTGAGGAAGAGTAAGTAAGTTTTATCCCTTTTTCTTCAGAGAGTTGCAGACAGTGTGATTGCAGCGAAAAAGATAAAGCCGAATGGACTTCTGAGGGCAAACAGAAAGGTTTTGTTTTCGGGAACAATGCTTAGTATGTGAGACGGAGCAGAACTCTCCGTGAACAAAGGTCTGCATATGTTGGTATGCGTAAAGTGGGCGTATGATAAACGTACGTCAAGCCGGGTGGCACCGCAGGAGTAAAGATACATCCTGTCCCAGCAGATTTGTGATCTGGGACAGGATGTTTTTGTTTTCTGTCCCAAAAAATAAGAAAGGAGACAGAAAAAATGTCAACCGAAAAAATCCCTTACAAAATCTATCTTGAAGAACAGGAGATGCCTAAAGCCTGGTATAATCTGCGGGCCGACATGAAAAATAAGCCGGCTCCTCTGTTAAATCCGGGTACCCATCAGCCGATGAAAGCGGAAGAGTTGGCTGGCGTATTTTGTGACGAGCTGATTCGGCAGGAATTGGATGATACTACTGCATATTTTGATATCCCCGAAGATATCCGGAATTTTTACAAAATGTACCGTCCCTCTCCTTTGGTTCGTGCTTATTGTCTGGAGGAAAAACTGGGAACGCCTGCAAAGATTTACTACAAATTTGAGGGAAACAATACCAGCGGGAGCCATAAACTAAACTCAGCGATTGCGCAGGCCTATTACGCAAAGAAACAGGGGCTGAAGGGCGTAACAACGGAAACCGGAGCTGGACAGTGGGGAACTGCCCTTTCCATGGCCTGTTCCTATTTTGGATTGGATTGCAAAGTTTATATGGTCAAATGTTCCTATGAGCAGAAGCCTTTCCGGCGGGAAGTGATGCGCACTTACGGTGCTTCAGTAACACCTTCTCCCTCTATGGAGACCGAGGTCGGTCGAAAAATTCTTGCGGAGCATCCTGGGACCACTGGAAGTTTGGGCTGTGCCATTTCCGAAGCAGTGGAAAAAGCCCTTCACAGCGAAGGCTACCGCTATGTTTTGGGAAGTGTGCTCAATCAGGTGTTGTTGCATCAGTCTGTAATCGGCCTGGAATCCAAAATTGCAATGGACAAATACGGTATAAAACCGGATATTATTATCGGTTGTGCTGGCGGAGGCTCTAACCTGGGCGGATTGATTGCTCCCTTTATGGGCGAGCAGCTCCGGGGCGAGGCCGATTATCGCTTTATTGCTGTGGAGCCGGCCTCCTGTCCCAGCTTTACCCGGGGGGTGTTTGCGTATGATTTCTGTGATACTGGAATGGTTTGTCCTTTGGCGAAGATGTACACATTGGGTAGCGGTTTTATTCCTTCTGCCAATCATGCCGGAGGATTGCGTTATCATGGGATGAGTTCGGTGCTGTCGCAGCTCTATGCAGACGGACAGATGGAGGCTGTTTCAGTAAAGCAGACCGAGGTATTTGAGGCGGCGGAATATTTTGCCCGTGTGGAGGGCATTCTCCCTGCGCCTGAAAGCTCCCATGCGATCCGCGTTGCCATTGACGAAGCGTTAAGGTGCAAGGAAACAGGGGAAGGGAAGACTATTTTGTTTGGTCTGACTGGTACAGGATATTTTGACATGGTAGCTTACGAGAAATTCCATGATGGAGTTATGAGTGATTATATTCCAACCGATGAGGAATTGGAAAAAGCCAGAATTGGTCTTCCAAAAATAGACTGAAAAGAGTATCTGCGGATTGCCGACTGGCAATCCGCAGATACTTTACAGTTCTGTTTTCTTTTGAATGCGCTGAACCAGCACTTCCGCTTTGCGCAGGATGGCAGGCGAGAGAAGTCCGAAACATATGCCAAGCACCAATCCTGCAAGGATGTCGGTAGGATAATGAACGTACAGATACAGACGGGAAAAGGCAATTAAGACTGCCAGGACCAATGCAGGAACCCCGCCCTTGGGATGATTACGATACAGTGCGGTTGCCCCGCCAAAGGAAGCCAATGTGTGACCGGAAGGGAAAGAAAAATCACTGGGAGGCGAAATCAGCAAATCTGTTGGGCGAAGGTCAAAGGGGCGAATGCGTCCGATCAGGGGTTTCAAAGTAAGATTTCCTACAAGAACTCCGCAAATCAGGGCAATACCCATGCAGATACCTGCTCTGCGGTACTTTTTGGTGCAAATTAGAATCAGGGCTAGTGCGATCCAGAATAGCCCCCCATCTCCTAGATGGGTAATCAGAGTAAAGACGATGTCAAAAACGTCGTTTCTCAGATGCGCCTGAATCCAGTCCAGAATCTGAAGATCTAGAGAGGTAATTATTCCAAACATCATGCATTCATAGCAACGACGATCATTCGTCGCAGGGAACGTTCTTTTTCTTTGGGCGGCATAGTTTCTCCTGTCAGTGCGTTATCTGTTACTGTAAGCAGGCTGACAGCTTTTTTTCCGGTCTGCGCCGCGACCAGATATAAAGCTGCTGTTTCCATTTCTACGACCAAGGTTCCCATAGCGCCCCAAGCTTTCATGTCCTCCAGACAAGGCTGATAAAACCGGTCGGAAGTCAGAATGTTTCCTGCTTTCAGTTCCACCTGATGGTATTTTGCCGTTGCCGCAATCCGTTGCATCAGTCCAAAATCCGCGGTGGGAGCAATTGTTCCGGGCAAATGATATGCTGCCGCGAAGTTAGAATCTGTAGATGCAGAGACAGCCAAAATCACATCGTGAATCTTCACTTCTTCCCGGAGGCTCCCTGCGGTTCCGACCCGGTAAATTTCTTCTACGCCGTAACCTTCAAACAGTTCCTGTGCATAAATTCCCATAGAAGGCATCCCCATACCTGATGCCATAACGGAAAGTGTTTGCCCCCGGTATAAGCCGGTGTAGCCCAGTGCGCCCCGAACGGCGTTAAAATGTTTTGTTTCAGTAAAATAGTTTTCAGCGATGAACTTTGCTCGGACTGGATCTCCGGGCAGAATGACTTTCGGGGCAATATCGCCTGCCTTGGCTTCGTTGTGAATGGTGGGTACCTGGATCATGTTCGATTCCGTCCTTTCGTTATTAGAAGTGAAATAGCATTCGGCGGAAATAGTTTAGTTTTTCATGGAACAGCCGATATTTATTCCAGTCATTAATAAGAAAATATTCGCCCGGCAGTTCTACAAATTCTCCGCCGTATCTTTTTTTATACAGGTATAGTTCGTATAGCGTATCGTCCCGAATATCTTCGGTGTTTAGCTTAAGAGTTCCGCCCATATTAAATGTTTCTACCTGACCATCATCAATACTGTCGAAAATCATGTCCCGGTAAGAGGAATTCAATTTCAGCTCCCGCAGGGCGTTCGCGTTTGCGCCGTATAAGTTGTATGCCTTGTTCCCGGTTTTGATATAAAAAGATGCTGAAAGATAAGGATCATCACGGTATTTTTCAATAATTGGTGCCCGTTTTTTTAAGGCTTCCGCTTGTTTAACCATTTCTTTTTCCTTAGGAACCAACCGGGCTCTTTTCTGGGGGGAAGTTTCCGGATTTTTCATTTCTTCTCGGATAGATTGAAGATGTTCTTCCGTTACTTCCAGCGTTTCCGCAGTATGGGAAAAATCTTTCAGGTGGTTATACCGGTATAGATAGATAGTTACATATTCTTGAAGTTCTCTTGCAAATTTTTGATAATATTTCTCGTCTCTGTGCCCGAATCCCTTCTTTTCGGTGGTTTCCAGCAACAAACGGTAAAAAATATGTACAGCCCGTTCCAGATCCTTTCCCCGGCAGCGTTCCAGGGTAAGGCCCCGTTCATCTCCGTAACGCATATTCATTTTCAGCTGCGGCGCAAATTGTTCATAGATACGTTTCTTTTCTTCTTCCCTGTTATTATCGGTTCGGAAGTGCAACCGGTAATTGGTATGAGGCTGCAAAACCCCCGATGTATTTCGCCGATAGCC
>CALXAO010000092.1 GCA_944386295.1 uncultured Clostridia bacterium | reverse complement strand
TCAGAGGTAAATTAACGCTGCGGTTTTCCAGACCTCGTTTCAGTATTAGAATTGTTCGACAATTCGTATCCAGCGGATTCCCTAACTTTCTGAATAACATGGCTTCAAGGATTACTTCTATATTGATGAATAGGGTCCTGCTTCAAATGGGAGGAACAGCGGCAGTAACCGTTTATGGAATTCTCTTGAATATAGGGGATCTCGTACAATATTTTTTATACGGCTCCTGTGATTCTCTTCAGCCCGCCGTCGGTTACAACTGGGGCAACAAACAGGACGACAGAGTAAAAAGGATTGTTAAGTGTACCCTTGTAGCAAGCGCAATCATATCTGTGGGCGGAATGGTGCTAATGCAGCTGTTGCCGGAAACATTGGTTTCCCTGTTCTTAGGAGAGGAAAGCCGCTATCTGTTACCAATGACTGTGAATGCGCTGCGGCTCTATTGCCTGGTCAATCTCTTTCGCTGGTTCCCCTTTGCAATACAGAGTTTCTTCATCGCCATTGACAAACCGGCTCCCGCCTCCGTCATATCCATTATGAACTCCCTTGTGGTGCCGGTGGCTCTGATGATCCTTTTGTACCCGCTGAAGCTGACTGGAATCTGGATAAATGCTACTGTGACAGCCATTATTGTTTCTGTCCTAACAATTATAATTTTTTGTTGGATGAAAAAGCGGGGACAATTTGAGTTAGAACCTTATTGAAATAAATATACAGAACAAAACCGTTGCTATTCAACAACGATATTTCATAATGTTTATTCTGCCAGCGTATAAAACAGGGTGGGCAATACAATATCCCCCGAAAGCGGAAAAATGCGGTCCTATCATTCCACTCGATATAGAAAAAGCGGGCAAGAAGTCAAAGGCTTCTTGCCCGCTTTCTGTCGCAATCCGTATGGCAGCTACCCCGTTTCAGTTGGTTGTTGCTACTGTTTTATAAGTGGCTACCATTTCCTGCCGCTCTTTTTTCAAAACATTGTTGCCGGTTTTTTTTCGGTTTTATTTTCTATCGGAACTTCCGTATAAAGTTTTTGCATTGCCGCCGACATCATCAGTTTCAGTCGATTAATCTGGTTAACTTCGCTGGCACCGGGGTCAAAGTCAATAGGTACGATATTTGCTTCCGGATGCCGTCTGCGGATTTCCTTAATCATTCCTTTTCCTGTCACATGGTTTGGAAGGCAGGCAAAGGGCTGAATGCAGACAATATTCGGAACACCGGTTTCAATCAAGTGAAGCATTTCCGCTGTCAAGAACCATCCCTCACCTGTCATGTTTCCCAAAGATAGAACTGGCTTTGCCAATTCTTCCAGGTGGTTAATGTCTGAAAGACCGCCAAATCTGGGATACTGCTTCATCAGGTTTGCAATGGGCTTACGGTATTGGCTGTTAATCCAATCAATGGCGGTATCAAAGGCTACTTTATGGGACCAACTGCCGGAAAGAAGCTGGTATTTCACGCCGGAATGAGAGGCAATAAACAGGAAGAAATTCATAATATCGGGCAGTACTGCTTCTGCACCTTCTTGTTCGATATGTCCGATAATATCATTGTTTGCCAACGGATGGTATTGTACCAGAATCTCTCCCACGATACCTACCTTCGGTTTTCTGATATTCTGGATTGAAATCGCGTCAAATTCCGCCAGCATCTGTTCTGCCAGAGGTACCATGTCTTTCTTTTTTCCTTCAGCTACGGCTTGCCGACAGCGTTGGACCCATTTGTTGTACAGCGCATTTGTTTCTCCTGGGTTGAGTTCATAAGGTCGGACGGCCAGTGTGAGCCGGGAAATCAGATCTCCGTATATTACGCCCAAAATAATTCGGTTCATTAGGGGAAGGGTGATTTTAAAGCCAGGATTTTTTTCCAATCCCACAAAGTTCAGGGAAATGACCGGAATTTGCGAAAATCCTGCATCCCGTAAGGCTTTGCGAAGAAATCCAATATAATTTGTGGCCCGGCACCCACCGCCTGTCTGGGAAATGATTACCGAGGTATTGGCCAGGTCAAACTGTCCGGACTGTAAAGCTTGAATCAGCTGTCCCACCACAATAATCGATGGATAGCATGCGTCATTATGTACGTATTTAAGGCCTACGTCTACTGCCGTTTTTTTCGGGTGTTTCAGCATAACCAGCCGGTAGTCGCTGGCGTTGAATGCCGCTTCCAGCATTTCAAAATGAATGGGAGACATTTGCGGCGCAATAATTGTATGCTTTTTGCGCATTTCCACAGTGAACGGTATTCTCTTCTGGACATAGGATTTGGAGGGTTCCACCGTTTTTTTGTTCCGTTTTATTCTTTCCCGCTCTTCAATCGCTGAAACCAAAGATCGAATCCGCACCCGGGCAGCCCCCAGATTGTTGACTTCGTCAATTTTTAGTACAGTATAAATCTTTCCGGCACTTTCAATCATTTCTTCCACTTGGTCAGTGGTAATGGCATCCAGTCCGCAACCAAAAGAATTTAATTGAATCATTTCCAAATCCGGTGACTGTATCACTAGTTGAGCAGCTTGATACAGTCTAGAATGATAGGCCCACTGGTCAACGACCCGAAGGGGACGCTGGGCGTCTGCTAGATGACAAACCGAATCCTCGGTCAGCACAGCCATACCTGCGGCGGTAATCAGGTTGTGCAACCCGTGGTTAATTTCCGGGTCTACATGATATGGCCGGCCGGCCAGAACGATGCCGCGTAGATTGTGAGTGCGGATATAGGCGAGCGTTTCCTCTCCTTTTTGTCGCATGTCTGCGCGGAATCGGTCTTGTTCCTCAAAAGCTGCTTTGGCCGCTACCCGAATTTCCGCAGGGGAAATTTGAAGAAAAGCTAATTCCTCAATCAGCCGTTTTATTAGCTTTTTCCGATCATCCAGCGCTAGGAAAGGGTTGAGAAATTGCACATCTTTTTCGCGCAGCTGCTCTACATTATTTTTAATTACTTCCGGGTAAGAGGTTACAATGGGACAATTATAATGATTGTTCGCCGCCTGAATTTCTTTTTGTTCGTAAACAATACAGGGATAGAAAATGGTTCGGATTCCTTTTTGAATCAGATTTACAATGTGTCCATGGGAAATTTTTGCCGGATAACATACAGATTCGGAACTAATAGATTCAATTCCGGATTCATACAGTTTTTTAGTGCTGGGATCGGAAAGCACCACCCGATACCCTAATTTAGTAAAAAAGGTAAACCACAGTGGATAGTCTTCATACATGTTCAGGACTCTAGGAATACCGATTTGTCCCCGTTTTGCTTGTTCCGGTTCTAAAGGCGTATAATTAAACACACGGTCATATTTGTATTGGAACAGATTGGGAAGCTCCTTATGGGTGGATTCTGTTCCTGCTCCTTTTTCACAGCGGTTGCCGGAAATAAAGGTTTTTCCGGACGGGAAGCGAACAACTGTCAAAAGACAGTTATTCGTACATTTTCCGCAACGAACCATGGTCGTTTTTGCGGAAAACTGCTCCAACTCCTCTTTTCCGATTAACCCACAGACATTGGTTTGCCGCTTCCTGTCTCTGGCAATCAGCGCCATGCCAAACGCCCCCATTAGCCCTGCAATATCAGGGCGGACCGCTTCCCGGCCAGAAATTAACTCAAAAGCTCGTAGAATTGCGTCGTTAAGAAAGGTTCCTCCCTGAACAATAATTTTTTCGCCCATTTCTTCCGGATCCCGGATTTTAATAACTTTTTGCAGGGCGTTTTTAATGATCGAATAGGAGAGTCCGGCAGAAATGTCTGCGACAGACGCGCCGTCTTTTTGGGCTTGTTTGACTTTGGAATTCATAAAAACTGTGCAGCGTGATCCCAGGTCCGTTGGCGCTTTTGCTTTCAATGCTTCCTGTGCAAATTCGGCTACTGACATATGGATTGATTTTGCAAACACTTCAATAAAGGACCCACATCCGGAAGAACATGCCTCATTCAACATAATATTGTTGATTGCACCGTTTTTCAACCGAATGCATTTCATGTCCTGGCCACCAATGTCAATAATAAAATCCACGCCGTCCAGAAAAAATTCTGCCGCTTTATAATGAGCAATGGTTTCTACCTCACCAATATCAAACCCATAGGCTGTTTTCAGCATTTGTTCGCCGTAACCGGTTACTCCGGTGTATTCCAGGGTCGCTCCAGTAGGTAGTAAGGTGTAAACCTCTCGGATAATTTCTCCTACTTTTTTCAGAGGATTTCCCTCATTGCTTCCATAAGAAGACCATAAAATTGTTCCTTCTTCGTCGGTCAGCACCGCTTTGGTTGTGGTAGACCCTGCGTCCACACCCAAATAGCATTTTCCCCGATAAGTGACAAGACTGCCCCTTTTTGCCTTGTGTCGGTTATGCCGTTCCCGGAAACGGTTCAAATCTTCTTCCGTTTCAAATAAAGGTGGCAGTGTGCCAATTTCTTCTTCAGATTGTTTTCGGGCAGAAAGGATTTTTTCATACACTATTTTCAAATCGGTTTCCCCGGTTTTCTTTCCCAACAAAGCGGCCCCAAATGCTACCAGTAAATGGGAGTTTTCTGGGAAAATAACTTGTTCCGGTTCCAAACGCAGCGTTTCAATAAATCTTCGGCGCAGCTGCGGTAGATAATACAATGGTCCCCCTAGAAAAGCTACGTTCCCGCGAATGGCTTTTCCGCAGGCCAAAGCGCTGATCGTCTGTGTAACCACAGCCTGGAAAATAGACGCTGCCACATCTTCTCGGGCTGCCCCCTCGTTGAGGAGGGATTGAATATCTGTTTTTGCAAAAACTCCGCACCGAGCGGCAATAGGGTAGATAACCTTGTGCTCGGCTGCGAGCATATCCAAGCCCGCGGGGTCGGTCTGTAGCAAAGACGCCATTTGATCGATAAATGCCCCGGTTCCCCCGGCGCAAGTTCCGTTCATACGCTGTTCGGGTGTTGCTTCAAAATATGTAATTTTTGCATCTTCACCTCCCAGCTCAATGGCTACGTTCGTTTGCGGTGCAATGCTGCGAATGGCGGCGCTGCCGGTAATGACCTCCTGTAAAAAAGGGAGCTGCAAATTCTTTGACAGGGATACTCCGCCTGATCCGGTCAGAGCAACGGTACAGGAAATGTTTCCAAATTGTTCAATGCATTCGTTCATTAGATCTGCAATGGTGTTCCGAACATCGGAAAGATGTCTGCGATATCGGGAAAACAAAACCGTATCTGTTCCGTCTATAACCACTAATTTTACCGTGGTAGACCCAATATCTATGCCGAGATGATAGAGCATATGTTTTAAACCTCAATTCTGAATATCTTCTTGACCACAGTCTTTCGGAGGCAGGGCAAGAGCTTGGATGATTGCGGAAGATTTATAGTGTTTGTCGATCTGCTTGAGCAGGACAAGGTAAAGTCCAAATAAAGGGATTCCTGCGACTGCTGCCGCAGGAATCAGGGTATATAGTCCGGCGGAAAGAAATAAAATTCCTATTGGGGTCAGAAATAGAAAGCACAGCAACAAAAGACTTTTTTTGTCCTGTGTGGTTTCGACCGAAACATAGTCGCCTTCCTGAGCACCAATTTCGTTATATGCGGTAATTTCAATTTTAGAATAGGCTTTACAAAAAGTGGCCGAGCTACAGTGCTCACAGGCTTGGGGACGGGCAGTCCGAACCTTTGCGGTCTTTCCGGCGGTGTAAACCACTTGTCCGATAATGGTCATTGGCGTTCCCTTTCTTTTCGCAAAATGGTTTCTGCAATCCGCAGTCCATCCGCTGCTGAGCTCATAATTCCTCCTGCGTATCCAGCACCTTCTCCACAGGGATACAGACCGTCAGCTCCTTCCGCGCAAAGGCTTTCGGGGTGTCTTCGAATACGCAACGGCGCCGAGGTTCGGGTTTCCGGGCCGGTCAAAACTGCATCCGGTTCCGCACAGATGCGATGTTCAAACAAGGCCAGGCCCTCCTGTAGTCGGGCAGTAATCCGGGTAGGAAACAACGCTCCGATTTCATAGGGGGTTGTGCCGGGTAAAAAGGTGGGACGGATTCCTCCCAACCGCGTCGGTGTTTCTCCGTTCCGAAAAGCTCGGGCAGTGGATACGGGTGCAAAAAATCTTCCCCCGGCCTGATATGCATTGCGCTCTATGGCTTCCTGTAACGCCAGGCCTTCCTGAGGGGATGACGGGTACACTGAGGCCAGCAGTGCCGCGTTTGCGTTTTGTCCGTCTCGTGCAAAGCAACTCATTCCGTTGGTAATTAACCGTCCGGGCAGGGAAGATGCGTTTACGACCTGTCCTCCCGGGCACATGCAGAAGCTGTAAACTGCTTTGCCTTGGTTTTTATCGGTGACATGACTAAAATTATATTCTGCCGGTGGAAGAGCTGGATGTCCAGCACTGGCTCCGTAAATGGCACGGTCTATTTGTTCCTGTCGGTGTTCTATGCGAAATCCTACCGAAAAAGGCTTTGTTTCTATCTGTAACGGCTGTCCCAGCAGCATTTGGTAGGTATCCACAGCGCCGTTGCCAGTGGCTAGAACCAGAAGATCCGCTGGAGTTCTCAGCCCGTTGAGAAATACTGCTTGGAGCTTTCCGTTTTGTATGTTCAGTCCGGTCAGGCAGGTTCGGAAGCGAATTTTCCCCCCGTGGAAAAGAATATCTTCCCTTAGATTCCGGATGACTTTCCGCAACCGGTCTGTTCCGATATGGGGCTTGGCCAGGAAAAGAATTTCCCGGGGCGCACCAAATTCTACAAAGGTCTCTAGAATTTTTCGGCATCGGGGGTCATGAATGCGTGTCGTCAGCTTTCCGTCTGAAAAAGTTCCAGCTCCTCCTTCTCCGAATTGCACGTTGGATTCCGGATCCAAAAATCCGTCGTTCCAAAATTTTTGTACTGCGTTTGTCCGGGTTTCTACCGGATCTCCCCGTTCCAGAACAATGGGTTTCATGCCGCAACGAGCCAGCAGCCAGGCGCAAAATAGTCCTGCAGGTCCAAATCCCGCAATCAAGGGCTGCCGTTCGGTTTGGACCGGTGGAGGAAACTCATAGTGAGGAAAAGGCCGGAGCTCGTCCCTTTGCAGTTCTGTATCAAAGACGATTGAATAAACAAAGCGAGGAGTTTTTCGGGCATCAATTGACCTTCTGTAAATACTTGCCGGGGTTCCGGGAGGCAGTTGAAGCTGTTTGCGGACTTGTTCTATAGCCTCCTGCTCCGGTGCCTCCAAGGGAAGGGTGATGCTGCTGAAAATTTGCAGCATATCAGCCCATCACAACTTTCAAAGAGTATTCTCCCAGTACTCCGAAAGACGGAATGGCAGAGGAGGATACAATCAGAGGATAGGACCCGTCCGCATTTGGTGCAGAAAGATCAATCAAACAGTTTACATTCTCTTTTGTGACAAGTGCCGCGTTTTCTTTGGTTGTCCGAATTTGTACCAGCAAAGATTCTGAGGTTGCTATCGGCGTAGTTCCACTTGGTGCATTCAGGAAAATAAACTTCCGGATTTCCGCCTGACTGTAGCGCAGGGTAGTGACTTCTGTGTCGTCCCGGACTGTAATCCGAACTGTAACTTCATTGGTGTCAAAGGTAATTCCTTCTATCGAAGGAATTGTCAAGGTCAAGTCCTGGGACGTGTAAATCTGTGAAGTATCAATTTCCGGCAGACGAATCGATTCCAGTGCCGAAAGAATATGTTCCGGTCCTGTAGCGGTAACTGTTTGTTGCGACAGTTCTGTACTGATATAGGCGCGTTCATCTCCACCGAATTGATTGGTTAGTGTAGGCAACAGCGATAGCTGTTTCTGATAAACAATGTCTAACGATGCTTCTGCCTCGGTGTCCGATATCGTTAAATATCTCCGGTCCACATTTTCCCCGGCTTCATTGAGAAATGTCAACGGAAGCATTTCAGTCAGATTCTCTTTCCGGTTTGTCAGAGATACGGTCAGGTTGACCTGCTGAATGGACAGGACCGTTTCACTGGGCCCTGTTACCTGAACGGTCGCTGGGGAAACCTTCTGTCCCTGCAACGTATAACCCTCGGGGAGTGTGCCCGTGGACACAACATTAATTGGAAATGTCCGGGTGATCTTGCGGGTAAATTCAATCGTAAAAGTTTTCGGATATACGTCAGTTACAGTAATTTCGTCATCGGATACATTGACGATAACGTTGATTCCGTAGGTTCCTGGAGAGACTACCGAATTCATATCCAGCGATACCGACAGCGCATCCGCCGACAAATTCAACAGTTTGGATCTTGGGCCGGATACCGTAACGTTAACCGTTAAATTGGTGTCTGTCATCAGATACATATAACCATTTCTGTCCGGAACAGATCCTTCAAAGGAAAGATTAACCGGGACTCGGTCAAAGTGTGCTTCGTTTTTTGGATCGACCACATACAGGATATACATCCACGCAATGATAGCTAGGAACACCGAAAAAAATTTTAAAAACGTATTGTTTTTCAGAATTTTATTGAAGAATTCATAGATTTTGGAAAAGGTTTGTTTTCGATTCATTTTTTACGCCCCTTCCATAAATGGGAAAGAAAACTCTTTTTTCCTTCTTCGTCGTGTTTCAGCAAATTTTTTTTCAAAATTCCGGTCAAAGCGTCTGGCGTCAGTCGTCGCTGAAGCTTTCCATCCTGTGCCAGAGAAATAATTCCGGTTTCTTCCGAGACTAGAATTACCAAGGCGTCAGAAATTTCACTAACGCCGATTCCGGCTCGATGCCGGGTCCCCAGTCCGTTGTCTACTTGTTTTGTTGTCAACGGAAGAAAACATCCAGCGGCCGCAATCCGGTTATCTCGAATAATCATGGCGCCGTCATGGAGGGGGGCTTTGGGATAAAAAATATTTGTGATTACTTCCGTAACGATAGCCGCGTCTACACGGGTGCCGGTGTCCATAATTTCTCCCAGTTTAGTTTCCCGCTCAATTACAATAAGTGCGCCGGTTTTCGTTGCGGACATGTCCGACACCGCATCCTGAATGGCTGTAATGTTTTTTACCATCTGTGTTTCATAGTCTGACTCGTCATGGGGCAGAAGAGGAATCTTTCCAATGGTTCCTTTTCTGCCGATACGTTCCAGAACGGCCCGAAGTTCCGGCTGGAATACGATCAGGACGGCCAAAATTCCAAATTCCAGCGTGCTGTTCAAAATATACTGTGTGGCTTGCAACTTAAACAGTGATGCGACCTGCCATAAAAGAAGGACCAGAACAATTCCCCGCAGCAGTTGAGCGGCTCGAGTATCCCGGATGAACTTTAAAACGAAATATGCAATAATGGAAACAAACGCGATATCCAGTAGATCCTTGAACATAAAATCACTGACCGTTGTTTGGATAAATATTCCGATATTCCGAAAAAATTCGCTCATACGGGTTCTCTCTTTCCTTACTTTTTACTGCTGCGGATGTTTGTTAATAGTATTCTATATTATTATAACAGTAAATGATATCAGAATCAAGTGGGGAATGCAAAAATTAATAATTTTTTAAACAATATGCTAATTTTTGGACATCTTCCGCTCGGTTCCCAAAGCCGAAGCTGGCGCGAACTAGCCCGTGTCTGTCGGTGTTCAGTTTCCGGTGTGTCAGTGCCGCACAGTGAAATCCGCCCCGAACACAGATGCCGTTCCGGTCCAAAAACGCCGTGACTTCTTCTGAGGGGAAGTTTCTAAACGAAAAGGACAGGACAGGTACGCCGCAGTGTTCTGGAGAGTACAGCTGTATTCCACGAATTTCTTTCAGTTTCCGGTAAGCGTCTTGATATAGGGCTTCTCCCTGTCTGCGCAGTTGTTCTCCGTGCATCTGTACAAAGCGGACGCCTTCTCCCAGTCCCAAAATTCCCGGAGTGTTCAAGGTTCCGCTTTCATAACCCTCCGGATAAAATTCCGGTTGTGTTTCCAGCAGAGAGTCACCGCCAGTGCCGCCCTGAATAAGAGATTTCATTTCCAACGGGCGGATCAAAACTAGGCAGCCGGTTCCTTGTGGACCCAACAGACCTTTGTGTCCCGGACAGCACAGAAAATCGGCAGATAGGTCTTCCAGACGACAGGGAAGGTGCCCTGCCGACTGAGACACATCTGCGCCAAACAGGATCCCCCGGGCCCGGCACTCTTTCCCCAGACGGTAAAGGGGAAGCACCCTGCCTGTAACATTAGATGCATGGGTACAAAAAACCAGCCGGGTTTGAGGACGAATCAGCCGGAGTACGTTTCCTATTGTCCGATTTTCCTCCGGTTCTGTCACTACAATCGAGACGTCCACGCCTTGCTTTTTTAATTCGTTTAGAGGACGGAGAACAGCGTTGTGTTCCAAGTCGGAAATAATCACATGATCTCCCGGGTTTAGCAATCCCTTAAAGGCTTTGTTAATTGCATCTGTGGCATTAGCGCAAAACAGTACCAATTCGGGCTGCGTCCCAAAAAAATCTGCCAGTCGCTGCCGAACTTGATAAACAGCTTCTGCCGCCTGCAAAGACATCCGATGGCCGCTTCTGCCAGGATTGGCTGTGTTTCTTTCCAGATTTTGACAAACTGCCCGAATAACCTGCTTTGGTTTAGGAAAGGAAGAAGCTGCATGGTCAAGGTAAATCATAGATATCACCGGTCAGCCGGATATTTTCTCTCCGGAGAATTTCCAGAGCTCGACTTAGATCCCGTTCCCGTACCCTGACACACCAACTGCACCCGTATTTCGGGTCAGCCGTCTGCTTTGAAATGCGGGCGGTTATCCCTTTTCTCTCCAGCAGATCCATGGATTTCTGTGCATAGGTGACCGAACGGACCAAAATACATTTTATACTCATTGGGATACGCTCCCTTTTCTTCATTCAGCCGTCCGGTCTCAGCCAGGCGGCTCGTTCCATCATATGAAAAATTTCTTCAAATGGTCCCTGCCGCAATGTTGCTTGACAATGGAAGAAAACTGTGTTAAAATAAAAGCATTCTTCTTGTCCGTTCAGCATATAGTGGAATGAGAACGACTTGATGGAAGGGGATACTTCCGGGATGGAACAATGGATTACCGACCCGCCGTTGCTCTGGCTGCTAGTCCTGCTTGTCTTTGCCGTCGTCGAAGCTGTTACCGAGAATCTTCGCACCCTGTGGCTTTCTCTTGGCGCGGGGTTTGGTTTGCTCAGCGCCCTGTGTAGCGATTCACTGATGATTCAGACGGTGGTTTTTACGCTGGCCAGTGCTTTGTTTTTGGTTCTGACTAACCCTATGGTTTGCCGGATGAAAGAGCAGCAAAGAGCAGAATCGGAGTTTTCTTTGGCGGAAGATGTTCAACAGTCGGAAGAAGAAAACGCCTGAAAAAATTCAGGAAAAAGGATGGTATTATTAATGATACGATTCGGTACTGTAGGTACTAGCTGGATTACGGAAGCTTTTTTGCGTACCCTTGCGCGGTTCCCGGAGGTATGTCTTTCGGGCGTGTGTTCCCGGGATCCGCAAAAGGCCCGCGCTTTTGCGGAAAAGCACGGAGCCGCTTACGCTTGTTCTGACCTGGAGCAGTTAGCT
This sequence comes from uncultured Clostridia bacterium, assembly GCA_944386295.1. Taxonomy (GTDB): domain Bacteria; phylum Bacillota; class Clostridia; order Oscillospirales; family UBA644; genus CALXAO01. The sequence goes on along the minus strand of CALXAO010000092.1, from coordinate 974 downwards.
AAGGTTTCGGACGCCGTCTACCTTGCCTCGCCCAATGCATTGCATTTCCGGCAGACGCTGTTTTTTTTGGAGCGGAATATTCCGGTCTTATGTGAGAAGCCTATAGCTTCCAATGCCCAACAGGCTCAAATTATGTACCGGGTAGCAAAGGAGCGGGAGGTTCTTCTGATGGAAGCCTATAAATCTGCTTTTCTACCCGGACTGGAACAGATACGTCGGTTGTTGCCAAGGATCGGACCGGTTCGGAATGTGTTCGGCACCTTTTCCAAATATTCGTCCCGGTATGATGCTCATAAACGGGGAGAATCGGTCAATACGTTTCAGGCAGAGTTTTCCAACGGCGCAATGATGGATTTGGGGATTTACTGTATTTATCCGGTTCTGATGCTGTTTGGTCCGCCCAGTCAGGTTACCGGTTCTGCCATTTTGATCCCTGGCGGTGTGGACGGAGCTGGAACGGTGATTCTGCGTTATCCTGATTTTATTGCTACCTTGAATTGCTCCAAAATCTCAGATACCGATTTATCCTGTGAGATTCAGGGAGAAGAGGGGACGATTAGCGCCGATTGCTGGAATTTGCCTTCCCGGATTGCACTGCGACTGCGGAACGGGGGAGAAGAGGTGTTTTCCTTTCCAAAGGAAGCCGATGGTATGGATGGGGAAATCAGGGAGTTTCTGACCTGTCTTCGGAATCGGTATACGGAATCCCGGATCAATACACCGGCTCTTTCGGTGGAGGTGCTTCGGATCGTAGACCTTTATCGCGGCCAGTGTGGTGTGATTTACCCCGCAGACGGCTAACTGAAAAAACGGAAAAGAAACTGTAAGTTTCTTTTCCGCTTTTGAATTTGGTGAATTATACTATCAAGTGCAACACTTGCAATGCATACCCAATCCATGTTATAATGAGTTGACGAAAAACAAAATAACAGAAAGGAAAGGGTATGCATTACACACATTTTACCATAGAAGAG
>CALXAO010000091.1 GCA_944386295.1 uncultured Clostridia bacterium | reverse complement strand
TGATACAAACTTCGGATGCAGTAGTGTTGCTTGCTGTATCCATTGGAAAATAAAAAAGGAGAACAATAGACATGTTATCTAAGAAATGTAAACTTTTGTGGGGAGTTTTGCTGATTGCCATGGTTTTTGGCTTGGGAACAGCCAGTGCTTTTGCCGCGCCGGTTTCCAATGCGGCTACTTTGCTGGAGCCTGTAAATGAGTTGAAAAACGGCGAAAAATATGTAGTGATGATCCGGTCGGCTGCCCTTGCCGACGGTGGAAATGGCATGGTTGCTCTTGCTCCCGGTTCTGTCAACCATACACCCCGGGGCGTGTTCATTCCTGGACAGGAGGATCGGACTTTTGATTTGCTGTCCCTCTGCTGGACGGTGGAACTGTCGGGGAAGACGGTTGCGCTCCGCTGTGACGCCGGATATCTGACCATAGATGCCCAAGGTGTGACGGTAGGGCCGACAGCGCAGTATCTGACGGCAGAACTGTCTTCTAGCTCCTACACCTTTTCCTCCCGGACAGATGCTGGGGTGAACTACCTGCGTTACGATCCTAAAACCGAAACCTTTATTCCCGGAAATGTGGGATATCGGTTTACCGTCTGCCGGGTGATTGATCTTCCCCAAACCAACGAGAAACCGATACTGACAATTGCCTGTCTGTCTGATTTGCATGTGGACTATGGTATTCAAAGCTGGAAGCCTCCGATTCGTCCCAACACGATTAAGACCTGCGAAGCCCTTTGGAAAGAAGATCAGCCGGACGTGTTGGTTACTGGCGGCGATCTAACCAGCAACAACGCCCGGAAGGTCTGGACCGAATCCCAGTGGGAAGCGGTGAAGGAACAGTTCCGCAATACCTTGGGTGCTGCGACGGAAAAGGGATTAGTTTTGTACACTGCAGGAAATCATGACTATGAGGCTGGAGAATCTGCCCGAAAATTTTTCAATTCTGCCAATTATACCGACATTATGCTGGAAGACAACGGCGAATTTGTATCGGCTTACTATCAACCGGGGTTGGAGTTTGAAAATCTGCTTTGCTATCGGTATAATTTTAACGGTGTAGAATTTCTGGTTGTCAACAGTGTGTTTGAGGAAGCATCTCAAGTTTTGCTTTCGGCACAACTGGACTGGGTAAAAACACAGATGAAAGAGATTGGCAAGGAAGCAACCGTTGTTCTGACCTGTCATTATCCGTTAACTTCCATTGACAAGGCAAACGGCTCTCGGGATGCTATGACATCTGTGCTGAAATCCTACCCCAATATTCTGTATTGCTATGGGCATATTCACGGAAATGATGATTGGATCGTCAAAGAAAATACGGTGGAACTTCTTAAGGACACGACTAGCACTGCACTTGGCGCTTCCCGGATGCAGCATACCGGCAGTATTTTGACTTATATGGGATCCATGGGGTTCTATAACACCACCTCAAATCCTGGCGGGCTGCAAAGCTGGGATCCTAAAGAGGCGCAGGCTATGATTATTTATATTTATAGTGACCGGATTGTGTTTCAGATGAAGAATTATGCCCAGAATCCTTTGGGGGAGATGGAACTTCAGCCTTATGTGGTTGCTCGTACTTTTGTAGAGTCGGTTCCGAAATCAACCGAGCCGGACACGGACCTAACCGATGATTCCGGAAGTTTCGCGGAAACTGACACAGTATCTTCTGTGATGCAGAGCGAAAATCCTTTTTCTGACCGTACGGTGATGTGGGTGGCTATCGGCGGCGGTGCTTTGGTTGTAATTGTTGCTTGTGTAGGCTTTATTCTGCTAAAAAAGAAGAAATAATTGTTATGAAATTTTCTCACATTCAGGCCTTTCCCGAAATCTTTTCCACGGCGGCGCGGGAAGAACAGATTTTGTCCAATCTGGACGGATATTTACAATTGCAGCAGGTATACAAGGCTGCTATTTCGGAAATTACCACGAAACTGACGATTTTGGATGAGGAATTCCGGTACCGCTATGACCATAACCCGATTCATCACATGGAATCTCGTTTGAAATCTCCCCAGAGTATTGTCTTAAAACTGAAAAAAAAGGAATGGGATATCAGTATTGACTCCGCCCGGCGAAATCTGACCGATATTGCGGGGGTCCGGGTTATCTGCTGTTACATTTCAGACGTATATCGGATTGCAGAGCTGCTGCTGCACCAGGACGATGTGCTTCTGCTCCGGAAAACCGATTATATTAAAGATCCAAAACCCAATGGTTACCGCAGCCTTCATGTAGTGGTTCAGATTCCGGTGTTTTTGTCTGACCGGACCGAACGGGTTCCCGTAGAGATTCAATTTCGGACGGAGGCCATGGATATCTGGGCCAGTTTGGAGCATCAATTGCGGTATAAATCTTCGCTGAATGTTCCGGATGATTTGCAGGCACAGTTACAGGAGTGCGCGGAAGAATTGGCGAATATTGACCGGAAAATGTTGAGTATTTACAAACATATTCAATCTATGTCTCCTAAAGAATAAAAAAGAAGCCGCGCGGTTGTAAAACTGTGCGGCTTCTTTTTTGAGTTGATAGACGAAAATTTCTTTATAACTTCCTGTGGTGTTTATAGAAACCCTGTAAAAAACAGCTTAAAATAAAAGTTTTCGCATATATCCACGTTTTTTGATGTATTTATGTAGAAGGTACTTTTGTAAAGTTGGGCACCATTTTGGTACTATAGAGAAATATAATAATACTTGCATACAGTTTTTACATAAAGGCTTGTAATTTTTTATATTATAGGTAGAGAGATTCCGTCTTGAAAACAAGGACTTTGCAGGCTTGATTATCAAATGGCAAGGCACTTATATTTTTTGTTTCCAACTAACCTTTAACAGCGTAATATTTCAAACAGCATTTAAAATGCTATTCGTTGTTGAACTGTAATTTCTATTCCACTCCTTTCGGAAAATCTTTAACGGAGAAAAAGGTGGTAAGCGTTTCGTAACAAACATAGAAACGGGTACCCTCTCCGTAAAATCACTTATTTAACATATATGCATCATCCAATTGAATCACTTTGTTTTAAGAGATTTTATCCAAAGTTCATGTTTGCTGTAATGTACAAACCGCCGATTCCAAAATCGTATCCTGCAATGTCGGTTAGGAATTTTTGATATTCCGCATACATGTTTCCTCTCTCCAGGATATGCGTACCGAACAAATCCAATTCAAAATTATGAACACGCTTCCTGCGAATTTGTGCATCCATATGTAAATGGAAACTAGGTTAAAATGTTCATGAAATGAATTCATAGAATCAGCCGTTACGAAGTGGTTACAGGTCGATATTACCTCCATTAAGCGGCCGATTTTTTTAGTTTTGAGATCCATTATAAAAAGGAATTTCTGTATCTTTCGCCAAATATATTATTCACAAAAGTATAGCCTAATTTATTTGCTACCAATTTGCCAAGTATCGTTTTTCCCGCTCCTGAGATCCCCATTGTCATAATACCAGTTGCCAATTGACTTAACTTGTTAAAATCGGAATTTGTTAATTTGTATGTTTATATTACAAGCGCCCATATATGAATTTTTTCTATCATTGCTTTGCTTTTAATGAATAAGCAGCACCATCTACCCTTTTCAACGGTCAAAATGAACGGGTTTCGCCCGCTGTCGACAAGTAGTAATAATGGGGCTCTTGCTTATGTGGCAGATAAGAGAGCGAAAGCAGAAGTGCTTTCGCTCTCAAAGATTATAATATTTACTTACAGCTTGTATTGTTTTATATTTCTACAGAAAATTCGGATACCAGTCAGAAAGCATTGTTGATTGGGGGGCTTAATCTACAGCAAGAGTTTTCACAGCTAAAGTTTTTATAATACCACAAATTCAAATGCTATTTTTTAGGATTGCTGTAATGTCAATTGGAAGTCCATGATTTCACCGTCACGAATAACGGTAAGTGTAATTTGATCTCCTACTTTCTTTTCTCCTAGCATTTTCTTGAGTTCTTCAATGGAGTTGATTCGGGTGCCATCCATTTTGGTAATCAGGTCGCCGGCTTGCAAACCCGCTTGATCGGCGGCACCGCCAGAAATAACATTGGCTACGAGCACGCCGCCTAAATTGGATTCTGTGCTTCCCTGAATTCCAATGGCCGGGCGGGAGACGGTTCCTGTGTTCATAAGCTGTTCCATCAAGGGAATTACAGTGTTAATTTGCAGTGCAAAACCCAGATTTTCATAGGTTCCGGAAATTTTAATGGAGTTGATTCCAATGACCTGTCCGTACATATTCAACAGCGGGCCGCCGGAATTTCCGGAGTTGATGGCAGCGTCGTGCTGAATTAGGTCCAGAGCTGTGTTCAATTCGGGGAAAGAAAAGTTATTCCGAATAGCGGAAACAATTCCTTTCGTCGAGGTGTAGGACAGATTTAAGGAATAGGGTGTGCCAATTGCAATTACTTCCGCACCTGGCACCAGAGTAGAGGAGTCGCCGAAAACGGCCGGTGTCAGGTCCGTTGCGTCAATTTTCAGAACAGCTACATCAGAAGTCGTATCGTATCCGATGATGTTTGCCCGGTACGTTTTTTCGTCATAGGTTTGGACGGTAATATTGTTTGCATCTTCAATAACATGGGCATTGGTCAAAATATAACCATTGTCTGTGTATATGATTCCGGTTCCAAAACCGGTTCCTATTCTTCCGGAGGCCGAATCTGTAATGGAAACTTTAATTACCACTACGCTGGGCGTAACCTTTTCAATGACCTGCGCCGCTGTCATTTCTTCCCCTTCTGTAGGTGTTGCCACCGCATAAGTGGGAGATCCGTTACGGGGAATTTCAAATACCGTGGTTCCTGCGTTCGCCCAGTAGCCAGCCAGAAAGGCGGTTGCAGTACACAGTGCCAAAAGAATTGCAGCAACGGCAAACCAAACTCCGTTCCGCTTCTTTTTCGGCGAAGATTGAGCTTCCTCGGGGCGTGGACTTGGTGTCTGTACAGATGAAGTGGGAGAAATTCCTTCCAGTGTTACATTCGCGGATTCGGAAACTTCGTTTCGGTTCAATTCATCCATGATAAAATGCCTTCTTTCGGTAAAATGAAATTTTTTTGTAGTTTGTCGGAAGCTCCCGCGTCGCCGTAAAGTAATTGCGCAAAAAAACGGAACGCGGGACTTCACGTGAGCCCGATCAGGGAAAACAACGGAGAGGGAAAATACAACTCCCTGACCTTGTTTTTATTATATTCAATTTGTTTGGAGATGATTTGTAGCTTTTGTAAGAGAATTATGGGAAATCAACGGTAAAAAAATTCCGGCAAAACAGCAATCCGTCCCATGTTTTCTCTTCCAGACAAATATAGTCTTTCCGGCGGCCGGAGGGGAAAAACTGATTTTTTTCCAAAACCCGATGAGACGGTGCGTTTTCTGGATGACAAATTGCCTCTATTTGCCGGAAGCCTGCTCTTTGGGCAAAACAGCACACGGCCCGAACCGCAGCTGTGGCATATCCTTGTCCCCAAGCGGTCCGTGCCAGCCAGTAGCCGATTTCTGCGGTCCGGTCGAAGAAATTCAGGTGATTCAGGTGAATGAGGCCCCGTGGACCGGTTTTATCCCAAATAGTCCATTCCACGCTTTGGCGGGCGGCTTGTCTGTTCAATGCACGGGCAACCATTTCTTCTGTTTGTGTTTCCGTATAAGGTCCCCAAGGTTCCAAACGAACAACCTGGAGATCGCCGGTGCCTTCCCAAAGAAAATGCGCGTCTTCCTGCCGCAGCAGCGTCAGAAAAACTGGTTCTTCCCAAACATTGGTCTGTTGGATCAGGCAGTGAAAAAGATCGTTTTCCATTGACTCAATTGCAGTATATCTCCAAAAATTCTTCCAGGCAATATCCGTTTTCCCAGATAATCTGTGCGGCTTCCAGTCCGACATATCGATAGTGCCAGGGCTCATAAATGATTTTGGTAATATCCTGCTTATCTTCAGGATACCGAAGTACAAAGCCATATTTGTAGCAGTTTTTGCTCAACCAGGCGTAAGCATCAGTTTTGTCGAAACCCGCGTTCAGATTCTGATAAGAGGGGGTAACAATGTCGGCGGCGAGACCGGTATGATGTTCTGAGGTTCCGGGAACGGCAATAATCGTCGCTGTAATTTCTTCTGCTTCTTCTTGGGAGTATCCCCGGTTAAGATACTCATTTACCTTATTTGTAAACAGCCGCTTTTGGGTATCGATGTCCCGATAGGCGGAGCAAAGCTGAAGCGTAATGCCGTCAGCTTTCGCATCGGCAATCATTTGCCGCATGGCAGCCGCGCACCGGACATCCATTTCATATTTTCCCTGAACTTTTTCCACGTCCACCGTCCAGTTTTCCGGCAGAGGGTTTGCGTAATTAGCAAGTACCATGGTCCAGTGTTTCGGATCAAAGCGGACCTCCTCGGTATTTGTGGTTTCAGACTCTGTTTCAGTATCTGTGTCTGTAGGAAACCCGGTGTCGGTAGAATTCTCTTCTGAGGCAGTGTCAGTTGTTCCTTCGGTTTTGTTGGAATCGGTATTGTCGGGTATTTCACCGGTGGGGTGGGAGGAAAAGAAAACAATCGTCACGATAGTCGCTGCTCCCAGAAAAAGAATCAAAAACAAAGCCGTCTGCTTCTGCCGGCGTTTTCTTGCTCTTTGTCGTTTGGTCATAGAAAAAATCCTTTCTTATGTAGGTTATTCCGATTCTGTCAGACGTAAATTTCGTTCCAGTGTCGCTTTTCCCCTCCAAGCAAAGGCTCTGTCTCCGTACCGCTCTCGAAATTCCCGATTGCTTAGCCCTGCGAGTTCTGCACCGGTAATCCGGGGGTGGAGCCCAGGATGGGATGCTAGGTCCGATTCCGGCAAATGTCTGTTGTAAGGGCAGCAGTCCTGACAACGATCGCATCCCCATGCGCAGCCGCTGTTCCGAATAGCGTCCGCTTCTTGACGTGTCAACTCGCCTTTTTTTTGGGTCAGGGCGGACAGGCATCGGTGGGTCAACAATCCCTCTTTCTGCAATGCTCCGGTGGGGCAGTTGTCTATGCATCGTCTGCAATTGCCACAGGTACCGGAAAAACTGGCCGACAGTCCCGGGTCTTTGCCGTCGGTAAGAATTTCTCCTAAAAACACAAAAGACCCCTGCGCCGTAATGCATAGGCCGTTTTTCCCTTGGAAGGCAAGACCCGCCTGTATGGCGGCAAGCCGCTCATTGACCGGAGAATTATCGGTATACGAGGCAAATTGAAGCGTTGGAAAAGTGGCTTTCAGTTCCGCTGCGATTTCCCGCAGCAGAGTTCCAAATACCAAATGATAATCTGGCAATGCCGCAAACCGGGCCAGATTCTGTCCCGGTCTCCGTTCAAAATAATAGGAAAGATAGGTTATGAGAACCGTCTGCATACCTTCGGCTGGACGCAGGGATACCTGAGCAAAAGGTACGCTGCCTACCGGAAGTCCCCTGCGCCGGAATGGAAGTTCCCAGAATGTCACGAAGGATCTCCTTTCTGCAGCCTTCTGTTATTGTGCCATAATCGCACGAAATTCTTCCCCGGTCAACTTTTCCTTTTCCAACAAATGCTGGGCAATCTGATGAAGCTTGCTCATGGAGTCAGTCAGGATTTGTCGGGTTCGTTGATACTGGGTGTCAATAATCCGCTTAATTTCACTATCAATCGCGGCTGCAGTCTGTTCTGAGTAATTCTTTTGCTCAGAGGTGAAGTCGCGGCCCAGGAAAACCTCATCGTGGCCTGAACCAAACAAAATGGTTCCCAGACGATCACTCATGCCGTAGCGGGTAACCATGCGACGAGCAATGTCGGTAGCCTGTTCAATGTCCCCAGAGGCGCCGGTGGAAATATCGTCCAGGCAAAGTTCTTCTGCAGCTCGGCCGCCCAAGGCTGATGCGATCCGTTCGAGCATTTCGTTTTTAGACATATAGCTTTTGTTTTCTTTGGGCAGATATGCTGTATATCCACCGGCCATCCCCCGGGGAATAATGGAAATTTCATTGACTTCCGACTCTCCGTTGAGAAATGCGGTAACAATGGCGTGGCCCGCTTCGTGATAGGCGGTCAGTTTCTTTTCCTTGTCGGAAATAATCCGGGATTTTTTCTCCACACCCAAGGAAACCTTCATAATTGCGTCGGTAATTTGGGCCATTCCCACTTTGTCGTGACCTTCCCGGGCGGTGAGCAGAGCAGCTTCGTTCAACAGATTTTCCAGGTCAGCCGGAGCAAAGCCCGCAGTTAGTTTTGCGACGTTTTCCAGATTTACATCCTCATTGAGGGGTTTGTTTTTTGCGTGGATTTTCAAAATTTCTTCTCTGGCTTTAACATCGGGCAGATGGATTACAATCTGACGGTCAAACCGTCCTGGCCGCAGCAGAGCGCTATCCAAAACGTCAGGCCGGTTTGTGGCTGCAATGACAATGACGCCTTCGTTTTCCTCAAAGCCGTCCATTTCTACCAGCAGCTGATTTAGCGTTTGTTCCCGTTCGTCATTCCCTCCACCCAGTCCAGCACCTCTTTGACGGCCTACCGCATCAATTTCGTCGATAAAAACGATACAGGGTGCATTTTTCTTAGCCTGCTCAAAGGTGTCCCGGACGCGGGAAGCACCTACGCCGACATAAAGCTCTACAAAGTCGGAGCCGGAAATGCTGAAGAAAGGAACATCGGCTTCGCCGGCGGTCGCTTTTGCCATATAAGTTTTGCCGGTGCCGGGAGGACCCACCATCAGGATTCCCCGAGGAATCCGGGCACCCAGGTCAGTGAATTGCTTGGGGTTTTTAAGAAATTCCACAACTTCTTTCAGTTCTTCCTTTTCTTCATCAGCGCCAGCTACGTCGGAAAAGCGGATCTTTTTCTTGTTCGGATCTCCAATCCGCAGCTTTGCCCGGGCAAAATTCATGGCCCGGCCACCGCCATTGGCGGCGTTCATCTGATTAATTAGGAAAAAGCCGAAGAAAAGAATAACGGCAAAGAAAAGAATATAGGGAATATAGGATACCCAGGCCGGAATGGATGCGGGGGGCTGTACGTCATAATTTTCCATGACGCCGTGTTCTATGGCCGAATCCACATAAGGCTGAATCTGGTCCAAAAACCTACTGGTACTGAACAGTGTAAATTTTTCCGATTGAAGTTGTTCTTCGCCTGCCAATTGGAAGGTCAACACATCTCCTTCAATTTCAAAATATTTGACCTGTTCGTTTTTAAAATAGTCGATCAGTTCCGAATATTTCAGGGATTCATTGCCGTAATGATTAAAAATGGTGCTAACCACAATTAACAATACGACCAGAAATGCACCGTAAAACAGAAAACTTTTCAGACCTTTCATATTTTTCAAAAAATCCACTCCTTGCCGTTAATCTTTTGTAAATTCGAGGACACCTACATAGGGCAGGTTCCGGTATTTTTGGTTATAGTCTAGGCCACATCCTACCACAAACTCATCGGGAATAGTAAATCCCCTATAATCCAGTTCTACTGGGGCAACTCGGCGGTCCGGTTTGTCTAACAGTGCGGCTACCCGCAAAGAACGGGGATTCCGGGTCCGGAACATTTCGATAACCTTGGACAAGGTATAGCCGCTGTCTAGAATATCTTCTGCAATCAGCAGATCGTAATCGGAAATGTTTAGGTCCAAATCCTTAATAATTTTGACATTTCCACTGGACGAGGTGCCTTTTCCATAGCTGGATATAATCATAAAGTCGATTGCCAGCGGAAGCTGTATCTGCCGCATCAGATCAGCCAAAAACACCACGGATCCTTTTAAAATTCCAATCAAAAGCAGGTTTTTGCCCTGATAATCTTTGGTAATCTGTCGACCCATTTCCGCAATTCGCGCTTGAATTTCTTCCTCCGAAAGGAAGGTTCTGATTTTCTCTCCCATGGTAGGAGCCTCCTTATGTATTGTCAGTCTTCTTCTTTGGTTTTTTCGGCAGATTCGCAGTCCCCGTGTTCCGGCGGGTGCAATTGCCTGCGGATCAGTGCCTATTCCTTCTACCCAGAGAATTTTGTCTTCCCGGCAGAGCACCAGCAAGTGATCCCGGAGGGGCGGAGGAATTTTGTGCGCACTCATACATTTTTTCAGTTCCTGTTCCCGGCCGTTTGTCCGGATTCGATCTCCCGGCCGTCGGGTGCGAAGCAACAGCGGCCCCGGTCCAGTTAGAATTTCTGAACTCGGAGGGTCGGTCTGAATGCATTCTTCTAGCCACAGCCGACCGTCTGGAGACGGTTGCCCCGATTCCAGCCAGGTGGGAGGCAGCGGTTCTTCTTTTAAAATCAAAAATAGCTGGGCATCGGTAATACAAAGAATGTATTTCCGGAACAGTTCCATTTGTCCGTCGGGACGCTGAAACAGCTTATCTGCTTCCTCTGTCTGATCAGAAGATAAAGAAATCCCAGTATTGATCCGAAACCATTCCCGAAGAACCCGGCGGCGTAGGGCCGGATGCGTCTGTCGGAGAATTGCTGCGTTTAGGGGACCTTCTTGGGGAAGCAGGTCTTTTGCCTGCCGGTCTAGGCAATCCTCGTCCTGCCGAACGGCTCGGGCGCAGCGGTGCAGGGCCTGAATTATAGCAGGGTTGAATTCCTCTTTTAAAAAAGGAATTAATTTGTGGCGAATGCGGTTCCGTTCAAACCTTAAGTCCCAATTGCTTTCGTCTTCCGCATAGGGAATACCCTGTTCTTTACAGTATGTTATCATGTCCGCTTTGCTGCAATTTATCAGCGGACGGATCAAATTGCCGGATTTTATTTCGCGTCGGGGAAGAATTCCCCGCAGACCGGACAGACCGGTTCCCCGTAGCAGATGCAGAAGGACAGTTTCGGCGTTATCGTCGGCATTGTGGGCCGTTGCCAGATGGGAACAGTTCAGCAGCTGCATTTGCTTTTCCAACCAGGCGTAGCGCAGGGTCCGACAGTGTTCTTCTAACGAAGTTCCCCGGGGGAGAGTTTGACGGACTGGCAATATTTCGCTGTAAAACGGAATATTCCATTGCTGACAGATATCTTTTACCAGTTCCGCTTCCTGAGCCGAGCCGGGACGCAGTCCATGATCTGCGCAGGCGGCAAATAGGGGATAGGCTGGATGTAAAATCTTATAACAGTGGAGCATCGCCATGGAATCTGGACCGCCTGAGACGGCTAAAAGCAGTCCGGTGCAATTTTTATCCAAGTCTTCCTGTTTAACCGTTTCAGCCAAACGGGTAGACAGATTAATACCCATCGGGAGCCTCGATTTTGCTGCGAGCGGTAAATGCCGTATAACGGCCGTCCCAGTTCAGGCTGATTTTCCCCGTAGCCCCGTGGCGGTTTTTTTCAATATACACCTCGCAGAGGTTTTTCTGCGTGGTTTCCTTATCGTAATATTCCGGTCTGGTCAGAAAAATGACAATGTCCGCATCCTGTTCGATTGAACCGGAATCCCTTAGGTCAGAGAGACGTGGGGTTTTGTCTTCTTTTGTCCGGGATTCAATGCTTCGAGACAGCTGGGAAAGCAAAATGACCGGTACGTTCAGTTCTTTTGCCATCAGCTTCAAGGACCGGGTAATTTCAGAAATTTCTTGTACCCGGTTGTCAATGCGACGGGAGGAATTCATCAATTGCAGATAATCAATAACAACCAAACCTAAATTTTTTACCCGTCGAAGTTTAGACTTCATTTCCAGTGCGTTAATGCCGGGGGTATCGTCAATGTAAAAATCCAAATTCCGCAGATTTGTCCGCCAGACCCGGAGCAATTCGTCCCAGTCTTTGTTGTCCAAAGTTCCTAGCCGTAGCTTAGAACTGTCAATTTTGGCTGCGCTGGAAATGACCCGGCGGGTCAGTTGCTCTTTGGACATTTCCAAAGAAAAGAATACCACGGTTTTTCGTGGAATATATTGAGAACTCATGGCAATATTGTAAGCAACATTCAAGGCAAAGGATGTTTTTCCTACGCCTGGGCGGGCTGCCAGTAAAACAAGGTCGCTGTTGTTGAGCCCCCCCATAAAGGAATCAAAATCGGCAATGCCCACTTTAATGGGTGCATATTTGCCGGTTTCGTCTTTTTCCATATCGGTTAGTCTGTCAATTTCTCCGTGTGCAATTTTCCCAAGCTTATGCAGCTGTAAATTCTGCTTTCCGTTTGAAATATTGTAGAATTTCTGTTCGGCCAGCTCCAGTACTGCCGACGGTTCGGTGTTATCAAAGCTCATTTCAGTCAATTCCGAACACGCAGTAATAATTTCCCGCAGTTGAGCGGTTTCGGTGATTAATTTAATATAGTATTCCAAATTTTTAATGGAAGAGGCGTTTTCCGCCAGAAGATATAGATACTGTCCGTCCTCTTCGCTGGTGAATTCGCCCTGTTCCCGCAGTCGGCTGAGCAGCAGGACGCCTTCAATGGGTTCGGATCTGTCGTACATGCTCAACATAGTTTCATAAATCTGCTGATGCCTCAGGGCATAGAATTGGTCGGAACGGAGGAGCGTCGCCAGTTTGGAGATACAAGGTGGGTCCAGAAGCACCGCTCCCAGGACAATTTGTTCCGCTTCCAGGTTCTGAGGCAGTTTTTTATCGGAAAAATAAGGTTCCATGAACAGGAAACTTCCTTTCGTTGTCCGGCCGTAAGTCAGGCCTGCTCTTTAACTTCAATCCGCAGGGTTGCAACAATTTCGGGATACAGACGCACTTCTGCCGAAAAAGTTCCGAAACCTTTGATAGGGTTGGTCAGCGAAATCTTTTTCTTATCCACGTCCAGTCCGTGCTGTTCTTTGAGACTTTCGGCAATTTCCTTGGAGGTAATCGTTCCGAACAGTTTGCCATTGGCTCCGGCTTTTGTGTAAATTACCGGAACGGTAGCTTCCAACCGGGTTTTCAACTCTTTTGCCGCTTTAATTTCTTCTTCTTTCCGGTGTACCGCAGCGGCTTGACGGGATTTGTATACATTCATGTTTTCTGCGTTTGCTTCCTCCGCTAGTCCCCTGGGAAACAGGTAATTGCGGGCATATCCGTCGGAGGTTTTAACCAGTTCACCCTTTTTGCCCAAAGCTTTGACATCTGCTTTTAGAATCACTTCCATAATTATAGGTTCTCCTTTGCTTATTTTCGATTGCTTTCGTTAAAGTATTCATCAATCACTGCGGTCAGCTGACGGCGTGCTTCCTGCAACGAAACATTTTTCATTTGGGTGCCTGCCATGGTCTGATGTCCGCCGCCGTTGAGCTTTTCCATGATCAACTGTACATTGACGGCGCCAAAAGAACGGGCGGAAATGCTAATATTGCCGTTTTTGTCGGCAAACAGGGTAAAGGATGCCTGGATATCCGCAATGTTGAGCATTTCGTCGGCGGCCTGGGATGCCGCAATTTTCAGATTACCTGCCGGTTCACCCTCCCAGAGGGCAATGGCAATAATTTTCCGGTAGGTTTCAGCGGTACGAATCATTTGTACCTTATTTTTATAAGTACCCATGTCAGTTTGGAAAAACCGCTTGACATTGACTGTATTTGCTCCAATTTTCCGCAAATAGGAGGATGCTTCAAAGGTACAGGTGTTAGTACGGATGGTGTAGTTTTTTGTGTCCAGAAAAATTCCCGCCATAAGAGCGTCTGCCTCTAGAGGAAGTAGATCGCTGCTTTCCATATAATGAAACAGTTCCGTAACCATTTCACAGGTGGAGGATGCATAGGGTTCGTGATAAATCAGCGTGGGATTTTCAATGCAGTCTACTGCTTTCCGGTGATGGTCTACAATAATAATTTTTGCCCGGTCGTTAATCAGTTCCGGAGCCAGTGTATAGTTGGCTCGGTGGGTATCAACCACGATTACCGCTGTGTGAGGCCCAGCATAGCTTTGGGCTTCTTGTCGGTCGATTAGAAGGGGACGGTGAATGTCCGAGGTTTCCAGCTGAGCCAACAGACGTCCTGAAAGGTCGGTGGCTCTGTCTACTACGATTTTGGCATCAATGCCCCGGGACAAAACCAAACGGGCCATCCCTACCGAGGCCCCCAAGCTGTCCAGATCGCTGCATTGGTGCCCCATAATTACTGCGGTACGAACTTGCTTAAGTACCTCGTCGAGGGCGTTGGCAATAACACGCGTTTTGATTCGGGTGCGTTTTTCACTGCCTCGAGAACGGCCGCCAAAAAATTCGTATCCCGAAAGGGTTTTCAGAACGGCCTGGTCGCCGCCCCGGCTCAGGGCCATATCCAGGGATATCCGGGCGGCTTCCTCGTTTTTCGCAAAACTTCCCCCATCCATGCCGACACCAATGGACAGAGTAGGGTACATTTTTCCGGCAATCTTGATTTCCCGGATCCGATCCAGAATGCTGAATCTTTCACTGATAAAATTTGCTAGGTTTCGGTTTTCAAAAATAAATAGATAACGGTCCCGCTCCAGATGGCAAAGAATACCGTTGGACGCCTGGGCCCATTGGTTGATTATCTCATCAATCCGGGCGGAGGATGCAATGCGCTCACTTTCCTTCAGTCCAGTAAATACCTCGTCATAATTATCAATCAGCAAGTGGGCTACAATAGGTTTGGACAGAGTGTATTCCCGGATCAGTTGATTGTGGTCGGTGGTGTCAAAAAAATAAAAAATATACATTTCATTGCTTTCAAATTTGTAGCAATCCATGTACGCCGTGTAGAATCGCCGGTCAAACTGGACCGGCGAGATCCTCCGGCTGAGGATATTATTTTCAATCTGAAGTACCGACCGGAAAGACGCCAGAAAGTTTTCGCTGACCGTAGAGGTGAAGGCCTCGTTATACCAAAGAATGTCTCCATTTCGGTTGGAAATGACAATGGGTAATGGAAAGTCTACCAGTCGCTTTTGTGAGGTCATATTTAGCATATCTACCACAGATTTGGCTAGGTTTTTCTTCCGTCGGTGAGCTAGGAAAATGCGAATTTCATTGTAAAAAACATAGGCGGTTCCGGCTGCGGTCAGGACAATGGTTGCCGGCAGCGGTAGATAAAAGAATGCGACAGTGCAGAAAGCGGCAAAAAACAAATAGCCAAGCCGTTCTGCCAGAAGATTCGGAATTTTCACAGGTATGTCCTCCCTCCGAAAAATCGTTCCCGCAGATGATAATAGGACTCAAGCAGTCCTGCAATGGCAAATAAAGATGACAGGGATGGAATCATGGCAAGACCAATCACGATCAGCAAAAGAATAATTTGTACCGGTGGGGAGGAAACTTTGCGGCGGATAAAAAATGCTGCAAGGGAAATGCCGCCGTAGGCCAGAATCAGGGTCAGGACTGCATTAAAATTAAAAAACAGCAGCTTGCTGGACTGGTCGGAGGACAACATGGCAAACACCGAGATGAAAAAATAAAAAACCGTGGCCATGCGGCTGACCGTAAAGGTGTCAAAACTGTCCATATGCTTGATTTCAAATTCTGTCCGCCGCAGGAAAGCTTTCAGCAGCCAAAAGGAAAGCACAGTCAGCAGCAGAACTCCTGCCGAAATAAAGAAGGGTGCCAGGTAGGCAATGCCGTAATTAATGGTACTGATAAAGGCGTCCCGAGTCAGGTCCGGCACCACTGCCAGCACTTCAGCGCCAAAACGGTCATAAAAGTTTCCTAAGGTTTGCTTAAAAGTATTAGACAATCCGTTGAGGCAGTAGGACAGATCAAAGGAAAAACCAGGTGAAGAAATCAAAATCTGAATACAGCAGAACAGCAGTAGCCCTGCCGCCGTCCAGGAGAAGCAAAAGGCTACTGTAGAAGCATGATTTCGGTGCTGAAGATAGGCTAGTGCCAGCAGCAATCCAAGCCCGCCGCAAAGGAATAGGGCCACAAAGGCAGCAATAATATTCCGGGTCAAAATTCCGGCTAGAACCGGCGTCGGAAGCATTAGCAGCAGTGGAAGCAGTGGCAGAGAAATTTTATCCCTGGCGGGTATTTCCGGCTGGGAAATTTCCTGACCCAAAATAACTATGGGCGGCTTCGGTTTTTTGCTTTTCGGTTCCCGGATGCGGACTCCATAAATCAGTCCCAGAGCGAAAAAAACCGTAGCCGCCACTGCTGCGGGAAGGGTCAGAGGGGGGAACACCGTCAAAAAGACGACCCCCAGTCCTCCGCAGAGAAGGCCCAGAAAGGAAAAAAGAATTTTATGAAATTTTTTTTGCATAAACAATAATCTCCGGTTCAGGAGGAAAATCTCCCATAATTAAATCTTATTATACAATACAATATGTCCAATGTCAAGACTGTTAAGCCAAATACCGCAAAATGTTTGAATTTTTCAATTAAATTTTCTGTGCCATTGGGTTTAATTTTGTCAATTCAATTTCTTTTTTTTGAAATTCAGATAATTTGATGGAAATTGCCTTTGAATTGAAAAAAAGTTTGGCTATTTTGTCTATTGAAAAAATGGAAAAATATGAGTATAATAACATTAGCACTTGAACAGTGAGAGTGCTAACCCGATCAACGGGTATTGTGGTTTTGTAAACAAAAACTG
Source organism: uncultured Clostridia bacterium (assembly GCA_944386295.1). Lineage (GTDB taxonomy): Bacteria > Bacillota > Clostridia > Oscillospirales > UBA644 > CALXAO01. Next base: position 2,699 of record CALXAO010000091.1, on the reverse strand, counting down.
TTTCAATAGGAGGAATACACAATGACACTGAAACCTTTGGCAGACAGAGTCGTCGTAAAAATGACGGAAGCGGAAGAAACCACCAAAAGCGGAATTATTTTGGCTGGATCGGCGAAAGAAAAACCCCAGGTGGCTGAAATCGTAGCGGTTGGTCCCGGCGGCGTGGTAGACGGTAATGAAGTTACCATGTATGTAAAAGTGGGAGACAAGGTAATTACCGGAAAATATTCCGGAACCGAGGTCAAAATCGATGGCGTGGAATATACCATTGTCAGACAGAGCGATATTCTGGCAATTGTTGACTGATTAAAAAGGAGTGTTTGAATATGGCAAAAGAACTTTTGTACGGCGAAGATGCGAGAAAAGCACTGCAGAAGGGTGTAGATCAACTGGCGGATACCGTGAAAATCACCCTGGGCCCCAAGGGTCGGAATGTTGTTTTGGACAAGAAGTACGGATCTCCCCTGATTACTAATGATGGTGTAACTATTGCCAAGGAAATCGAACTGGACGATCCTTTTGAAAATATGGGCGCGCAGCTGGTAAAAGAGGTTTCGACGAAAACTAACGATGTTGCCGGCGATGGTACCACCACCGCTACGCTGCTGGCACAGACTCTGATTCGGGAAGGCATGAAGAACGTGACGGCCGGTGCCAATCCCATGGTTCTCAAGAAAGGGATCAAAAAAGCGGTAGATGCGGCTGTGGCAGAAATTAAAAAGAACTCTAAGTCGGTGTCTTCTTCTGACGATATCGCCCGGGTTGCCACGGTTTCTTCTGGGGATGAATTTATCGGCAAGCTGATTGCCGAGGCGATGGAAAAGGTGTCGCACGACGGCGTGATTACGGTGGAGGAAAGCAAAACCGCCGAAACTTACAGTGAAGTTGTGGAAGGCATGATGTTTGATCGGGGCTACATTACCCCTTATATGGTAACCGATACTGACAAGATGGAAGCAGTTATCGACGATGCCCTGCTGTTGATTACTGATAAGAAAATCAGCAATATCCAGGAAATTCTGCCGCTGCTCGAACAGATGGTTCAGTCTGGCAAAAAGTTGGTTATTGTCGCCGAGGATGTGGAGGGCGAGGCCCTGTCTACACTGATTGTCAATAAATTGAGAGGGACCTTTACCTGTGTTGCCGTCAAGGCTCCTGGCTTTGGCGACCGTCGCAAGGAAATGCTTCAGGATATTGCGATTCTTACTGGCGGCCAAGTCATCAGCGAGGAACTGGGCTTGGAACTGAAGAGCACCACCATTGATATGCTGGGCCGGGCTAGACAGATCAAGATTCAGAAGGAAAATACCATTATTGTGGATGGCGCTGGCGATAAAGACGCTATTGCCGCCCGGGTCAGCCAGATTCGGAAAGCCATTGAGAATACCACGTCTGATTTTGACCGGGAAAAGCTGCAGGAACGGCTAGCGAAGTTGGCAGGCGGTGTTGCTGTTATTAAAGTCGGTGCGGCAACTGAAGTGGAAATGAAAGAAAAGAAGCTGCGGATTGAAGATGCTCTGGCCGCAACAAAGGCTGCGGTGGAAGAGGGCATGGTTGCTGGCGGCGGAACTGCTTATATTAACGCTCTAGACGCGGTAAATGCACTCCTTGCCGATATGAGCGGCGATGAGAAAACCGGTGCAAATATTGTTTTGAAGGCGCTGGAATCCCCTGTGAAACAGATTGCGGCCAACGCTGGTATCGATGGGTCTATTATTGTTGACCGTGTGAAAAATTCCGAAGCCAAAAACTACGGTTTTGACGCTTACAACGAGATTTACTGCGATATGTTTGAAGCTGGAATCGTGGATCCCACCAAGGTGACGAGAAGCGCGTTGGAAAACGCGGCCTCTGCTGCCGCCATGATTCTGACTACTGAGAGTCTGGTTGCCGACAAGAAGGAAGAAAATCCTCCGGCTGCCGCTCCCAATCCCGGCATGGGCGGAATGTATTAATTTAGTTGCTGTCAAAACGGCGCGGACGATTTGCAACGTTCGGATAAGGAAGTTTTTATGTAGGAGTACGGTGTAACTCAGTGAAATGGGTTACACCGCTATTTTTAGGTGTCTTTAAAGTACCATTGGCAATAAGCGCCGATGAAATTGGAAACTGTGTGTACAGTTTCCCTGCTTGTGACGGCGTAGGACATATGATATACTCTGAGAGAAATTATTTCTATATGTGTTTAGGAGAAAAATTTATGGAAAATCGACTTGAAATATTACGCAATGAAATTGATAAGATTATTTTTAATGAGAAATCAGATAATATCCGTATGTATATTTCTCATATTTACGGCGTTGCACAATTTTGCACATTGTTAGCTATGAAAAGGAATTTGAACGTTGAACTTTCTACAACTTGCGGAATGCTTCATGATATATTTTATTTGTTCGATGGCACCGGCGATAATCACGCTGCAAAGGGGGCAGAACAAGCAGAAACAATATTGAAAGCAATGAGGTTATACAGTGATGACGAAATTAAGATAGTTACTACCGCTATTTCAAGACATTGTGATAAAAAACACATTCACGAACCATATGACGAATTATTGAAAGACGCAGATGTCATGGATCACTGTTTGTACAATACCGCGTTTCCCATAGCGCAGTGGGAAACGGAACGGTACCGCAATTTGCTGATAGAATTTGGAATTAACGATACAAAATGAGTATGCCCTTACAAAAATTACACCC
>CALXAO010000090.1 GCA_944386295.1 uncultured Clostridia bacterium | reverse complement strand
GACAGAGATAGAGAAGTACTTTTGCAAAGGGGGGGATATGTTCGGCTCGAATGGCACCGGTGCGAAGAAACAGGTAACCGGGGACGGCATACAGTACCATAATCGCTACGGTGCTCAGAGGCAGAAGGAATGACATGTAGTGGCTCCTTTCAAAAGCGGCAGCAGATCTTCCGGCCGGTCAATAAGCTGTCTGGCGCCAATGGTGATAAGGTGGTCCTTGTTCCGAAATCCCCAAGTAACTGATACACAGTCAACCCCGGCATTGGCGGCGGTCATGATATCAACCTCCGAATCTCCTACATACAAGGTTTCCTTCGGGAGACTGTTCAGTTGTTCTATAGCCCGCAGCAGGCTGTCAGGGGCTGGTTTACGTCGAATATTTTCCGATTCTCCAATGGCGACGTCAATCAAAGAAGCAAAATAAACCTGAGCCATTTCTTTAACCGCCGGGTCAAATTTGTTAGATACAATTCCCAGTTGGAATCCTGTCCGATGGAGTTTTGTCAACAATTCCGGAATACCCCGGTAGGGTGCTGTTTTGTCTCTGCTGTGCGTCAGATAATAGTCCCGGTAAATATGGCAGGCTTGGGCAAATCGTAGGTCCGCCCTTCCCTCCGGAAGACAGCGTTCGATTAGCATTTCCGAGCCGTCACCCACCCACTGCCGGACTTGGGCCGGAAGACAGGGAGGCAATTTCAGAACAGACAGCATATGATTTACACCGGCGGTCAAATCGTCCAGTGTGTCGAGCAATGTTCCGTCCAGGTCAAAAATTACAGTGGTATAACGATTCATTTTCGAATCCTTTCCTGCAGATATTTTTGAGAAAAGTATAGCACGTTTTGCATCTTTTGTCAATCAATCCTAAAATGCGGAAAAAAAGTTTTTCAATTTGCATAAAAGAGATTTTTTGATTTATGATATTTTTGTTTTATTATACAATTAAGAAAAAAGAAGCAGGGATTTTCGGGAAATATTGCTATTATAAATATAAGCGGGAAATGTCGAAAATGGAAGGAGGCGAGGTTGATTGGCGTATGAGTTGACCGATGAGTTTTTAAATGAACTGCGAAGCCGGGTGGATATTGTAGAATTAATTTCCCGAGCGGTTGACTTGAAACCTTCGGCTTCTTCTTTTGTCGGGCTATGTCCTTTTCACAACGAAAAAACGCCGTCCTTTCATGTAGATCCCCGGAAAAAATTTTTTTACTGCTTTGGGTGCCAAACTGGTGGCGATGCAATTACCTATGTAATGAAAACCGAGGGATTGTCTTATCCGGACGCAGTGGTATCCCTGGCAGAACGGGTGGGGATGTCGGTTCCTGTACGGGACACCTTGGACAGCGGTGTAACCCAGATGCGGAAAAAAATTCTGGAAATGAACCGATTGGCTGGCCGATATTTTCATCGGCTCCTCTGGGAAGATGTAGGAAAGGGTGCGTTGGAATATTTGGTCCGACGGGGATTAAGAAAAAATACTATTATCCGGTTTGGTCTAGGGTATGCTCCTCCCGGATGGCATCATTTGTTGGAGGAGCTGCGGAAGAAGGGATATACCGAAGGGGAAATCAAGGCCTCAGGCTTGGTTAGCGTCACCGAAAAGGGAATGTTCGATCGGTTCCGGGACCGGGTGATGTTTCCTATCATTGATCAGAACGGCAATGTAATTGGGTTTGGCGGACGGACCATGAAGGACGATCCTGCAAAATACCTCAACACTTCCGAAAATCTAATTTTTCGGAAGGGGCACAATCTGTACGCATTGAATTTTGCCAAGGCGTCCAAGGATGGCGAGTTAATTCTCTGTGAGGGATATATGGATGTGATCGCCTTACACCAGTCTGGCTTTTGTAATGCGGTAGCCACTTTGGGAACGGCTTTGACTCCAGAACAGGCCCGACTGCTGAAGAAGTACACTGATCGGGTGATTTTATGCTATGACAATGATGAAGCCGGGATTAACGCTACACGGAGGGGACTGGAAATTCTTTCCTCGGTGGATTTGCAGGTACGGGTGCTGACCTTGCGAGGTGGAAAAGATCCGGATGAAATCATTGAAAACAAGGGGCGGGATTTTTTTCGCACGTTATTGGAAGAATCCCAGAACGGTTTGGATTACAAACTTAACCGTGTTTTGAGCCGGTTTGACCTATCGGTGGACAGTGAACGGGTCCAGTGTGCTTCCGCCGTTTTTGATATTCTTGCTCAGGTTTCCTCTCCGGCGCAGACCGAGATTTATGCTGAACGGGCGGCCAAAGAGTTAAACTTGTCGACGGATACGGTCAAGCGGGAAGTTGCTCGGAGAAAAAAGAAGCAAGCTAGGCAGCGGGAAAAAAAAGAAATTCAGCAAGAAAACAATCGGCTGCGGGGAATTGGGGATCGGATCAATCCTCAAAGAGCTGCCTATCCCCGGGCTGCTCGGGCGGAAGAAGACATTCTGGCGTTAATGCTGAATTATCCCGACCGGATTGGAAAACTGCGGAAGCTGGTGGCGCCGGAGGATTTTGTCACTGATTTTAACCGTCGAGTGTTTTTAGCGCTTCTGGAAGAAGCCGATGCTGATCCGACCCGGGATCCCAGCGTTCTACTTTCCCGTTATTTCCAGCCTGAGGAAATGGGCAGAATTGTCAGTTTCCTGTCTTCCTGCGAAGCCATTGACGCAGAAGAGGACAAAATCCGGAAAGTAGTGGAAACCCTTCAGGAAGAAAAACGGAAAATTACGGAACGGGCTGCCGGCGGAGAACGTTTGCTGGCGGAAAATTTAAAAAAATTAAGTCAAAAATATCGTGCCGGACACAATAAAACAGAGGAGTAAAACAGATATGGATGAAAAAAGAAAGTGCACGGAAGAAACACAGGAAATCCATCTTGCGCCTTCGGAGTTTGCTTCCCCATCTGTTGCGGAAACAGAAGAGGGACAGCAGCACACTGCGGAAAAGAAAGCCCTAATTCGGGAGCTTCTGGAAATAGGGAAGGAAAAAGGTGTCCTGTCCTCTTCTGAAGTTCGAGAACGACTGCGGCCCTTGGGGTTGACTCGGGAGCAAGAAGACGTGCTTCTGGATGACATGCGCATTGCTGGTTTGGAGATCGAGGAAGAATTCACTGCTGAGGCGTTGGATGAGCTGAAGGATATTGAGGAAGAAGTTAGCCTGTTGCCCATTGACCCAGAAGATATGGAAGCTTTATTGCAGGCGGAGGGTATTACCATTGACGACCCGGTGAAAGTTTATTTGCACGAAATTGGTCGGGTGCCTCTGTTGACACCGGAGGAAGAAGGAGCTCTGGCACAGCGGATTGCGAATGGGGACAACGAGGCTAAGCAAATTCTCAATGAGGCGAATCTACGGCTGGTGGTCAGTATTGCAAAACGGTATGTAGGGCGAAACCTGCTTTTTCTGGATTTGATTCAGGAAGGAAATCTGGGCCTGATCAAAGCTGTGGATAAGTTTGACCCCACTAAGGGTTATAAATTTTCTACCTATGCTACCTGGTGGATCCGACAGGCCATTACCCGGGCTATTGCAGATCAGGCCCGAACCATCCGAATTCCGGTGCATATGGTAGAGACCATTAATCGTCTTAGTAAGGTCGAAAAGGCACTGACCCAGGAACTCGGCCGTCAACCTCAGGTAGATGAGGTTGCTGCCGAGTTGAATATGCCCATTGATAAAGTCCGAGAAATTATGAAGGTTGCGCAGGATCCTGTTTCGCTGGAATCGCCGGTAGGCGAGGAAGAAGACAGTCATCTGGGGGACTTTATTGCCGATGACGATGTACCCGCTCCTTCAGAAGTTGCAAGTCAATTGATGTTGAAGGAAGAGTTGAAGGAAGTTCTTAACACCCTCAGCGATCGAGAAGCCCGTGTATTGCGGCTTCGGTTTGGGCTGGACGACGGGCGGACTCGGACGTTGGAAGAAGTCGGTCGGGAATTTCGGGTAACCCGGGAGAGAATCCGGCAGATTGAGGCGAAAGCATTGCGGAAACTTCGGCATCCCAGTCGCAGTCGTCGGCTGAAGGATTTTCTGGATTAAGGTGACGAAATAAAAAAATTTACTTTGCGATATGGACAGTGTAATTTTTTACGGAAATCGTACTCAGGAGAAGGGAATATATGTTTTGCCCTGCAGCAGAGAAGGGTTGGCCCAAAAGGCCAGACGGGGCTGTGCGTTATACTGTTAAAACACAGCTATTTACTGTGGGAAGTTCAATTATTATTGGGAACCCACGATATCGTTGCCGGTATAGAAACTGAAATCAATATGGTGCCTGTCCTCAGCTGGGGGCGGAAGCGGTGAAAAAATTCCCTTACCGCTCCATACATATCCTCAACAAAGTTTGCGGTATCCCCGCGTACATAAAACAAGGAGTTGAAAACTTGTGAATGATTCTAAGCTAATTGTTATTTCTATGGATGCGCTGGTAGGGGAAGACCTGGAATATTTTCGGACGCTTCCCAATTTTCGGAAATATTTGGCAGGGGGCTGTGAGTGTCCTGCTATGCGTTCAATTTACCCTTCTGTAACCTATCCATGCCATGTTTCCATGTCTACCGGATGCTATCCGGGACGGCACGGAATTACATCGAATTTGCAGTTTTTACCCGGACATTCTGAACCCCTGCCTTGGCAGTGGTTTTCCAAAAGTATTCGTGTCCCGGATTTGTTTACGGCGGCCAAACAGGCTGGGAAAACTACTGCAGCTGTTTTCTGGCCGGTAACTGGAAATCATCCGGACATTGACTATCTGGTAGATGAATACTGGTCCCAAGGACTGGACGATACTCCTATGGACGCTTTTGCCCGCAGTGGGACATCTCCGGAGGTTTTACAGGCGGCGGTTCTTCCTTTTGTGGGAGAATTGCAGGAACGTAAGCATCCATCTTGTGATTATTTTATTACTCGCTGTGCTTCTGCCATTCTTCGTACTTTTCGCCCGGACCTTTTGATGATTCATCCTGCTAATATAGATGCTTACCGACACCAGAATGGTTTGTTCCATGAACAAGTCCGCCGAGGAATCGAGGAGTGCGATGTTTTTTTGGGGCGGATTGCAGAAGCAGCTATAGATGCTGGAGTGTGGGAGAATACGAATCTGGTGATGGTGTCAGACCATGGACAGATAAATGTATGCCGCAGCATGAATTTAAACGTTTTCTTTGCGGAACAAGGGTTGATTTCTGTAAATTCTGCCGGAGAGGTCACAGACTGGGAGGCTTGGTGTCAGGCTTGGGGAGCCAGCGCCTGTGTGGTTTTGCGGAATCCCTCCGACCGGGAACTGTACGATAAGGTGTATTCCCTTCTTCTCCGATTGCGAGATGACGGATTGTACGGATTTGAACGAGTATGGACGGAGGAAGAAGCCTGGGAAAAGGAGCATTTGCGGGGCAATTTTTCATTTGTGCTGGAAACCGACGGTTATACAACTTTTGGTGAAAATTGGCAGCGACCAATGGTTCGGCCTTGCGATAATTCTGATTACCGAGCGGGGACGGCAACTCATGGCCATGATCCGGACAAAGGGCCTCAACCCATATTTTGCGCCAAAGGCCCGGCATTTCGGGAAAATGTTCATCTGGAACGGGGGAGACTCGTGGATGAGGCTCCTACTTTTGCCCAGCTTCTGGGTACCTCCTTGCCGGAAGCTGATGGCCAGGTAATGTGGGAATTTTTGCGAGATTCGGAATGAGTCAGACATTTGAATTTCAATACCGGACAGTTTTGAAAGAGGTTGGATTGGCGGAATATGCTGTGGGGGCACTGGCAAAGCAGTTTGAGCGACTGACGGAACTGTTGACGGAATGGAACCGAAAAACCAATTTGACTGCTATTACTGACTTAGAGGGCATTTTGCGTCGGCATTTTGCCGATTCTTTGTTGGCTGCCCAGTTTTTGCCGGAAGGTAGTCAGGTGATTGATGTGGGAACCGGAGGCGGATTTCCTTCGCTTCCGTTAGCGTTGGTTCGGCCGGATCTGCAGATTACAGCGTTGGATTCGGTAGAAAAAAAATTGGAGTTTGTGGCTTATGCCGCTCAAGTGCTTTCGTTGCGGAATTTGTCCTGCCGGGTGGGCAGGGCGGAGGTTCTTGGAAGAGATCCGATGTTTCGGGAGCAGTTTGACTGCGCAGTGTCTCGGGCAGTGGCACGTATGGATCTTTTGGCAGAGCTTTGTCTTCCGCTGGTTCGTCCCGGCGGGAGTTTGGTTTCGTTGAAGGGACCAGAGGGACCTGCTGAATTGCAGCAGGCTGCGGGGGCGGTCAGGATTCTGGGTGGTAGTTTTGAATTTCCTCGGTGTTTTTCTCTGGGGCCGGTCGGCGAAAGGTATCTTTTGATTTGCCGGAAAATAGCTGCTACCCCTTCTATTTATCCCCGGTCTTATGCCCGTATGAAGAGGAAACCTTTGTAAAAAACAGGAAAGGAGTATATTCTATGCGCATAAATCAGGTTTGTTTTTCCCGCCGGGAACTTGTTCGATATCAGCAGGAAGCCAAATGGGTTTCTGGACAGGCATATGTGTTGGTTATGGCTTGGCTGGCTCCTGCCGGTGCTCCACCATACGACTATGCACTACTGCCGGAAAGTTGCAGAGATGGCTTAAGCTGTTTGCCGTTTTCTGAGGCAAATTTACGTCTTCGGAAAACGACCAGTGATTTAGAATGGATTATTACACAAGAAACAGACGAGACTGTCAGTTTGTATTCTGTTGCGCGGCAGCGATATCTGACTCTTTCAGCTCAGGGAGCAAGTCTGTCTCGGAAAAAGTTTTTGTTGAAAGTGTTACAAAACGGATGTCTCTGGTCGTTTTCTGTTGTTGACGGCGGCCGGGAGCTGTTTCTTCGGGCTGCTGGGCGGGAAGAATCTCCCACTGGCCTTTGTTTTACCTCTGGGGATTCACGCCAGTGTTCTTCTTTTGCATTTTTGATTCGAAAAACTGGATTATCTGTCCAAAATTTCGGACGTCCTCACACGACCTTGGGAACCTTTGCGGATATCCATGTTGATTATGGTTTGCAGTTGCGGAAGCCATATATTCGGAAAACAGCCATTCAAGCTGCTCGGGGATACCGTCGTCGGTTTGACTTGGACGGGGTACTTCTGTGCGGTGACAATACTTCCGATAATGGAAGCGCACCTGTTTTTTCTGTTGGTGGTGCAAAGCATGGGAAATGGCCGTATAAAAGGTTTCTGTTATCCAGAAATGCGTTGCTGAAGACGATTGCTTCTTCTTTTCGACGCCCAGAAAATGCAGGGAATGTATTTTACATTTCCGGAAATCATGATTACCAGTGTGGGGATCGGCAGCCAGAAGGGCAAACATATAATTCCGCTTATTATTCCGATGTTTTGCCTGCGGATATTCGATTTCCTTTGACGGAAGAATTTCCTGTAGATCAGGGAAGTTGCCAGAATTTACTTTGTTATGAATATAAGATTCATTCTTGCTGGATTCTTTGTTTGTGCTGTCCGGCATATCCGCCTTTTTGGGATGAGCGGAGGCAAATGAAGGAACGGCCTTCTCCTGCCCACGATTTTCGGCAAATGCAGTGGTTAACGGATCGGTTGGCAGAAATTCGCAAAAAAGACGGGGAGAATGCTATTATTTTTGTAACCAGTCATTTCCCTCTTCTGGCGGAATGTTTTTACAGTCCCAAATATGAAATTAATAATTTGGACGTTTATGCAGAAATGATACAGCAGATGAATCGATTCCCTAATTTGTTTTATTTTTATGGGCATGTGCATGGCGGCGACCGTTGGGTTGTGAAGAAGTCTACGGGAGAGACGATGGCTACGCATTCTCCGGTGGCACTGTCCTGTGAGACGGAAAATGGAAAAAAACGGCTGGTTACAGTAGATTCACCCGATCGCGGGAAATTTGCTTCGGATGTGATTCTTTCCTTGGGATTCCATGAATGCTATGCTGGAAGCATTGCGTTTTATGAGACCAGTTATTTTCAGAATAACGGAACAAGTTATAATTCCTGGCTTTCCTCTTTGGAGGTTCCGTTTTGTCAGGGGTGCGCGATTGAAGTTTATGAGGATCGGGTGGTTCTGACTATGCAGAATTTTGGGAAGGCTCGGGACCTTGCGGATCATGTGCCCGGTTCCAGTTATTATCTTAAACCTATGGTTTATCCGCTAAAGAAGTAAGTGAAGAAAGGAGACGTACGAATGGCTTATTGCACGAAATGCGGCAGTGTGTTGGAGGATAATGCAAAATTTTGTTCATCCTGCGGCACTGTAGTTTCTTCTGATCCGCCGTCCTCAGCAAAGGGATTCCGTTTGGACGATTATACATTCCGGTATAAAGCCGAAGATATCTCTCAGAATCAGACGCTTAGTATTTTTGCATATTTTTCCTGGTTTGTTCTGATTCCTTTGCTGGCGGCTCAAAATTCTCCTTATGCCCGGTTTCATTCCAATCAGGGATTGGTTCTTGCCATCTTTTGGACGGGTTGGTGGGTGATTGCAGGAATAGTATCTGGTATTTTCCGTTGGGTTGCGTTTGGTTGGTTAGAATTGTTTGTTTCTACTCTCATGGGAATTTTGAATCTTCCGTTTTTGATTCTAATGATTCTTGGCATTGTCAACGCTGCCTCAGGGAAGGCAAGAGAACTTCCTGTCATTGGAAAAATCCGGATTTTAAAATAAAATATGTAGAAACCGGTTTTCTGTAAAAATAGACAACCGGTTTCTACATTTAAGCACACGATATTCAAATTAAATTGTGTTTTTGTTGTGTTTAGTTTGCAAGATTTTTTCTTGACAAGATGGTATACATATGATATAATGTACACATTAAAAATAATATGGCGGTTTCAGCCAGAGAGGATATATTTATGAAATTGCTTAAGGTGATTCAGGGGCAACATCCTTGCCTGTCCTTTGAAGTTTTTCCGCCAAAAACCAGCGCTGCGTTTGACAGTGTGCAGGCCGCAACGGAAGCGATTGCCCGTTTGAATCCTAGTTATATGAGCGTGACCTATGGTGCTGGCGGGGGAACTTCTGATTATACGGTGCGAATTGCTTCAGATTTACAGAATCGGTTTGGGGTTACGCCTCTGGCGCATCTGAGCTGTGTTTCTTCTTCCAAAGTACAGGTGATGCAGCAATTGGAATCTCTGCGGTCTCAAGGAATAGAAAATGTTCTGGCCTTGCGCGGAGATTTGCCGGCAGGAATGAAAGCTGACGATCTGGAGTACCATTACGCTTATGAACTGATTGAACAGATTCGGGCGTTTGGTGGTTTTTGTATCGGCGGTGCTTGTTATCCGGAAAGTCATCCAGAAAGCGAGACCTGTGTGAAAGATGTGGAATATCTGAAACGGAAAGTGGACAGCGGGTGTGAATTCCTAACTACGCAAATGTTTTTTGATAATAATATTCTTTATAATTTTATGTATCGGATCCGGGAAGCTGGGATTTTTGTTCCGGTGGTCGCGGGAATTATGCCGGTTACCAATCCAAAGCAGATTCGGAGAATCTGTCAGATTTCAGGAACAGCCTTACCCCAGCGTTTCCGTCGAATTGTGGATCGGTATGGGGACAAACCCGACGCAATGAAACAGGCAGGGATTGCATATGCCACAGAGCAGATTATTGATTTGTATGCCAACGGGATTAACGCGGTTCACGTGTATTCTATGAATAAGCCGGATGTGGCGGAAAAGATCCAGGAAAATCTGCGCAGCATTTTGATGTAATTTGCTTACGCTAAGAATGGAGAATTTAATGACTGTTTTGGAGAAACTCAAACAGGAACGGCTGTTTTTTGACGGGGGAACTGGGACTTTGCTTCAGTCCCGCGGGCTTCCGGCGGGACAGCGGCCGGAAGCCTGGAATCTGCTGTTTCCGGAAGAAATTATTTCTCTTCACCGGGCATATTCCGATGCTGGATGCCATATTCTGAAAACCAATACCTTTGGGTCCAACTGTTGGAAAAGCGCGTCTTTTCAGGAAGAAATTCGGAGCGCATTTCATTGTGCTCGGCAGGCGGTAGAGAATCGGTCGGACCGGTACATTGCGTTTGATATGGGGCCGATTGGCCGTCTATTGGAGCCGCTGGGAGACTTATCATTTGATGCTGCGGTGGATATTTTTGCGGAAAATGTCCGTTTGGCGGCGGCTTGCGGTGCAGATTTGATTCTGATTGAGACTATGAACGATTCCTATGAAACCAAAGCTGCGGTTCTTGCAGCAAAAGAGAACTGCTCTCTTCCGGTGTTTGTTACAAATGTGTACGATGCCGATGGGCATCTTATGACTGGAGCAGATCCTTTGGCCATGATTGCCCTGCTGGAAGGCTTAGGTGTTGACGCACTGGGCATGAATTGTTCTTTTGGTCCGGATAAAATGCTCTCTTTGCTTCCTGTATTTGCAGAATATTCTTCTGTACCGATTATTGTGAATCCAAATGCGGGGCTTCCACGAATGGAAAATGGAAAAACAATATATGACATTTCTCCGGAAGTGTTTTCCGATTGGATGATGCAGATTGCTCAGACAGGCGGTACGATTTTGGGCGGATGCTGTGGTACAACACCGGAATATTTGCGTCAGACGATTGAAAAAACCGCAGGACTGCCTTACTATCTTCCGAATCCAAAGAGGATTACGCTTGTCAGCTCTTATACTCATGCGGTGCAGATTGGGAAGACTCCGGTGTTAATTGGGGAAAGGATCAATCCTACCGGAAAACCGAAAATCAAGGAAGCCTTGCGATCTGGGAATTTGGATTATATTTTGTCCGAAGGTCTCCGACAGGTGGAAGCTGGGGTTCAGATCTTGGATGTCAATGTAGGACTGCCAGAAATCAACGAAGCAGAACAGATGGACCTTTTGGTGCGAAAGCTGCAGGCGGTCAGTGATGTGATTCTTCAGATCGATACTGCGGATCCTGGAGCGTTGGAAACTGCAATGCGGCATTATAATGGGATTCCCCTGGTAAATTCTGTCAACGGAAAACAGGAAAGCATGGATAAGATTTTTCCTTTGGTGAAGAAGTACGGTGGCGCAGTCATTGCTTTGACCTTAGATGAATTCGGGATTCCTTCTACCCCGGAGGGGCGCTGTGAAATAGCTCAGAGAATTGTTCGAGAAGCGGAAACATACGGAATTGGTAAACATCGGATCATTGCGGACCCATTGACACTGACGGTTTCTTCCGATGCGGAAAGTGCTGGGGTGACGCTGGCTGCGCTGGACCGGATTTGTCAGACGCTTGGAATTTTTACCAGTCTGGGCATTTCTAATATTTCCTTTGGACTACCGGGACGGGATCGGATTAATGCCGCTTTTTTTGCTATGGCACTGGAGCATGGTCTGAACTGTGCTATTATGAACCCCTTTTCTTCCGGCATGATGGATGTTTATTATGCTTATCGGGCACTACGGGGATGGGATGTTTCCTGTGAACATTATATTGCCTATGTTACTCAGCAAGCACAATCCACAGCTTCAGAAGTGCTTCCGGAGAACCTGTATGCAGCTGTCTTGCGGGGAATGACTGCCCGGGCGGTACAGGAAGCTGAAAGGCTGGCGGTTACTGGTTCTGTTTTAGAGGTGATCGACCAGCAGATTATTCCTGCGTTAAATGAAATTGGAAATCTGTTTGAAGAAAAAAAAGTCTTTCTTCCTCAACTTCTTCGCAGTGCAGAAGCTGCTGGGGCTGCATTTGAAGTTCTTCAGAAAGCGATGCCGACTGCAGAAGATACTGGCCGAGCGATGGTTCTTGCCACGGTAAAGGGAGATGTGCATGATATTGGAAAAAATATTGTCCGGGTTTTGTTGGAAAGCTATGGGTTTAAGGTCTTCGACCTGGGACGGGATGTCCCTCCGGAAAAGGTTTGCCAGGCGGCATTGGATGCGGGCTGCCGTTTGGTGGGACTGAGTGCGTTAATGACAACGACTGTTCCTGCCATGGAACAAACCATTTGTATGCTACGGGAACAAATTCCCGGTGTTCGGGTGGTCGTAGGTGGCGCGGTGCTGACTGAAGAATATGCCCGGGCGATTAATGCAGATTTTTATGCGAAGGATGCAATGGAGACTGTTCGGTATGCTGAACGGTTTTATGGGGCTCCACATGGAACCGTTGACTTTTCCGAAAAATTGTGATATACTAGGTTCAACCTAAAAGGGAGGAGATTTTTATGAAAATTAAAAAAATCCGGCTGGATTTAGGACTGGAAAAATCTTTGCGTGTTATACATATTACCGATTCTCATTTGTCCTATGCCGATGAACAGGACACTGAATTTACACATACTCAAGCTGTAAAACGCAGGGATTGCTTCCGGGCAGATTCCAATGCTACGGAATATGGCGACGATTATGCGGCGGAGCAGCTGCGCCGTGGCGTGGCATATGCTGCGGATGCAGACCTTTTGGTACTAACAGGTGACGTGATTGATTTTTATTCTCATGCCAATCTGGTTTTGGCACAGGAAATTTTAAAGGATGCCAATTATCTTTGTACCGCTGGAAATCACGAATTCGCCTACCGGGTCGGGGAACCGGATCTGGAAACTACCAAACTGGAACGTCTTCCCGAAGTGCAAAAATATTTTAAAACCGATTTGAGGTTTGCGTCTCGGCAAATTGGTGGAGTCAACTTTGTAGCTGTTGATGACTGCTATGATAATTTTGCCGAATTTCAGATTGCTCTGCTGGAGCAGGAATTGGAAAAAGGTTTGCCGATCTTGCTATTTCTCCATTCCCCGTTGCCGACGGCACCTTTGGGGGGAGATGCAGTGGAGGCTACGCGCAATATGAATGAACTGATTAACCGCCGTTCAGATCTGATTAAGGCCGTGTTTGCCGGACACTGGCACGGGGACGGAATTTATCTGCTTCCGGGAGGACGGGTACAGTATGTACAGGCCGGCGGGTTTCGGGATGCATTGGGTGAAATCGAAATTTATTAAAAGAATTCCGGGGGGAACCATTGGGTTCTCCCCGGAATTTTTATGTGTCAATCCACCGTTGCAGTGCCCTGTGGGCGTTAAAATAGGTAATGTTGCGGGATGTCAGTCCGGGTGCGTCTTTTTGTGCCGCAGTTTGCAGATATGTGACTGCTTGTTGATAAATTATTTCTGGACTGTTAGGGGTTAAATTTTTGGGTAGGTCATTCCGGGAAAATCCGTGTCTCTCTTCCAGGGTTTCTGTCAGCTGAATAAGGTATGGCAGAGCGCTGTCTCCCAACTCCTCCATGGCATCAATGTCAACGGATTTCAGGTGTCCGGACAGATAGGCGTTGACGTTGTACTGGGCAATCCGGGCATCCGGTTCGGAAAAGACCATACTCCCGCAGAATAAAAACGCGGAAATCAAAAGGATGGCGGCCAGATTCAGTTTCGGGAAGCATTGCCGGAGCAGAATTAGCAGAAAGCAGACAGCTAAAAATACCATAAAACAGGAGGTATAGACTCTCTTGGGAGTAAGCCCGTATTCCTTGATATAAAGAATTATTTTTGACAGCGCAGTGGCAATCAGGATTAGGGTAAAAACGGAAAGCGTGCTGGCTAAAATCCGATGAGGAATGCCCTTATTTTTTCTGCGGGTAAATACGGTAAGCAACAGCAGCAAAATCAAATTAAATGTGGACACGGCAAATAGTTCGAAAAATCCTTGCCGGGCATAGTTGGCATAGGAAAATTCTGCTGGTTTCAGGCCATTGAATGCTGATGTAAAATAGCTCCACTGAGACAGGAAAAACACAGCATATAAAAAGAAAAAGGGAAACAGCCCGGCAGCGGACAGGGGAAAGGGAAGAAAACGGGCACTGTTTCGGAGGGCTTTACATTTTTCCGGGGAGAATCCTTTTTCCGACTTTTGTTCCGCAGAAGAATAAGCCGCGCTAAACAGGCAAAGGGCGACCGGAACCGCGAGAATCAGATTAAAGAATTGCTTCAATATCGTGTAAGGTGTTAGGTTGAAAATTTGTCCCATTAGCGTGGTAAAAGCAGCGTCATAGGAAAGCATTAGAAATACAAGTAGGGCGGGAATCATTGCAATAACCAATCCTAATAGAATCCATCCTGCGGTGGATAAGGCTTTTTGGCCTTTTTTATTTCCACTCAGGGCGGGAAACAGGGTGCCGAAGGACTGAAACGGCTGCAGGAAAAGAGCTTTTATCAGGTCAAAGAAAAACCATTGTCCCGGACGAGATTCGACGGTATTGCCGTTGACCGCGCAGACCCAGTACAAATAAGCGAATGCTGACCAGAGATACAGTAGGTTGCAAAATGTTTTTCCTCCGGTTCCATTTCCCAACCACAAAAACGCTGGGGAGAGAACCAGGGCGCTGGCTCCGATCAGCGTTGGAATCATTTTTTTCCAGGGTTTTTTCTCCCAGAGAAAAAAGGTTGTTGCGCCAAACAGCAGCCAAACAAACAGGAACCCGCCCAGCGGATGGGCACTAACTGGAAAGAAACGGATGAATCCGTATCCCAGCAGCAGGCAAAGCCAGGCAAAAACGGTGTGCTTCCATGAAAAGGAACGGTTCATATTTCAGTCTCCTTTCGGTACTCTAAAATGTCTTCCACACGGCACTCCAAAGCATGACAGATAGCGTCGAGTGTGGAAAAACGAATGGCTTTTGCTTTGTTGTTTTTTAGGACAGATAGATTGGCAAGGGTAATTCCCACTTTTTCGGATAATTCATTGAGGGACATTTTACGTTTTGCCATCATGACGTCCAAATTAATAACAATCATCGGGTTACTCCTATACAGTCAAGTCGTTTTCTTTTTTCAGGTCGGCGGCGGTTTCCAATACGTGTCGGACCACTCGAAGGCAAAGTCCCACAAAAAGTGCGGCAAAGGCAATCAGCAGGCTAAACGGGAAATAAAAACTAAGTAGGGCAAACAAAGCGGTTTCTCCGATGCAGCACCAGGAAATGATGCTGATACAGCGGATGCTTCTTGGCTCAAACACTTGTTCCCTCCGTGCCGAAACCAGTAGGCGGAGCAGGGCCAGGTCGGCGATCAGTGCAGGAAGCAAAATTGTATACAGCAGAACTAGGATTTTTTGAAAATCGGATAGGCCATGTTCCGCAGGCTCTAGCCATCGGCCGCTGAGATTTAAATAACTTTCGGTTAAAAGCGGAAGAACGCATGCGACCGCCAAAATTCCTGCCAATAGAACCGTAGCCAGAATCAGGGAAAAAATTGCGGAAAGGTGTTTTGTTTTCATTGAAAATTCCTCCGAAATAATTTGGATTGTTCTTATTATAACACAGAAAGAATCGTTTGTCAATATATTTTTATCGAAAAACGATATTTTTTTTGAAAAAAGAAAGAGACGAAGGTTTCCTTCGTCTCTTGGATTTTATTTTACGCTGAACAGCAGATCTCCGTAAGATGGGAAGGGCCACAATTGTTTGTCGCAGATAGTTTCTGCTTCGTCTACCGCGGTTCGCAGCTCATTCATCGCCCCCAGAATCCGGTCTCGGATAAATTGAGCTTTTCGGGTGGCATCTTCTGCTTTGCTCAGTTCCGCCATTGCGCTGTCTAATACTTCTGTTTTTTTGCAAATCTTACCAGTCAGAACCGAAAGCCGGGTAACAATGCTTTCTTCATAGGAGCAGTCGGCCGTTTGGACAAACTGTTTTTTAGTTAGTGCGGCTTCAGCTAGCTGTTTTCCGCATTTGGACAGTGCGGGAAGATATGCTGTGCGGACCATGGAAAGCATAGTTAGGGCTTCAATAGTAATTAACTTACAATAATTGTCGGTAAGAATTTCATATCGGGAAAGGGTTTCCGCGGGAGAGAAAACCTTATGTTCGGCAAACAACCGGACATTCTTTTCATGAATAAAATAGGGCATGGCGTCAGGTGTAGTTTTTAGGTTTAGCAGTCCCCGAACCTGAGTAGCTTCCTTTACCCAGGCTTCGTCGTAGCCATTGCCGTTGAAAATAATCCGTTTATGCTCGTGAATGGTTTTTTTAATCAGTGTATGCAAGGCGGTCTTGAAATCTTCGGTGTTTTCCAGTGCATCGGCAAATTGCTTCAGTTCTTCCGCTACCGCAGTATTGAGCACCATATTAACCCCCGACACCGACAGAGACGAACCAGGCATACGGAATTCAAACTTGTTACCGGTAAAAGCAAAGGGAGACGTGCGGTTCCTGTCAGTGGTGTCTTTGGGAAAACGAGGCAAAGTGTGTACGCCAATTTTCATCTGAATTTTTTCCGGTGCGGTATAGGTAGTGTCTTTATCAATACTTTCCAAAATTTCATTCAAATCGCTTCCCACAAAAATGGAAACAATGGCCGGCGGCGCCTCGTTTGAACCTAACCGGTGGTCATTGCCCGCAGTAGCAACAGAAACCCGCAGCAAATCTTGGTAGTCGTCAACTGCTTTAATAACCGCGCAGAGAAACAGAAGAAATTGCGCATTTTCAGCGGGGGTGTCCCCTGGTTCCAACAAATTTACCCCGGTATTGGTGGATAGGGACCAGTTATTATGCTTGCCGCTGCCATTGACTCCGGCAAAGGGCTTCTCATGCAGCAGGCAGACTAGACCGTGCTTTTGCGCCACTTTTTTCATTAGTTCCATAGTCAACTGGTTGTGGTCTGCAGCAATATTGGTAGTAGTAAAAATTGGAGCAAGTTCATGCTGAGCCGGCGCGGTCTCATTGTGTTCTGTTTTTGCCAAAATTCCCAATTTCCAGAGTTCTTCGTCTAAGTCCTCCATAAAAGCCGCTATCCGAGGCTTAATGGAGCCGAAATAGTGGTCCTCCAGTTCCTGGCCTTTGGGGGCCTTTGCGCCAAATAGGGTTCGGCCGGTATAAAACAGGTCGGGGCGCTTGTTATATACTTCCTGATCAATTAGAAAATATTCCTGTTCCGGTCCTACGGTGGTTTTTACCGAGGTGACATCGTCAACACCGAACAGTTTTAGTAGTCGCAGTGCCTGCCGGTTCACCGCTTCCATGGAGCGAAGCAACGGGGTTTTTTTATCCAGCGCTTCCCCTCCGTAGGAACAGAAAGCGGTGGGAATGCAAAGGGTGTGGTCTTTAATAAACGCATAAGAAGTAGGGTCCCAAGCGGTGTATCCTCTGGCTTCAAAGGTTGCGCGAAGTCCTCCCGAGGGAAAGGACGAGGCGTCGGATTCGCCGCGAACCAGTTCTTTTCCGGAAAACTCCATGATGACTTTTCCGTCGGAGGACGGAGAAATAAAGCTGTCATGTTTTTCAGCTGTGATGCCTGTCATCGGCTGAAACCAGTGGGTAAAATGGGTTGCACCTTTTTCTGTGGCCCAGTCCTTCATGGCGTTTGCTACCACGTTTGCCACACTCAGATCTAGGTGCTTTCCGTCGGCAATGGTTCTTCGCAAGGATTGATAGGTCTCTTTCGGGAGTCTAGCCTTCATGGCGGAGTCGTCAAAAACCATACAGCCGAACAATTCCGGAACATTTTTCATCTCGTCTACTCCTAACCTCAATAATAGAAACGGCAAAGGTGCGGCGCCTTTGCCATTTGAATGGTTGTATTATAACACAAAATGACCGGGTTGTCAAGGGAAAAAGAAATGCTGATTTCGGCACTTTTTTTGTCGAAAATCTGACGATTCCTGCTTTCGTCTTGACTTTCCGGCCAAAACAGGGTATAATAGAAAAACCGAAGAAAGGAAACGGATATCGTATGAAAACGCTAAGCATTTCAGTTGCTGCCTATAATATGGAAAACCTGATTCGTCAAAATCTGGATTCTTTTGTTTTGTCTCCGGCGGCACCAGAAATCGAAGTTCTGGTGATTAACGATGGGTCTACCGATGGCACGGCCCAAATTGTTCGGGAATATGAAAAAAAGTATCCGGATACGATTCGGCTGATTGATCAGCCCAATGCCGGACCGGGTTCCACTGTGAACCGGGGGATGGAACAGGCTACGGGAAAATACTTCCGGATGGTGGATGCTGACGACTGGGTAGGGGAGGGCTTCGCGGATTATGTACAGGTTCTGCAGGAGACTGACGCTGATCTGGTTTTGACGGATTATGTCTGTGTGGATGACAAAACCGGACAGGAGCGGTTTTGCCCTGTGGAAGGGATTGAAGCCGGAAAGGTGTTTCCTTTCCGTTCGGCAAGTGTTTCCCTGTGTCCGCCTATGCACAGCGTTACCTGGAAAACCGAGCTGCTTCAACGGAATGGCATCCGTTTGTTTAATGGCTTTTATACCGATATTCAGTATTTACTTTTTCCTGTGCCTTATGTTGAGACAGTACTGTATGTGAACCGGACGGTATATATGTACCGGGTTAGTTTGTCCGGGCAGAGTGTATCAGTAGCGAGTATGCAGCGGAATCTTCCTATGCATGACAGTGTGCTTTTTTCCCTGACGGAACTCTATAGCCGAATCCGGGAAGAAAATCCGGCTGCGGCCGACTATATTCTCCGCCGAACAGTTTTAGTGGCCGGCGCCCAAATGAGTACGCTCCTTTCTTTTCCCCCTTCCGGGGAACGTAAGCGGGATCTGTATGCGTTTCTGGATCGACTGCAAAGAGAGTGCCCGGAGGTTTACCGTGTGTTTTCTAAATTGAAAACTGTGCGGGTGCTCCGTTTAGGCGGCGGTTTGTTCTACCGATTGGTGAGCCACCTGCACCGTCGGCGTCTGGGATTGGAAGGATAATCCATGTCCGGAGAAAAGAAGCCTTCGGTGGTCAAAAACTACCTATATAATCTCAGTTATCAGATTTTGCTTTTAATCGTTCCCTTGATTACCATGCCCTATTTGGCGCGGACGTTGGGGTTGGGAAATCAGGGAACATTCAGCGTTCTTTATTCAGTGGTTAGCTGTTTTGTTCTTCTGGGCTGTGTTGGGCTGAATCTGTACGGGCAGCGGGAAGTGGCCTATTCCCGACAGGATCCGGTGCAGTGCAATCGCATCTTTTGGGAAATTGAATCGATCCGGATCCTAACCCATCTGGGCAGTCTCGCGCTGTATTTTGGGTTTATTTGGTTCAACGGAAATGTCAAGGGAATTATCAATGTTTATGAACCGGCATATTTTATGCTCTTTTCTCTGGAAATTGTGGCGTCTATGTTTGACATCAGCTGGTATTATCAGGGGATCGAAAATTTTCGGCTTCAAACTGTTCGGAATTTTTTTGTCAAACTGCTGGGACTGGCTTTGATTTTTCTGTTTGTGCGTACGGAAAGCGATCTGTGGGTGTATATTGTGATTTACACCGGAATGAATTTGCTGGGGAACGGTTCCCTGTGGTTTCATAAGCTAAAACACGGCGGTTTCGTCCGGCCGGATATGGCGCGTATGCCACGGCATTTGCGGCAGTCGTTGTTTCTGTTCTTTCCTCAGGTTGCGACAACCGTATACGCCCAACTGGACAGAGTCATGCTTGGCGTCTTGCTAAATGATGGCAATGTACAAGCCGGTGTGTATGACAATGGAGAAAAGGTGGTTAAAATTGTTTTGACAGTAATAACTTCTATCGGTCTTGTTATGCTCAGTCGGGTTGCCAATTCTTATATGAAAGGCGGAAAAGAGGAAACCAAGCAGTATGTGACTGTCTCCTTCCGCCTCTACCTCTGTCTTGCAGTGCCGCTGATGTTTGGCCTTCTTGGGGTAGCGGAAGTGTTTGTTCCCCGGTTCTTTGGTGGCGCTGCGGGGTTTGAACAGATTCTTCCGGTGATGTGTGTTCTTTGTCCCATTATTTTGTTTATTGGCGGAAGTAACGTGTTTGGCATACAGTTTTTACTGCCGACTAATCAGATGCGTCCCTATGTAGCATCTGTTTTTGTTGGCATGGGTGTCAATGTGTTTCTGAATTTTCTTTTGATTCCGGCACACGGCGCGGTGGGGGCAGCAATCGCTACCTGTGTTGCGGAATTTGCGGTGCTGCTGGTGCAGGGTATTGCTGTTCGCAAGGATATCAGTCCCTTGTTGTTTCTCAAATGCTGGCGTAACTATTTGTGTGGCGGAGGAATGTTTTTTCTGGTCCGATGGATTGGCCGGCGGATGGGAAGTTCGTTCCCTACGCTGTTTGTACAGGTGGTGCTGGGAGCCACGGTGTACTTTGTTCTACTGTTGCTGCTGCGGGATCCTTTTCTCCTGTCTGGCTTGCGAATAGTTTTGAAAAAACTGGAAAAACGTTCGGAGCAATAAAAACATCCCGAACCGGGAATTCAGCTGGTTCGGGATGTTTTTCGGTAAAGGGACGGAGTTGTCCGGTAGTATTTACGAAACATGCGGTGAAAGGATCGCAGGTTGTTAAAGCCCTCGGACATTGCAATATCAGTAATACTTCGATCGGTTTCCCGCAGAGCATCGGTCGCCTTGTCAAGTCGATAAAGGGTTAAAAATTCTAAAAAACTCATGCCGGTTAGCTCTTTGACGCAGTGGGCAAAATAATATTTGGAGCAATTGCACCGTTCAGCAATGCTGTCCAGGGAAACGGGGTCGGCGTAATGTTCTGCAATGTATTCGTTGACGGTGCGGAGCAGATGGGACCGACTGGTGATTTTCTTTTTTTCTTCCGGTTTCAAAAAGAAATATTCCAATTCCCGGGTAATGCACAGCAAAATTTCATTCATCCATTTTTTCATAGCAATTTCGTAGCCAAAGGCTTTTTTCTGGTCTTCTGCTGCCATTTGAAGCGATGCTTCCCAAATGGCAGAATAACCTCGGTCTCCCGGCAGCAGCAGGTTCCGGTGAAGACGGATTCGGGAAAAGTTCAGAGGCAGGCCGGATTTGGGTAGAATCCGAATAATATAGGCTCTATTTTCTGTCAGAGATCGGAAGGCGTGAATTTCGTCCGGCATGAACAGGCACAGGTCTCCTGCCTGCATCCGGATTTCTCCGACTTCCGTAGTTGCTGTGACCTCACCGGAAAGAAGACAGGCCACCTCAATTTCCTCGTGAATATGTCCAATGTAGTTGATGTTTTCCCGGGGAAAAACCGCATAAGGACAGTCGGCTGTGACCCGGGTCTGGAACTCTTCAAAATACAGTTTATTCAAGGGAATGGCTCCTTTGTAATGCTTTTCTTTTATTGTACTATAAAATTTTGAAAAAAGCAAGATATGTCTTAAATTTTCGCAATAAAGACATTTTTTTCTCCAGTGGAGCATGCTATAATAAATACAAAGATGGGAGCAGACTGTACTTTCGCATCCCGCGCCAGCGCGGGACGCGGAAGGCGGACGGAGCGCTGTTTCCGTATAAAAAGCTCCGAAAGAAAGGATGCAGACCGATGAAATTGTTTATTGATACGGCGAATATTGAGGAAATCCGTGCTGCAAATGACCTGGGTGTCATTTGCGGCGTGACTACCAATCCTTCTCTGATTGCCAAGGAGGGACGGGATTTCAGACAGGTTGTGACTGAGATTACACAGATTGTGGACGGCCCTGTTAGTGCGGAAGTCATTAGTCTGGAATGTGCCGGTATGGTATCCGAGGCCTTGGAGTTGACTAAAATTCACCGGAACATTGTGATTAAAATTCCCATGACCCTGGAAGGTCTCAAGGCAACAAAGATTTTACATGCCAAGGGTGTCAAAACTAATTTAACCCTGATTTTTTCTGCTGCGCAGGCTCTTCTTGCCGCCCGGGCAGGCGCAACGTATGTCAGTCCGTTTTTGGGCCGACTGGATGATGTCGGGATGAACGGTATGAATTTGATTGAGGAAATTGTGGATATTTTTGAAACTCATAAAATTGAAACTGAAATTATTGCCGCTTCCATTCGAAACCCGATTCATGTTATTGACGCTGCTCGTTTGGGCGCGAATATCGCCACGGTGCCCTATAACGTTATTGTACAGATGTCTAGGCATCCGCTGACCGATGCCGGAATTGAACGGTTTCTAAAGGATTGGGAAGGCCTGAATCAATAATTGAATATATAACTCTATGTGCCGCCCGCCGCTTTTTAAAACGGCGGGCGGTTTTTCAATGACGGTATGTTATAATAACCAAAAATGTAGTTTGAAATTTGTTTAAATTCACGAAAATAGGATAGTATTTATTTGGTTTCTTGACAATTCTGGAAAGATGTGCTATAATGACAATATCAATTTTGGCCTCTGCCAAAACAAAGAAAGGAAAAAAGATATGAAAAAGACATTGTATCTTCTCTTAACGCTGGCAACAGCTGTGGGACTGCTTTTTACCATTGCTGTCTGTACGTCTGCCGAAGCGGCTGCGGCGGCGGTTTCCGTGGAGATTACTACTGCGGACGGCGTAACTTATTTGGGACAGCAACCGGTAAAGAATGGCGAAGACGAAATCACTGGATATACCGAAACCGGTGCTAAGGATTCCATGGCTGCGGGCAGTGGTACTTTGGCGTTCGATTCGGAAACTGGTACTTTGACCATGAATAACGCAACCGGGATTCAAAAAATCTATACGGAGGCTGGCAGTTTGACAATTGTGGTCAACGGGACCAATGAGGTTGCGAATGCTGCCAATGCGAATTACGCGATTTTTGTTAATTGCGCGGATGCTTCTCTGACTTTGAAGGGCACCGGTACGCTGACTGCGTCTTCTCAGCAGTATACGATTTGCAACCAGTTGGGAGATCTGATTTTTGAAGGTTCTGTTAAGGTGAATTTGTCTTCTACCAAGGGGATGGATTTGATTCATGTCGCGGCTGGGGCCAGCGGGTCTGACCTGATTTTCAAAGATAACTGCGAAGTAAATGCGACTGCGAAAGGGAATGCGATTCAGCATAAGTCTGAGGACGGGGTTACCCGGATTACCGGAAACGCCAAAGTTACCGTTACAGGCGACGATGTCCCCGGTTGGGCTATCGGCTTACTTGCTTATAATTTTGAAATGGACGGCGGTACCTTGACCGTAAATACCAAGACTTCTGCCAAAGAAATTGTTGGACTTCAGATTGAGGGTATTCAGACAAAACAGGGCAGCGGGAAGATTACCGGCGGTACCATTAATATTTCCGTTGAATCTACCGGTACGGATACCTCCCGTGCTTACGCTATTTTCGGGAAAAATTTCAGCCAGATTCTTGTTGGCGGTAATGCGAAACTGAACCTGTCTGTGAAAAATGTTGGGGCGCCCAACGCGACCCATTCTTCCGGTGTGTTTGGATTCCAGGCGTCAAAAGATCCGAAATCCGGTCATACTCTGAAGTTGACCGGCAACGCGGAGATCAAGGTTACGGCGGATAAGGCAACCAACGGCATCGTGGAAAGCCGCGGCGCGAAAGATTCCGCTCTCTTTATTATGGATGGCGGGAAATTGACCGGAACCGCTAACTATGTATTCTGTCCCAGCGCGAGTGAGGGCCAGACAATTGAAATTACCGGCGGTACGATTGATGTAAGTGCCGAGACTGCGCTTGTAAACAATACAAAAACGCCTACTCTGAAATTGGGCCAGGAGATGAAAGTCACGGAAGGTTCCTTGACTGCGGATGCTAAGGTTTTGAAGGCGTCCGGTGCTTCTCAGGACTCCGGAAAAGACGATAACAGCGGAACTTCCGATAGCCTGCTGTTTGCGGTCAGCTCGCTGGCGGTTCTTTCTGTCGCAGCTGCTGCTGTCGTAATCGTGAAAAAGAAGACCCATAACTAATTCTTTCCATTTGGAAAATCGGGTACAGTTTATACTGTGCCCGATTTTGTTGTCATTTTATACAGATTTTCCATGTGTCTTTTGGTAATGTTGACGGTTTTTTTGTTTAATTTTTGAAAAATAAAATTTGACAGTTGACAATTTGGCCGGTCTGTGTTATACTGAAATCACCAAAAGACCGCGCACCATGTATTTTTTGTGGTCTGCGGCCTGGAAAAATGAATGGAGGCAATTGATAATGAAGAAAACTCTGTGTGTTCTTCTGACGCTGTCTTTGGCAGTGGCTTTGGTCTTTTCTTTGACTTTTGTCCTGTCTGCGGCAGAGGAGAAAGTTCCGACGGCGACTACCGTAGAAGTTACTGTCGGTGAGACGGTGACCTATTTAGGCTATCAGCCGGTGAGAGAGGACGGGGAAGAAGACGGTGAGATCATTGATTATACCGACGCTAACCCGGTCAATGAAATGACTGCCGGCAGCGGTAAGCTGGTTATGGACCCTGCTACCGGTACCCTGACCATGAACAACGCCACCGGCGTAAACAAAATTCATGTTCGGAACGGGAACCTGAATGTGGTTGTAACCGGAACCAATGAGGTGACTGGCGGAGATGCCAAGAATGTGTTCTGGAGCTATTCGGCCCTTGGAAATGTAATGACTGTTTCAGGCAACGGAACATTAAATGTCAGCGGCGAAAGGTATGTATTTGGTTCTCAGGAAGGGGAGGTTGTCCTGTCGGGCAGTGTTACGGTGAAGGCCACCTCTACCGCCGCGGATGCTGTTCATATTTCAAACAGCGGCGCTACCGATGCCCATGGCTGGCTGCGGCTGAAAGACAATGCAGTTCTGGATGCTACCGGGACGGAGAATACAGTCCGGGTTTCCAGTGTAGACGGCGGTATTGAAATCGGCGGCAATGCGAAGCTGACCGTAAAAGCTACGGCGGTTTCCGGTTGGAATGCAGCGGTGAAGACCTCCGGCTTTAAGATGACCGGCGGCGAATTGAATATTGATGCCGACGGATCCGGAAATATTTCTGGCCTCAATGTGCAGAACAGCGGCCTGAAAGAAGGTGAGGTAGCTGCCAATGACGGTTTGGCCGACAGTATTTTCCAGTTGAACGGCGGTAAGGTCAATGTTAAATCCCATACCACGGGGAACCGTGCGTACGGTATTTTTGCAAAAGGGGTTGTAAAAGTTACCGTCGGCGGGACAGCCAATGTGACGCTGAATGTTTCTTCTGACAAGGCTGACGCCGGTTCCGGTGCTATTGCAATGCAGAAGGGGAATCATGCCGCGGATGCCACGGATTATCTGTTCAACCTGACCGGCAATGCTGTGGTAAATGTTACGGCAAACAACAATGTTCAGGGTGGTGCCATAAGCCCTGATGTGGCCGGCATGAAGGTTCTGCTGGATGGCGGTACGGTGAAGGGTTCTGCCACGAATTTGATTCGCTGCCGTGCCAGCGGCGTGATCGTGGATTATGTCGGCGGCAAGATTGACTTTACGGCTACTACCTCGATTATTGACGCGAACGGTACGCCTGTAATTACTGTTGGTGACAAGGTGACTGTGGCCGAAGGCGGTTTTACTTTAACGGATAAAACCCTTAAGGCGGAAGGTCCCGCCAATAACACCGCTCCTGTGGATCCGGACAACGGAGATACTGCTGACAGCCTGCTGTTTGCAGCCTGCGCTCTGACGGTTCTGTCTGTGGCGACGGCAGCGGTTGTTCTTGTAAAGAAAAAGGCTCATAACTGAGTTTTTGGTTGCTGTATTGCGGACGCGCATTTTTGCGCGTCTGTTTTTTTTGCCAATTTTTTTGTTGTTTTATTGATTGTTTTTTGCACATCCTTTTTTTGCGGAGCAATTTTTTTGCGCCGACAAACAGAAAGGAGTGCATATTATGAGAAGAAATTCTGTTTTTTTTCTGGTGTTTTCGGTAGTACTTGGTTTGCTTGTGGGCTTCCGTCCGGTAAAGATGTCGGCAGCTGCGCCAATGACGCCGGAGGTTGTAATTACTGGAGCGGACGGCGTGGAAACTACGCTGAACGCGGAAAACCCGGAAAAAAATTACGGAAAGGGGAAAGCGTCCTTTTCCCATGGCGTTTTGACGTTGGACAACACGGGGGAGATTCGGAAAATTATAACCACCGGAGGCTCGCTGACCGTTGAAGTGAAGGGGACCAATACACTGGAGAACCGGGACGAATCCAACGCAATCTACTGTAATTATCCCAGCTCGGAGGAAAATGGACGTGCTGTGCTTCGGATTCAGGGGGACGGAACTCTGAATGCAACAGCAAAAGCCTATACGCTTTGTCAGCAGCGGGGGGATCTTATAATTACCGGTAACGTTCAGGTACAGGCATCTGCGGTGGCCGGAGATCCAATTCATGTGGCACATTCGGCGGAGGTTCCTTCCAGCAGTTTAAGTATTGAAGGAAATTCTTCTGTGCGTGCCGTAGCCGGTTCTGGCAGCGGAATCCGGGTTGCTGCCAAAGAAGGGACAATCAGTATTTCTACGTCCGGAACCGTGGAAGCGGTTTGTGAGGATACGTCTGCGACTTGGCAGGGCGCGCTGCAATCTGCCAATCGAATTTTAATTTCTTCCGGCACGGTTATTGCATCGGCTTCTTCCAAGCAAAAAGGCTGTGTACAGGGCATCTATGTAAATACCAAAAAGGGAGAAGGCAAGGATCCTGCGCTGATTATTTCAGGCAGCGCCAATGTGACCGCGAAAGCTGTTACTGCTGACAGTGCGGAAAACGGTCGGGCCCACGGAATCTGGGCAAACTTCTGTCGGGTTGACATTTCGGAGCGTGCCGTGGTAACTGCAGTCGGAACGGCCGGGCAGCAAACCTTTACCGGAGGCGGAATTCATTTGAACGGGACTGAAATGGCTGTTTCCGGAGCGGCGAAGGTAACGGTTTCCGCGGAAAAGAACGCATATGTAGGGATCAATCTCCAGGGCGAAAACTCCAAACTTGTTGTCCGGGGAGGAAATGTGTCTGTGTCATCTGCCCATTCTTACGGGATGTACGGGTATGACGGCGGGTATCTTGGCGCGGAAATTTCCGGAGGTGTTGTAACGGTACAGGGCAACAAACAGGCGGTGGAATGGGCGGTCTCCCAAGAGAAGCCGGCAAATCCTTCGTTTACGGTTTCCGGGACGCCAGAACGTTTTGTTGCCGGGGATAATGCCGCATCTGCAAAGGCTGTTACTGCGGTGGGAACCGAAAAATATATACAGGTTTCTTTTGAGACTTCTCCGGGAACCACTGATGCTTCTTTGGCTGGCGGAGTCTTATTCCTTGTCTTGTCTGGGGCAACGCTGTTTGTTGTGCTTCGCCGCCGGACGTTTCTTTAAAAAACAGGGTGGAATAGTTCCATCCTGTCAGTCTGTCAAAAAGTCCAGTTTATACTGGGCTTTTTGCATATGGTATAAAAGGAAGGATCGTAAAGCAAAGAGAAAATCGTGCGCAAACGGAGCTTTTCAGCATAGAAGAATTTGTACCGAAGGAGCATCTACTGAGGAAAAGAGACAGTGCGGTCCAAGCCATAGATTCTGTGGTAATATTTAAAATGGCGCTGATACCGCGTTTGTATGGATTGCTTTCACTGAGAAGAACATACGTGCAGGTGGTTTTTGGGGATTTGATGGGCAAGCAGATGCCGCACTTTTCAAGCATAAATACACCGAAAAAACAATTGAGAAGCAGTTAATGGAAGAAATGAACGAAGAGCGAACGGCTACACAGACAGGCTGTGATAAAAACGGATGTGACGGTGCCTGATTGACGGACTTGCAGAGAAAAATCCCGAGGGGCAGAGGTAGCCGATGGGGAGACAAAACACCGTGGATAAGCAAAAGAATCATTGATGACGGGAAAATACCCGAAGAAAGGCTTTTCCCCGCCTTATGAATATGTTTACTGTGTTACTAAGTACTGAGTTCTGCCAAAGGGTAAAAGCTATGTTTGCAAAAAGGCATATGCGCCGAAACCCAAAAATTTGAGAAAGTAGAGGCCATCAGGCATACACCCAAGTACAAGGCTTTGTATGAACGACGAAAAAGAGATAATTAAAAGAGTGTTCACGGATGTGAAAGAAAAGTACGCAACGCGATATCCCCCATACCGAGGCAATAATTCAATACTGCATGGGTGGAAAAGAGCTTACCTAATACAGCGGCGAATTCAATTTTATCCGTTTTTTGTCAAAATGAAAATTATACCCCTGAATCTCGTTTGAAATTCAGGGGTATTCGACAGGCTGAGAAAAAGCCGGACACTCCGGCTTTCTTTTATCCCTCTTTAAGTAAAGCGTCCGTTTCATTAGGATACAGGACCTTACACGCTACCATCCTGTCCAGCATCTGCTTCATCCGTTGTCCGGCCAATTCCGGATTATATTGGGTGAATACACAGACGGAGCGTTCGGAAGTCCTGACCGCTTAGAAAGAGATTTCCCGTAATATTCCATTGCCGCATCGTAGCTTCTGTAATATCTACTTCCGAAATAAATGGTATTGACATACAGTTCAAAGATTTCTTCCTTGCTGTACTGTTTCTCTATCTCCCCAGCGGCAAAAATCTCGGTGAATTTGCGCTCCAGCTTTTTTTAGGTAAAATACTTATTCTTCATCAGCTGCTGGGCAATCGCGCTGCCGCCCTCTGCAAAGGGCCCATGTACAAAGGTTGTGGGCATATCGCCGGACAATCCATACCGCCGTATTCCTAAA
>CALXAO010000089.1 GCA_944386295.1 uncultured Clostridia bacterium | reverse complement strand
CTTAAGGTGCAGCAGGCGGCTCTGGATTACGGTGGGAAGGTGACCGGTGCCACGGGGCATTTTGCCAAGGAAATTCCCGAGGGAGGGGAAATTATTCAGCAGAAGGCGGTCCGTATTCTAGACGGGGATACCCCGGAACGGCTGCAAAAACGGGTGATGCGGCAGGCAGAATGGAAGATTTTGCCTCTGGCGGCGGAACTGGTCAGCCGGGAAATTGCGGAAGAAAAGGAGAAACAAGTATGAATATTTATCAGAACCTGTCTTTGGAAGCACTGTTATCGGAGAATACTTACCCTGGACGGGGGATCGTTATCGGGAAGTCTGCCGACGGAACCAAAGCGATGACCGCTTACTTTATCATGGGACGGAGTGAAAACAGCCGTAACCGGGTGTTTTTAGAGCAGGGAGAGGATGTGGTAATCCACCCCTTTGATCCTTCTAAGGTGGAAGACCTTTCCCTCATTATATATTCGCCGATCCGCACCTTGCGGAACTATTGGATTGTGACTAACGGGGATCAGACCGATACGGTGTATGATTCTCTTCGCGTGGGTAAATCCTTTGAGGATGCCCTAGACAAGCGGTGCTTTGAGCCCGATGCCCCTAACTTTACCCCACGCATCAGCGGACTTTTGGATTTTTCCGGCGGAGACTTTTCCTATAAGATGAACATTCTTAAAAGCGCCGACGCGGCAGGTAGCGCCTGTGCCCGCTATACCTTCTCCTATCCTTCCCTGGCCGGCGTGGGACATTTCCTGCACACCTACGCCTGCGACGGAAATCCCATTCCTACCTTTCAGGGAGAGCCGGAACGGGTGTCGATTCCGGACGATATCAGTGCCTTTGCCGAAACTATATGGAACAGCCTGAATGAAAACAACAAAATTTCCCTTTATGTCCGTTGGACAGATCTGTCGACCGGACAGACGGAAAACCGGATGTTTAACAAAAATTGTTGAGGGGGAACAGCTCCATGAATGAGATGAAAAAGACGTATATTTCTCCTTTTTCTACCCGGTATTCCAGCCCGGAAATGCAATATTTGTTTTCGGAGGAGTTTAAATTCCGTACCTGGCGCCGTTTGTGGATTGCTTTGGCGCGGGCGGAACGGGAACTGGGGCTGGATATTACGGAAGAGCAGATTGCCGAATTGGAAGCCTATGCCGAGGAGATCAATTACCAGGTAGCGGAAGCCCGGGAACGGGAAGTGCGACATGATGTGATGAGTCATGTGTATGCCTACGGGCAGCAGTGTCCACAAGCGGCAGGGATTATTCATCTGGGGGCGACTTCCTGCTATGTGGGAGACAATACCGATGTGGTGATTTTGCGGCAGGCGTCGGAGTTGATATTGAAAAAAGCGGCCCAGGTTTTGAAAAATCTTTCGGAGTTTGCGTTGCAGTACAAGGACTTGCCGTGTCTTGCGTATACCCATTTGCAGCCCGCCCAGCTGACAACGGTGGGCAAGCGTGCCACTTTGTGGATGTATGAGCTGGCCATGGACGTGGAGGAGTTGGAGCACCGGTTGGCTGAATTGAAACTTCTGGGCTCCAAGGGGACCACCGGGACCCA
Organism: uncultured Clostridia bacterium; assembly: GCA_944386295.1. Lineage (GTDB taxonomy): Bacteria > Bacillota > Clostridia > Oscillospirales > UBA644 > CALXAO01. Next base: position 15,000 of record CALXAO010000089.1, on the reverse strand, counting down.
AGCCAGCTTTATGGAGCTGTTTGGCGGGGATGCGGAAAAGGTGCGGGCGCTGGAGGATAAAATTGCGGCGGCCATGGGCTTTTCCGGATGTGTGCCGGTATCCGGGCAGACCTATTCCCGGAAGGTAGACGCTTATTTCCTGGCGGTGCTGTCCGGGTTTGCTCAGAGCGCCTATAAATTTGCCAACGACCTTCGGATCCTTCAATCCTTTGAAGAAATGGAGGAGCCCTTTGAAAGCCATCAGATCGGTTCTTCCGCCATGCCTTACAAGCGCAATCCCATGCGAAGCGAACGGATCTGTGCTCTGGCCCGATATGTGATTGCCGATTCTCTCAATCCGGCCTTTACTGCCGGAACCCAGTGGTTTGAACGAACCCTGGATGACAGCGCGAACAAGCGGATTAGCGTGGCCGAGGCTTTCCTGGCGGTGGATGCGATTTTGAATATTTATATTAATGTTACCGGCGGTCTTGTGGTGTATGAACGGGTAATCCGCCGGCGGGTCATGGAAAAGCTTCCCTTTATGGCGACGGAAAATATTATGATGAAAAGCGTGAAAAAGGGTGGCGATCGGCAGAAGCTGCATGAACGGCTCCGGACCCATTCCCATGCCGCGGCTGCCAAAGTGAAATTGGAGGGCGGGCAGAACGACCTGATTCAGCGGATTGAAGCGGACCCAGCATTTCCTCTTTCCCGAGAGGAGATCGAGGCGGAGCTGCTTCCGGAGCGGTATGTGGGCCGGAGCGGCTCCCAGACCGAAGAATTTGTTCGGGATGTGGTTCAGCCTCTGCTGGACCGGTATTATCAGGGTGACGTTGCCGTGGAACTGAAGGTTTGAGGAAAGGACGGAAAATACCATGAAAGAGTTTGAATTGAAATACGGTTGCAATCCCAACCAGAAGCCCGCGCGGATTTTTCTGCGTAGCGGGAAAGAGCTTCCCATCGAAATCCTGTCCGGCCGTCCGGGCTACATTAATTTTCTGGATGCTTTTAACGGCTGGCAGCTGGTAAAGGAGCTGAAAGAGGCTCTGGGGATGCCTGCGGCCACCTCCTTTAAGCACGTATCGCCCACCTCCGCGGCTGTGGGGACTGTTTTGCCCGATACGCTGAAAAAGGCTTGTTTTGTGGACGATATTCCCGGCTTGGATCAATCGCCGCTGGCCTGCGCCTATGCCCGGGCCCGGGGAACGGACCGGATGTGTTCCTTTGGGGACTGGGTGTCTCTCAGCGATGTGTGTGACGAAACCACAGCCCGGCTGATTGCCCGGGAAGTTTCGGACGGTGTCATTGCTCCGGGGTATACGCCTGAGGCGTTGGAAATTCTCAGGGCAAAGCGCAAGGGGAACTATAATATTGTCCGCATAGACCCCTCCTATGTGCCTGAGGAAGTGGAAACCAAGGAAGTGTTTGGCATTACCTTTGAACAGGGCCGGAATAATTTGCGTATGAATGGGGAGCTTCTGAATAATATTGTTACAGAGAAGAAGATGCTGCCGGAGAGTGCAAAACGGGACCTGATTATTGCGTTGATTACGTTGAAATATACCCAGTCCAATTCGGTTTGTTACGCGGTGGACGGGCAGGCGATCGGTGTGGGTGCGGGGCAGCAGTCCCGGATTCACTGTACCCGGCTGGCGGGAGATAAGGCTGACATCTGGCATTTGCGGCAGCATCCCAAGGTTCTGAATCTGCCGTTCCGGGAGGATTTGAAGCGACCGGACCGGGATAATGTGATTGACCGGTATATCTCGGAGGAGTGGGAAGATATTCTGGCGGACGGCGTCTGGCAGAATTCCTTTACCGTTCGGCCCGAGCCTCTTTCCAAGGAAGAAAAGACGCAGTATCTGGCCGGAATTTCCGGTGTGGCATTGGGGTCGGACGCGTTTTTCCCCTTCAGTGACAACATCGACCGGGCCAAAAAGAGTGGGGTCAGCTATATCGCGGAACCGGGCGGTTCCATCCGAGACGACGCGGTGATCGATGCCTGCAACGCCTACGGAATGACCATGGCCTTTACCGGGATCCGGTTGTTCCATCACTGATACAAGAGAAGGAAAAGGGTTTTGAACATGAGAAGGGAAAGGGTTTTGAACATGCTGGATCTTATGGTCGTGGGCGGAGGTGGACGGGAACACGCGCTGATTCGCGCCCTGAAAAAAAATCCTCGGGTTGGGACGGTGTATGTGCTGCCCGGAAACGGAGGGATTGCTGCCGATGGGCAATGTGTACCGGTTGCCGCTACCGATATTGACGGAATTGTGGAATTTGCCCGGACGCACCGGGTGGATTTTGCTGTTGTCGCGCCGGATGACCCGTTGGTTTTGGGCGCGGTGGACCGTCTGGAGGAATTGGGGATTCCCTGCTTCGGGCCCCGGGCCAATGCTGCGATGATTGAGGGCAGCAAGGTATTTGCAAAAAATTTGATGAAAAAATACGGGATTCCCACGGCGGCGTATGCGGTTTTTGACGCGCTGGAACCGGCGTTGGAATATCTGAAAACCGCGCCTCTCCCTTCTGTAATCAAGGCTGACGGACTTGCGTTGGGAAAGGGTGTTATCATTGCCCAGACCCGGGACGAGGCGGAAGCTGCGGTCCGGGCAATGATGGAAGATAAAATTTTCGGTCAGAGTGGCAGCCGGGTAGTGATCGAGGAATTTCTGACCGGGCCGGAGGTTTCGGTGCTTGCCTTTACCGATGGCCAAACGCTGGTGCCTATGGTTTCTTCCATGGACCACAAGCGGGCAGGCGACGGAGACACGGGCCCCAATACCGGAGGCATGGGGACGATTGCTCCCAATCCCTTTTACACCGACGCGATGGCAAAGGTTTGTATGGATACTATTTTTCTTCCCACGATCCGTGCTATGGAAGCCGAAGGGCGTCCCTTCCGGGGGTGTCTGTATTTTGGGCTGATGCTCACCCCCCAGGGACCGAAGGTTATTGAATACAATTGCCGGTTCGGCGATCCGGAAACCCAGGTGGTTCTTCCCTTGTTGGAAAGCGATCTGCTTACGGTTATGCAGGCGGTCGCTGCCGGGACCCTGGACCGGACTCCGGTAAAATTCCGGGCCGGCGCGGCCTGCTGTGTAGTGATTGCCTCCAAAGGGTATCCGAAAAAATACGAAAGCGGGTTTGAAATTGTTCTGCCGCCGCCGGAACCCGACCGGGAAATCTATGTGGCAGGCGCCAAGCGGACGGAGGACGGCAGGCTGGTAAGCGCCGGCGGGCGAGTGCTGGGTGTGACCGCAGTTGCGGATACGCTGGAGCAGGCGGTGAAAGCGGCTTACGCGTATGCCGACCAGGTGGAGTTTTCCAACGGCTTCTTCCGCAGGGATATTGGACAGCGGGCGCTGTCTGTGCTGAAATAAGGGAGGAGACAAGATTCATGGTTTATCGGATTTATGTGGAAAAAAAGAAGGAGTTAGCCCACGAGGCGAAGGCGCTCCTGAAGGATCTGCGGACCATGCTTTTTCTGCCAGGGCTGCAGGGTTTGCGGATTTTGAACCGCTACGATGTGGAAAATATTTCCCCGGAGCTGTTTGCGCAGTGCCGTGTGACGGTTTTTTCCGAACCGCAATTGGACATTGCCACCGATACCCTTTCAGTGGGAAAGGATGAAACGGTCTTTGCCGTGGAGCCATTGCCGGGGCAGTTTGATCAGCGGGCGGATTCCGCCGCCCAGTGCATTCAGCTGATCTCACAGGGGGAACGGCCACTGGTCCGCACGGCCAAGGTCTATCTGTTGCAGGGTGAGTTGACGGAGGTTGAACTGACTTCTATCAAAAAATATGTGATTAATCCAGTGGAAAGCCGAGAAGCAAGTCTGAAGGAAGTCCGCACGTTGGCTATGGAGTATTCCATTCCTACTTCTGTGGAAACCCTGCGGGGCTTCTGCCGGATGGACGAAACGGCTTTAGAGAAGTTTTTGGCGGAAAAATCCTTGGCCATGGACCTAGATGACCTGAAATTCTGCCAGGCGTATTTTCGGACGGAAGAGAGGGATCCGACGATTACTGAAATCCGTATGATCGACACCTATTGGTCCGATCACTGTCGGCATACAACCTTTTTGACGACCATTGACAAGGTGCGGTTTGAGGACGCGCTTTTGCAGAAAACCTATGAGCAGTATTTGCAGGTTCGCCGGGAGATTGGCCGGACGAAGCCGGTCAATTTAATGGACCTGGCTACCATTGCGGCAAAATATCTGAAAAAAAACGGAAAGCTGGATCGGCTGGATGAGTCGGAGGAGATCAATGCCTGTACAGTAAAAATTGACGTAGAGATGGATGGGAAGACTGAGCCATGGCTTCTGTTGTTCAAGAACGAAACCCACAACCATCCCACGGAAATTGAACCCTTTGGCGGCGCGGCCACCTGTATTGGCGGCGCGATCCGGGATCCGCTTTCGGGACGGGCGTATGTGTACGCTGCCATGCGGGTAACTGGCGCTGGAGATCCGTTGACTCCGGGGGATTTGACGCTGCCCGGAAAATTGCCTCAGCGAAAAATTGTGACTACAGCAGCGGCTGGGTACAGCTCCTACGGCAATCAGATCGGTCTTGCCACCGGGCAGGTGGATGAGGTTTATCACCCCGGTTATGTGGCGAAACGTTTGGAAATTGGCGCTGTGGTGGGCGCGGTACCGGAGGAAAATGTCCGGCGGGAACGCCCGGTGGACGGGGATACGGTGATCCTTTTGGGTGGCCGGACCGGCCGGGACGGCTGCGGAGGGGCCACCGGTTCTTCCAAATCCCACGATTTGAAATCTCTGGAAACCTGCGGCGCTGAGGTCCAAAAAGGCAATGCGCCGGAAGAACGGAAGCTGCAACGGCTGTTCCGGAATCCGCAGGCCTCCCGGATGATCAAGCGCTGCAACGACTTCGGCGCGGGTGGAGTGTCTGTAGCTATTGGTGAACTGGCCGACGGGATCGAAATCAATTTAAATGCGGTTCCAAAGAAATATGAAGGCCTGGACGGAACTGAACTTGCCATTAGTGAATCCCAGGAGCGGATGGCGGTGGTTGTGGCAAAAGAAGACGCGGAGGCGTTCTGCGCGCTGGCCGATGCCGAAAATCTGGAGGCAACGCCAGTGGCGGTGGTGAAATCCGCGCCCCGCTTGGTGATGTGCTGGAACGGAAAAGAAATTGTGAATCTGTCCCGGGAGTTTTTGAATTCCAACGGTGCGGAAAAGCATATTGAGATCGCGCCGGCGGTTCCGGAGGCGTTTACACGGCCGATTCCTTCTGATTTTTCTTCCGGAATGGAAGCTTTGGCCGAGGATTTAAATGTTTGTTCCAAGCGGGGCCTGTCCGAGCGGTTTGATTCTACCATTGGGGCCGGCACGGTGCTGATGCCGTTTGGCGGAACCTATCAGCTGACCCCGATTCAAGCCATGGTAAATAAAATTTCTTCGGAAACAAAGCATACCCAGGATTGTTCGGTGATGGCCTGGGGATACAATCCCTTTATCTTTGAAAAAAGCCCGTATCACGGGGCTTATCTGGCGGTGGTGGAATCGGTCAGCAAGCTGGTTGCCGCCGGTGCGGATATGAATCAGGTGTATCTGACGTTTCAGGAATATTTTGAAAAGCCCCGCCGCTGTCCCTCCCGCTGGGGAAAACCGCTGGCCGCCCTTTTGGGCGCGTTCCGGGCCCAGATGGAGCTTGGGGTGGCTGCCATTGGAGGAAAAGATTCCATGAGTGGGAGCTTTGAGCAGTTGGATGTTCCTCCTACGCTGGTGTCTTTTGCCGTGACCGTGGAAAAAACCTCCGGAATCCTTTCTCCCGAATTGAAAGGGGCAGGTCATCCGTTGGTCCTGCTTTCGCCTGGTATCGGTCCGGACGGTTTGCCGAAGGCCGAATCTTTGCTTGCGGTCTTCCGTCAGGTACGGACACTGGCGGAGCAGGGGAAGGTGCTCGCGGCATGGACTCCGGGCTTTGGGGGCGTCGCCGAAGGCGTAATGAAAATGTGCTTCGGAAATCAAATCGGATGTTCCTTCCGCAGCGAACGGACCTTGGAGGAGCTGTTCGGTTATCGGTACGGGTCCTTTATTTTGGAATTGGCCGAGGAACTGCCGGTCGGCATTCCCCTGGGGGAAACTTCTTCCCAGGCCGCGATCTGCTGGCGGGGGCAGACGCTGCTGCTGGAAGAATTGCTTGCACTGTATGAAAATAAGCTGGAGTCGGTCTATTCCTGCAATCGGCCCCAGGAGGTCCGGGAAATTCCTGCCTTTACCTATGACGCGGTGTCCCGCTGCGCTCCCAAGATCGGTGTTGCGAAGCCACGGGTGCTGATTCCGGTATTCCCAGGAACCAACTGTGAGTACGATACGGCCCGTGCCATGGCGGACGCCGGCGCGGAACCGGAGATCATGGTTCTTAATAACCTGACTCCGGCAGGGGTGGCCCGGTCGGTGGAGGCGTTCGCGGCTGCGGTGGCGAAAGCGCAGATCATTTTTATCCCCGGTGGATTTTCCGGCGGCGATGAGCCGGACGGGTCCGGGAAGTTTATTACTGCGTTTTTCCGCAGCGGAGCGGTGAAAGACGCGGTGACCCGGCTGTTGGAACAGAGAGACGGGTTGATGTGCGGGATCTGCAATGGCTTCCAGGCGCTGATTAAGCTGGGGCTGGTTCCTTACGGCCGGATTGTGGACCCGGAGGAAAACAGTCCTACGTTGACCTTTAATACCATCGGACGGCACCAATCCCGTTTGGTGCGGACGCGGATTGCGTCCAATGCGTCTCCCTGGCTTTCCAAGACCCGGCCGGACGAGATTTATACCGTTCCCATTTCCCACGGGGAAGGACGGTTCCTGGCGGACGAAGCAGCGATTCAGGCCTTGGCGCGCAAGGGGCAGATTGCCACGCAGTACGTGGATTTGAACGGGGTTCCCGCCTGGGATGTGCGGTACAATCCCAACGATTCTGCGTTTGCGGTGGAAGGGATCACCTCGCCGGACGGACGGGTGCTGGGGAAAATGGGCCACTCAGAGAGGATCGGCAGCGGCTTGTACCGGAATGTGGACGGCTTGTACGATATGAAGCTATTTGAATCGGCGGTAGATTATTATCATATTTAAGGAGGCTGCGGATGAAAAGCGATATAGAAATTGCTCAATCCGTGCAGCCCCTTCCCATAGGAGAAGTAGCCCGCCCGGCGGACTGGGAGAAAGCCAAAGTAGACCTGGCGCTGCTTCGGGAAAGCTCCCGCTCCGATGGAAAGTTGATTTTTGGTTACGGCAATACCGCCGATGCCTGCAGGGGGAAGAAAACCCACTACGACGATCGGCCTTTCCGATGGCCTGCGCCGGCTGGGAAAAAACGTGATTGTCGTCTTGCGGGAACCTTCCCTGGGCCTGTATCGGCATTAAGGGAGGCGCGGCCGTCGGCGGCTGGGCCCAGGGGGTTCCCATGGAGGAAATCAATCTGCATTTTACTGGAGATTTTTATGCCGTGGGCGTTGCCAACAACCTGCTGGCGGCCATGCTGGACATCATATTTATCAGGGAAATGAATTGAATATTGATTCCCGTCGGATTCCCTGTCTATGAGCTATAAAAAAGATTTTTCGGTCGTTTTTCGTAGGGATTTGAACTCGCGTAAAAAATTCAGTGGCTGAACCACTTTCAGTCCGTCGGCAAATATTACCGTGATCTGTTTCTTTGAGTCTATGGTTATGTATTCGAGCAGTTGCCGTATAACTTGATCATCGTATTCCATAGGGATGGTTTTTTAATCCGTTCAGAATCGTGTATATATCATTAAGCCTTGATTTTGTGTTTGAGCGTTTTTGTTCCGTTTCCTTTATACCGTTAAGCTGCTGCTGAATTTCTGTTTTTTCTTCTATTAGCTGTTTTGCGGCATTTTCGTTGAAGGTATCTACTGTTTTGGCGGAGCATGGCTTTGAACTGAGCGTTGATTTCTGCCATCCTTTCTCATACCGATATGGAGCTTCAGCACATCGGTATTTTGAAACGCGGTTTTTGAACACAAGGGGACAGTTCTCCTATGTTCTCTATTGTGGATGTTTTGCGACCATTGCAAGAAAAGGCTAATAAAAATCGGAGAAACGGAACATTTTGAGCTCAAATTAGGCTATGACGAATTCGGATCTTATGATTTGGACGGAAATTATAAGGCAAGTGAGATATTGAAATGACATTATAAAAACATTATCCCGAAGGGCTCGAATATTTGGAAATGATTGCGTGCAATTGCTTGAATAACGGATTTATACTTACGGTCAGACTTGAAAAAGCCTTATAAAAAATCGCCGTTTTTGAACTTCCCGATGTTCTGACCCGAAATATGGGTATATTTCATTTTCCAGAGGATTTTGAAGCTTTGAGCGGTATGAAAAAGCGGAATGGTGAAATGTGTATGCCCATGAAGAGGGCAATTCACCTTATATAACCGCAACGGTAAGTTTATGATGAAGATGCTTATTTTTTGTTTGACGGTGTGCGCTTTGCTTGGATTGCAGGCGGGGAAAGGGATAGGGTGTTTAACGCTTCATCTTAAGTGAGCGCGGGCTTTATCCGAGCGGCGCAAATTATTTGGTTTCTGAAGACGGAATACACGTTAAACAGGCAAAAAAACAAATTCATTGCAGTGAAAATCCGAGTATTTACGCCGATAAGGACGGCGGACTTGTAAGGTATGCGGGCTACGGTGTGGCAGGAGTATGGTGTGTGCCCTGTATTGACGGACCTTGGACAAAAGCCGAAACAGATATGCCTGTATCCCACAGGTGGGAAACAGCAGTGAATGTCCTTCAATTTTTGAATGGAACGGATATAAATATATTATAATGGGATTTTCCGGATTCTGGCAAAGCGGAATGAACAACGATGAGTATACAGACCTTGCGGCAATTTGCGAAGGTACATGGTTATTGAATGTGACGGAAGATATATCCTTGCAGGTTGAGTAGTCGGTATGGGCTGGGCATATGTTACACAGCACCGAGAGCTTATTCAGCAAGAAAACGGCAGGCTGGATTCCTGGACTTACCCCTGATCCCAAAAAGCTGAAATGCATTGCGGATTTTGACAAAGTCACCGATAATGCCGAAATTCAGCTTGAGGCGGAGAAATCATATTACCTTGAATGTATTGTTTATTCCCAAAATAACGGACGGGTAGGAATTTCGCTGTCTGGTATGGAAACTCCCTGTGTGTTTGAGCTTAATTCAAAAAGGCAAAAGGTTCAGATAAGCGAAGCAGACTCCCTGGAAGAATTCTCGAACGGAATTAAGGGTATATGAAGAAACGGTAAATGTGCGGAAAATTTGTACTAAAAACCTTCATACGCACGTCTACGGTTTGCGAAACCAAAGGAGCCTACAATCTTAAAATGATACTTCATTATGAAAATATTGACACTGAAATAGACGAGGGAAGAATCTTTGTTTCAAGCAGGAGAAATTTTAAGGCGAAGCGAATTAAAATACTGTGTGAAAATGCGGTTGTTACCGATTATGAAACAGACGGTATGTTTTAAGTGATGATTGCAAAAATCTGAAGATTTGAGGTAATAATTTATGAAAATTATAGGTCTGGATATCGGCACAACCTCTGTAAGCGGAGTGGTATTGGACGCGGAAACGGGTTCGCAGATTGCCGCCGAAACCATTTCGAATGATGCGACGGTTGTTACGGAACAATGGAAGCATGAGCAGGATGCTGAAAGAATACTTGAAATTTGCCAAGGTCTTATTTGCGAATTTAAAGGAAGATATCCCGATGTTTGCCGTATTGCAATTACAGGTCAAATGCACGGTATAGTGTATGTGGGAAATAAAGGGGAGCTTCTCGGGAATCTGATAACCTGGCAGGATGAACGGGGAAATCAGCAGTATATAAACGGGCTTAGCTATGCGCAGTATCTCTCGAAAGCGAGCGGCTGCCTTATGAGTACAGGCTTTGGGCTTACCACGCATTTTTATAATACGGTTAATCATCTTGTGCCGTCTAAGGAAGTAAAGCTTTGTACGATAATGGACTATCTTGCCATGATGCTTTGCGGAGAAAAGAAGCCTTTAATCCATATAAGCAATGCGGCAAGCTTAGGATTATTTGATATTCTGAACGGGCGGTTTGATGCGGCGCAGATTAAGATGCTTGGTATGGAACCGGCTGTATTGCCGGAATTAATAAAAGATGAAAAAGTAATCGGCATAACAGCGGACGGAATAGAAGTTATGGCTCCGATAGGCGATAATCAGGCAAGCACCTTTGCGGTTTTAAAAGAAAAAGGTGATATTCTTCTTAACATCGGAACCTCAAGTCAGATTTCGGTTGCCTGCGATGAATATGTGCAAACAGAGGGCTTGGAATGCAGACCCTATGTGGGCGGCAGATATCTGCTTTTGTATGCCGGGTTATGCGGCGGTGTCTCCTTTGCGGTTCTGAATGATTTTTTTCGGGATGTATGCAAAATGTTTTCAGTAGATGTTACTAAGGAAGATGTCTTTGAGAATATGATGCGCGAGGCTCAAAAAGCTTATGGCGGCAGCGATTTGTTAGAAGTGTCTACCCTGTTTCGGGGCAAAAGAAGCGACCCGATGCTCCGAGGCAGTATTACGAATATCGGAATAAATAATTTCACTCCCGCAAATCTGATTTTGGGATTTTATTGCGGCGTTGTTGAGGAATTGTACGATGCGTTTGCCGCTGTTATAGCTTCACATGGAGAGGGGCGTTTACTGCTTGCCGGGAATGCTCTTCGTAATAACCCGTTGCTTCAAAGAATTTGCGAAGAAAAATTCGGAAGAAAAGCGATATTGATGACCCAAAAGGAAGAAGCGGCGCGAGGGGCTGCAATGCTTGCAATGGAAAGATGAGGTAGTTGTGTTAACAATTTGAATTGGACAAGAAATATTCAAGGGTGAATATTATGCCAAGACAAGCAAGCGCAGATCGCGAAAGATGTAGAAAACTTTTTACAGACTTTAAGTCCATTATAAAAAAGCGGATATTCTATATCCGCTTCAGTCTTTTGAACAACCCTGAATTTCAAGCGAGATTCAGGGGTATAATTTTTATTTTGACAAAAAACGGATAAAACTGAATTAAGCCGCCGTATAGGTAAACTCTTTTCTGCCTATGCAGTATTGAATTGTTGCATCGGTATGGGGGAAATCACGTTGCGTACTTTTCTTTTGCATCCGCCAACACTCTTTCGATTCTCTCTTTTTCGTCGTTCGTGCAAAGCCTTGTACTCGGAGGGATGCCTGATGGCCTCTACTTTCTCAAATTTTTGGGTTTCGGCGCTTACTGTTGGTTGTGACTTTGTAGTACCGTTGAAATATTATTCATGGCGGGAAAAAGCCTTTCTTTGGGGATTCTCCCGTCATCAATTATTCTCTTTCTTTTGTACCCCTCATCGGTTACTACTGCCTTTATCCGGGATTTTTCTCTGTAAGTCCGTCAATCAGATACCGTCACATCTGTTTTTATCACAGCTATTTATTCAATATCCCATAAAGTATTTCTTCTATTGTTTTTAGTGACGGCAATCCATACAAAGCTGAAAAGCTCCATTTGCGCGCGGTTTTCTCTTTGCTGATCCTTATGCAAAAAAGCCCAGTATAAACTGGACTTTTTTGATAGACTGCGGGGAGGCAGCCCAGCGGGGCTTGCCTCCCCGTTTTCATATTTCTTTTCCGTTTAGAACGGCCCTGCGCAAATGACCGGTCTGATATTCCAGTTTCAGCAAGAAAAAGGGATGGTGTTCCTGCATCATTTTTAAAAAAATTTTATCTCCTTCCCAAAGGGGAAGCTGGAAAAGTTCTTCTTTTGCAATCCATTCTAAGACTCCTTCGTCACAGTCGCTGACGGAACCTTCAAAAGCATCGGACCAGAACAAATGCATATATTCCGCCGGATGTTGGTCTGCAAGAAAGGTAATGATACCACAGCAGCGCCAGTCGGTCAAGGTCAGGCCCGTTTCTTCTTTTACCTCCCGCAGCAGACACTCTTCCGGGGATTCACCCTCTTCAAATTTGCCGCCGATGCCAATCCATTTGTCTTTGTTGATGTCGTTTTCCTTTTTGACGCGGTGCAGCATAAGATACTTTCCGTCCTGCTCTAGGTAGCACAGGGTTGTGTTTATCATAAGCCCAAAAACTCCTTCCATGCGCAGATTTGGCTTTCCCCGAAAATTTGAATACCGTTTTCTTGCAGCAGCTGAGCGGTTACGCCGTTTCCCCAGGCAAGAATCCCGGAAAAGGTTCCGTCATAAATTCGGCCGCAGCCGCAGGAAGGACTGTTTTCTTTCAAGAGAATACAGGAGCACCCCTGTTGCTTCAGCAGGGCAAGGGTTCGCTTTGCGCCTTGTCGGTAAGCGTTTGTCACATCACGGCCTTCGCGGGTAATCACCATTTCTCCCTGCCGTTCCGCCGGAACCCGGGGAACGGCAAGGCCGCCCATCATTTCTGGACAAACCGGCAGAAAGGTGTGGTGGTTCCAAAGAGGCAACAGCTCCGGACAGGGCTGGGACTGTCCGTCGTACCGGCAGGGAATTCCCAGAAGGCAGGCACTGACGGGAAGAATCATACCGAGATTGACTCCTTTTCAGCTTCTTCTTTTTCCAGAACTGTATAGGCAACTTTCCCTACCAAGGTTTGTGGGAGGGATTCCCGGAATTCGATTTCATAGGGCATAGCGTATTTTGCGATGCGCTTCTTGCAGTACGCCAGCAGTTCTCTCTTTGTTTCTTCCGAAGGTTCGGTTCCTTGTTTAAGCACAATAAAGGCTTTTACTTTTTGCATCCGGTAATCGTCCTTGACACCGATTACACAGCTCATGCGAACCGCTGGGTGGGCGTCGAGAATGTTTTCAATCTGGGAGGGGTAAATGTTGTATCCGCTGGAAATAATCATTCGTTTGATTCTTTGCCGGAAGTAGATAAAGCCCTCTTCATCCATTTTTCCCAAGTCTCCTGTGTGTAGCCATACCCGACCGTCTTCATGGGTGCGCAGAGTTTTGGCATTTTCTTCCGGGTGATTCAGGTAACCCAGCATGACAGAGGGGCCGGTCAGGCAGATCTCGCCTTCTTCGCCAAAGGGCAGCTCCTGTGTGGTGTCCGGTGTGCAGATTTTGTAATAGGTGTCCGGATAGGGAAGGCCGATACTTCCTTCTTTTTCTTTATGATAAGGGGTCAGGCAGGAGGCGGTGACGCATTCGGTTGTGCCGTATCCCTCCCGGATATGCACCGGAGAATGGTGAGTGTCTAGAAAACGGTCAAATTTCTTTTTCAATTCGACTGACAGGGAGTCTCCTCCGGAAAAGACGCCCCGAAGACAGTTCAGATTGGCCCGGTTCAGGGAAGGGTCCCGGGTCAGCGCTTCAAACAAGGTCGGAACGCCGGCAATAAAATTAGGCCGCTGCTTTTTGACCAGCTTTGCATATTCCCGTACATTGAACCGGGGGACAAGAATGGATTCTGCACCTGCGACCAGTACTGTATGTACGCATACGCCCAGACCAAAGCCGTGGAACATCGGCATGGCTGCCAGCATCTTTCCGCCGAAGACCGGTTCGTAGCACATAGCAATGGTTTGCAGGGCAAGCGCATTAAAATTTCGGTTGGAAAGAAGAATTCCTTTGGTCACGCCTGTGGTTCCGCCAGAAAACAAAATGACCGCAGGATCTGTTCCTTTTTTATGTAAAATATATTTTTCCGGGGCGTTTTTTCCGCCGTCCAGAAACTGTTTCCAGGAAAGAACTGTTTCTGAATTGGAGATTTTGGAAAATTTCCGGCCCAGCGTTATACGATACGCGGTTTTTTGTATCGGAATCAGAGCGTCGGCGACCGAAGTGACAATCAGTTTCTTTATAGAATATTGTTTTTGGACCTGTTCAAATTTCCAGAAAAATTGGTCCAGGGTCACTACGTAGGTGCTTTCTACTTCCTTAAGGTAAAACAGAATTTCCGCTTCTGCCGACAGGGGATGAATCATGCTCACGACTGCTCCGATTCGGTTGAGCGCGTACAGGCAGTAGACGGTTTGCGGAATATTCGGAAGGCAGAGGGTAACTCTGTTTCCCTCGCCGATTCCTAACGCCGCAAAGGCTTTGGCTGTTTTTTCGATCTGCTTTGCCATTTCGTCGTAAGAGGTTTTGTTTCCCATAAAAGAAAGAGCAGTCAGTGTGGGGTGCTGGGCTGCGGTATCCAGGACCAGGTCGCTCATGGACAGGTCCGGATATTCCAGGTGAAAGGGCACATCTCCGTAGGAAGAGAGCCAGGGGGTGTTCGGTTCCATTGTTTATTCCTCCATAATCAGTTGTGTTTGCAGGGGAAGCTCCAACTGCTCCGGATGCTGAAGCAGGTTCCGGAACATGCGGATACTGTTGGCAAAATAAATCCCGTCGGCGATTCGTTCGTCAATGGCAAAGGATATGTTCACGCTTTCTTTCATTTCCACGGTGCCGTCTTCCCGGAAAAAGGGGTGCTTTTTCATTTCTCCCAGCAGGACAAAAAAAGAATTGGTGCCCCAGTCTGTAAGATGGTGGTAGTCGGCGTCCATATGCAGGCTTCCAATGTTGGAAATAAAAATTGAGGAATGGTAAGGGTCTTGTTTCCACAGCGAATCCGGTAACTTTCCGTAGTAATCCAAAGCCCGAAGCGCTTTTACCGCAATGCGTAGCATCCAGCGGGGAAGACGGGTCAGGGACTGCATAATATCGTCTGTTCCGTTTTGCTTATTTTCTTTCCGGACGCTGAAAATGATCTTTTGTAACTGTGCCCGGAAATTCTCCAGAGGAGATTCGGAACTGTCCGGTGCCAAAACAATCCTGGCCATGGATTCTTTCCCGTCGTCGGAAAACTGTTTTTTTACTACAAACGCGAATGTAATATCCTTGTGCTGATAAATCCGGTGTCCGCAGATAAAGCGGTTCATTGCAGGGCGCAATACCATGGTTTTGGCAAGCGCCGTGCAGACGAGTTGAAACAGGGTGTAATGAAATTCCGGGTTTTCCGCGTTTTTCTGTTT
>CALXAO010000088.1 GCA_944386295.1 uncultured Clostridia bacterium | reverse complement strand
ATACATCATTTTACACTAAAATTCAAGGGCTTTTTTGTTAACCTTTCCTCTATTTATAAATTTTATATAAATTATTCGTAAGAATTTCCTACATTAACATAAAAAAGAAAAATAAATATTACTTTCTTTCAAAAAAAGCTTCGGCAGAACTTTGATCCCGCATTAACTGCTCCTGCAACTTTTCTAAGGAAGAAAATTGAACTTCGCCTCGTAGTTTTTGTAAAAAACAAACTCGAATCTGAGCCGGAGGTATGGGCATTTTAGGCAAGTACAACAAAAAAGTTTCAATATTTACCGCACCATCCCCTTCCACCGTCGGCCGTCGCCCAACATTCGTCATGGAGGCATATATTTTCTTCTCAATTTGTGTCTGTGTAACATATACACCGTTTTGCGGAAGGACCCGCTGTGTAGAAGGCCAAAAATTCAATGTAGGAAACCCGATAGTCCGCCCTAAATGCTTTCCTTCCACCACTGTACCGGACAATCCATAGGGTTCCCCTAGCATTTCGGCAGCATGAGTTACATCGCCAGCCGCCAGCGCAGTCCGAATAGCAGAAGAAGACACACCGGACTCTGGCGGGACCAGATGACCCGTAATAGACATCTGCACCTCACCGGAAAATCCAAAGTAACCGCAAGCAGCATTCCCGAACCGAAAATTTTCTCCGCACACCAAATCTGTACAAGCAAACCGATCCTTCAACTCCCGCAAAAATGCTTCCGGTGTTTGTTCTGCTCGGGTAGAATCAAAGGTAAGAGTAATCACCTGATGAATTCCGCAGGACAAAATCCTCTGCTGTTTTTCTTCCGGGTCACTCAAAAGTAGCTGTGGGTTCCCGGTCAAAACCGATCGAGGATGAGGGGAAAAAGTCACAGCCAAAGCCTCTGTACCCTTTTCCGCAGCCAATGCAACCGCCTGACGCAGAACCCTCCGGTGTCCGGAATGAACGCCGTCAAAATTCCCGACTGCAATTACAGACATCTGCAACCTCCTTTTTCCATGCCTGCTTTATCCCTACACCGTCCGGTGTCCGTTTTCCCAAACCGAGAAAACAGCCATTGGAAGAATAACAACGAAACAGTGGTTCTGGCAAAACTGGGATAGAAAAACGGGAACAAGCAATTACGCCACCGTTTCGGTAATAAGTCAGTCCATCATCCGGTACTATACAGGAGGGCAAAGAAGCAAAGGCATCTTCTGCAGCCCAAGCCACTGTTTTCAGAGTCCCCTCAGCTGCGTGGGAAAGAATAACCTTCAGGGGAAGAGCGTCTCGCAAAGAAAACCCATTAGAATAGGTCCGACGTAAAGCAGACATAACGGCTGGAATCTCCAAAGCCTGTCCAATTTGTTCACAAAGCGTACGAATATATGTACCGGAAGAACAAACAACCCGAAAGGAAAATTCGGATTCTCCAATCTGTTCTTTTAATTCAATTTCAAAAATTTCAATTTTACGGGAAGGTCGTGCAACCGCCTTTCCCTGCCGAGCCAATTCATACAGACGCTGTCCGTTCACACGCACAGCAGAATACATCGGAGGCGTCTGATCCAAAGGACCAAGAAAAGAAGAAAGTATTCGGGAAAAATCCGCTTTCGAAATAGCAACCTGTCGCTGTGAAAGAACGGTTCCCCAGATATCCCCAGTATCAGTAGATAACCCAAAACGCAACGATGCAACATACTCCTTTTTCTTAGGGAAAAACTGCACCAGACGCGTATCCTCACCGGTCAAAACAGGCAAAAGACCGGTACACATCGGATCTAGGGTTCCGGTATGCCCGATCTTAAGTCGTTGCCCCGAGGCTCTTTTTATACACGCAACAACATCGTGCGATGTAAATTTTTCCGGTTTATCCACCAATAAAATCATTCCAACACCCTTCTATCTATTCAAAGACATGATCTGGCGCATATGTTTCTCTCCATTGAGCCTCAATAGCAGACAGCAGATTTTTCTCCGCATCTTTCAACGAACACTTCATCAAACAGCCAGCCGCTTTTACATGCCCACCGCCGCCGAATATTGCAGCAACCGCTGAAACATCAAACAAATCATCACAGGCACGCAGAGAAACGCGGACATTTCCATCCGGCATTTCTTTCAATGTCGCACCAACTATTGTACCCTCTATCCGACGAATCATAGAAACCATGCCTGCAACATCCTCTTCTGTCGCCCCACAGTCCCGCAACATCTGCTGAGAAATGGCCAATAACGTAATATGCCCGTTATGGTACTGTTTTACCGCGTGAAGAGCTTCGTTCTCCATTTTTAGTTGGGTCAGAGAAACAATATCAAACAGTTTCCGATTGATTTCTGAAGCATTGATTCCACATTCCAGCAGTCTGGCCGCAACTCGATGAGTCTGTGCCGTTGTATTAGAATACCGAAAACAGCCGGTATCAAAAGAAATAGCGCCATACAGATGCTCAGCAAGATATCGATCCAAAGCAATTCCGCAACCATCAATCAGGCCAAACAAAACTTCTCCTGTAGAAGAATAATCAGGATACACAATATTATACTTTGCATATTCCGGATTGGTATAATGATGATCAATATTATAATCTACAAAATCCGCATAATAAGAAAGGGACGAACCGAACAACTCCCGAGTTGCAACATCCACAGAAACAATCGTTCCCGGCAGAGAGGAAGAGAGCAACTCTTCCTCTCCTTCCGCCAGAAACCGCAAATTACGGTCAATCCGGTCATGAGAAACCACCCAAGCTCTCTTCCCCCGCTGTTTCAAAAGGTGTAGCAACGCAAACGCAGAACCCAACGCGTCTCCGTCGGGATTGCGGTGCACCACGATCATGACATCATCACACTTCAACAGTTGACGGAATACGTTTAGATCCTGTTCTTTCATTCTAGAGAAACCCTTTCTTCCCTTAATCTTCGTTCAAATCTTTTAAAATGGAATGAATCCGCATGCCTTGTTCCAGAGAATGGTCCAAAACAAAAACCAGCTCAGGAACTACTCGGAATTGCAGCTCTTCCCCCAAACGATGCCGAAGAAATCCGCTGACGGCCTTCAGTCCCTTTCGCACTTCTCTCTCGTCGTAAGCATCTAAAAAACTGAGATAGACTTTCGCGTATTTCAAATCCCCTGAAACTTCGACCGAAACAATGGTAGGCATCGCTGGAATCCGCGGATCCTTAACTTCCGGAAGAATCCGTGCAAGAACCCGCTTGAACTCTTCATTGATTCTTCCTTGTTTGTATTGATTGACCGGCATAATTTCTATTCCTTTCCGCAGAAAAAAGCAGCCAGAGCTGACAACTCAGCTTTCCCGGACTTCTTCCTGCATAAACGCCTCAATAATATCGTTTTCCTTGATATCATTATACCGTTCCAGACCGATCCCGCATTCGTACCCTTCCGAGACTTCCTTTGCGTCATCCTTGAATCGTTTCAAAGATTCCAATTTGCCTTCATGAACAATCACACCATCCCGTACCAGACGAACCTCTGCAGAACGGGTGATTTTACCATCCTTAACATAACAACCAGCAATAGTTCCAACACCGGAAACCCGGAAAGTCTGCCGCACCTCGGCATGGCCTAGAACAACCTCTTTGTACTTTGGCGCCAACATACCCTTCAGCGCACTTTCAATTTCTTCAATACAGTCATAAATAACACGATAAAGACGAATGTCCACATTATCCTTTTCTGCCAAGGTACGAACATTTGCATCCGGCCGCACATTAAATCCAATTACAATCGCATTAGATGCTGTAGCCAGCATAATATCCGATTCCGTCACTGCACCGACAGCACTGTGAATCACCTTTACCTTGACTTCATCATTGGACAGCTTAAGCAAAGAAGAGCGAACGGCTTCCACAGACCCCTGAACGTCAGCCTTAATAATTAAATTTAGCTCTTTCATGTCGCCCTGCTGAATCTGGGAAAAAAGTTCATCCAAAGACACGTTAGCGCGATCCTTAAATGTCTCCTCTTTCTGAGAAAACTTTCGCTGTTCCACCAGTTCTCGAGCCATTGTTTCATCTTTAACCACATCAAAAATATCTCCGGCAGCAGGAACATCCGATAGTCCAACAATTTCCACCGGCGTGGAAGGCAACGCCTCGCGGACACGGCGACCTTTATCGTCAGTCATCACACGGACGCGGCCTACGCTGGCGCCGGCAACAAGAACATCACCGGTATGCAATGTACCGTTTTGTACCAAAACAGTAGCTACCGGCCCCCGGCCTTTGTCCAGTTTTGCTTCAATTACGGTACCTCTGGCCTCACGGTTCGGGTTGGCTTTCAGATCTTTCATTTCCGCAACCAGCAAAATCATTTCCAACAGCTGTTCAATACCTTCTTTTTTCAATGCGGAAACAGGAACACAGATCACATCTCCGCCCCACTCTTCCGGAACCAACTCATACTCCGTCAAAGCTTGAAGCACCCGACCGTAATCCGCAGCGGGACGGTCCATTTTATTAACAGCTACAATGATTGGAACACCGGCTGCTTTTGCATGATTGATAGCTTCTACCGTTTGCGGCATAATTCCGTCGTCGGCAGCGACTACGAGAACTACAATATCAGTCACCTGGGAACCGCGGGCCCGCATTTCAGTAAAAGCGGCGTGTCCCGGAGTGTCTAAAAAAGTAATGTCTTCGTTGTTAATATTAATTTTATACGCGCCAATATGCTGGGTAATTCCGCCAGCTTCCCCTGAAGCAACATTGGTGTGGCGGATTGCGTCCAGCAAAGAGGTTTTGCCATGATCCACATGTCCCATAACCACAACTACTGGGCTGCGTTTTACCAGTTCGGACACATTGTCTTCCGCATCGTTAATCAATCGCTCTTCAATAGTAATAACCACTTCCTTGCTGACCGTGGCACCCAGTTCTTCCGCAACTAAAGATGCGGTATCATAATCGATTATCTGGGAAGCGCTAGCCATGACACCCAATTTCATAAGTTGTTTTACAACCTCAACGTTGGTGGTGCGCAGTTTTGCAGACAGCTCGCTGACCGAAAGAGATTCCGGTAAAACAACATTGCTCAGGTGTTTTTTCTTATCCTTTTCGTATTGTTCCATCCGCTTCAGCTTAGCTAATTCCTCTTCTTTGCGTGACTGTCCAGGCCGCTGCCGGTTATTTTTAGTTTTAATTTTCT
Organism: uncultured Clostridia bacterium; assembly: GCA_944386295.1. GTDB lineage: Bacteria > Bacillota > Clostridia > Oscillospirales > UBA644 > CALXAO01. The sequence goes on along the minus strand of CALXAO010000088.1, from coordinate 13,077 downwards.
GTTTACTCTTTCCATAATCTTTATTTGCCCGTTCCCCAGCAATATCGTTAAGACGTTCGTCATATTTGGAAAGATTTACATTAATCGGAGTACGTGTATCCACTACCTTTACGTTTCTTCCGGATACCGTAGTTTTATCTGTCTTTTCTACAATTTTAACGGAAGTCTCCTGCAGCTGTTTCGCTGGAATAGCCACAGCTTTTAGACTACTGTGCTTTGGCGTCGATGTTTTCTTTTGCGGACGATTAGAAGTCCGAGCTACAGGGGCAGGAACAGAAGTCTTAGGCTGCTTTGCAGCTTCAACTGCCGGGCTTTTTTCCCGGGTTTCTTTCTCCTTTGCAGCTCGAATCCGCGCCTTTTCCTGTTCCGCAATCTGCTCAGCCTTTCGACGGGCAACTTCCGCTGCCTTTTTGGCTGCATCTTCGGCGGCCTTCCGTTCTGCGTCTTCAGCCGCCCTACGTGCCGCAGCTTCTTTGGCATCCTGCTCTTTGCGGGCTTTCCGTTCTACAGCAGCCTTCTTTTCATCTGCCGCATAAGCTTGAAAATATTCGGAAATGCTAGCAATACCATGTTTTTCCGTCAAATAGTCAAACAAATAGTTTAATTCAGTCTCAGTGAGAACTGTCATATGATTGTGATTGCCAGGACCGAAATGATCCTCCAAAATTTTAATAATATCAACACTTTTCATGTCGAAATCTTTGCCAATTTCATGTATGCGATATTTAAAGTCCAGACCCATTCAATTTCCCCCATCGTCAGAAAGTTTTGATTCAATGCCTGCTGCAAAATTTTTATCAATAACGGCGACCAATGAAACCTCTCCGGCGCCCAATAATTTCCCCAATTCTGCCTTTGTCAAATCTAATGTAATACAGTATCGATTCAAAGCAAGAATGTTCTTCTGCATGCGCTCGCTACAATCTTGAGCGCATAAAAGCAAACAAATAGACTGGGATGCTTTACGGATGGAATCATATCCTAAAAGGCATTTTCCCGCCCGGCGTGCTAATCCAAGCAATCCAGCCGCGTTACGGTTCATTCGGCATCCCCCGATACAAACTGTAATAATGTGTCGTAAATCCTGTCCGGAATTTCTGTGTTCAGCGAACGACAAAGACGTCCGCTTTTTCGGACAGAGAGAATGCAGGTCTGACATCGGCAGACATAAGCCCCTCGACCATCCGCTTTCCCAGTTTCATCTACAAACACCGCTCCCTCTGGAGTTCGAACCACCCGCAGTAATTCCCCCTTGCTTTTCTGCTGTCCACAGGCGATACAAGAACGCAAGAAAGCACCTTTCTGTTTTTGCACAGCTTTTTTCATAAAAAATTACTCCGCAACAATATCAATTCGATACCCAGTCAACCGGGCAGCCAAACGAACGTTCTGACCAGTTTTTCCAATCGCCAGGGAAAGCTGCTCCGGAGCAACAGCCACACGGCAGGTTTTAGCTTCCTCATTCCATTCGATTACACGGACATTTGCCGGTGACAGCGCGGCAGCAATAAATTCATCTGGCGCATCACTGTACTTAATTAAATCAATGCGTTCTCCACTCAAATTGGAAAGTATGCTGTTAAGACGCATCTGCTTCTGCCCAATACACGCCCCTACCGGATCCACGTCAGGATTATTGGAGCGGATCGCAACCTTGGAACGGGATCCAGCCTCTCGTGCAACCGACATGATTTCCACTGTACCATCGGCAATTTCCGGAATTTCCAATTCAAACAGACGACGCAGAAATTCCGCATTAGTACGGGATAAAACAATTTCCTGACTCTTTGCATTTCGACGGATATCGGAAACGCAAACCTTCACATGGTCTTTATCACGGAACACCTCTCCGGGAATCTGATCCTTCTCACCCAAAGGCAATGAGTAGCCGTTAATATCCAGATAAATCACTTTATTATATTCATCAATCCGGCTGACCACACCAGTAAGAATACGCCCTTTGTGGTTCTCAAATTCCTGAATCAGGGATCCGTTTACCGCCTCATTAATACCTTGAATAATCACGTTTTTTCCGACTTTCGCAGCAATCCTGCCTACGCTGGTAGGGTCGCATTCCAACCGGATTTCATCCCCGGGCTGACAGGTTGGCACCACCTGCTGCGCTTCCTCCAGGGAAATTTCAATGCTTTTGTTCAAAACCTCTTCTACTACAACTTTACGGATGTAAACGCGAACAGTTTTATTTTCCTCATCAAAATCAACATCCACGTTATCTGCAGGAACACTTTTATCCCGTTTAACAGCAGAAGCAATGGCCGCCTTAATTTTATCCAACATATAACTTTTCGGAATTCCCTTTTCCTTCTGAAGCGCGTCCAGTGCTTCGTAAAACTCTGCATTCATTTTTTTGAATCAACCTCCGTTGTTATACCAAATCTATTTTTATTTTAGAAATATTTTTACGGGAAATTTCCCGGAGCTCACCCTGAAATTCAACTGAAAGCATTTCTGGCGTACAGGCAGTCAGAACCGCAGTAAAACGCTTGGGTAATTTATCTTCCGACTTGTAAATATGGATTTCAGCTTCCGATCCCAAAAACGCCAGGATTTGTGCATCCGTTTTCAGATCCCGGATCAAGCCAGCAGAACAAACCTCTAAATAATAACTTTGTGCAATGGGATCCACCTTATCCAGAATCGGATCCAGCGCCCGGGAAACCGCCTCACAGTCATCAATAGAAACGCCGCCGTTCTTGTCGATATAAACTCGCAGAAAATAGTCCGTTCCCTCCTTCTTAAACTCCACATCCCAAAGAGTTACTCCTTTTTCCTCCGCAAGTGGAGCCGCAAGCCCCCAAACAATGTCCGCAATTGCCATTTCGTTTCACCTTACTTCCGCGGAAATTTCAAAATAACAAATTCAAAGAGCGGAAGTTGATTCCGCTCTTGCATTTATTATAGCACAGTTCTCAAAAAATTGCAAGTCTTTTTCGGCAGTTTTTTCAAGAAAGCAAAAGAATTCATTTTTTTGTTTCATCGTGTTCATTGTTTTGCCAGAGTTTATCCATTTGGAACAGACACATAGCATTTTGCGCGGTTACTTCAGCGACCTTTTCCACTGACACCCCTCGAATGCCAGCAATCACTTTCGCAACCGCTGCTACGTTTTTCGGCTCATTTCGCTTTTTTTGCCAAGGCACAGGAGCAAGATACGGACAGTCGGTTTCAATTAAAATTCGCTCCAGAGGAATCTGAGCAATGGTTTCTAATGCACGTCGTGCACCCTGATAAGTAACAACCCCGGTAAAAGAACAATAAAACCCATGACGTACCAACTCCTTTGCCATTTCCGCGGAACCGCTATAGCAATGAAAAACACCGCGTACTCCATACCGAAACACCGCGTCCAGACAGTCCTGATGCGCATCCCTGTCATGTATAATTACCGGTAAGTCCAGCTCTTTTGCTAACATCAGCTGCTGATAAAACCAGTAGCGTTGCGTATCCTTTTCTGAATTTAAATAATGATAGTCCAACCCAATCTCCCCGATAGCAACACATTTTGGATGCCGAGTTAAAAGCTCAAGTCGGTCCAAGTCCTCCCGACGCATTTTCTTCACATCCCCCGGATGTACACCTGCCGCAGCCCAGACCATTGGCCAGCAATCCGCTAATTCTACCGCCCGGTCCATTCGTGTCCAAGGTGCCCCGGCATTTAAGACACCATCCACACCGTTCTCCGTCAGACGGTTTAAAACGTCTTCCCGATCCACGTCAAACTGCGGATCATCCAAATGAACATGAGAATCAAAAAACATGCTTTTTTACCGAATTCCTTTCCGTCATTTTTTTACCGATATAGAAAGTTCCGGAAGCCAAGACAGCTTCCGGAACTTGTCCGAAAATCAGCGCACCCGGTCTCCCGGAATCGCCTGGTCAGCAAACACTACCTGTATTTCATCCCCATGAGAAGAAGCTAGCAGCATTCCGCAACTTTCCTGTCCAAAAATTTTGGCAGGCTTCAGATTTTTTACTACAATCACATTCCGCCCGATAAAAGCAGACGGAAGATAGCATTTTGCAATCCCAGAAAGAATTTGCCGAACCTGTCCTCCCAAATCCACCTGAAGTTTCAATAATTTGGAGCTTTTCGGCACTGGTTCACAGGAGATAATCTTTCCAACACGAAGTTCCACATTTAGGAAATCATCAATCCCGATTTCAGTCAAAGCTTCCTTGTCCGGATCGGGCTTCGTTTCCTTTTTCACAGGACTCATTGGCTTCAAAGCTTCCAATTCTTTTTTTATATCAATCCGGGGAAAGAGATTTTCACATTTATGCACGGAAATTTCCGAGGCAAAACAATGGAAGTTTGCCGCGTCTTCCCAACGCTCCACCGTACCGCCAAAACAACCAATAATCCGATTGCAGGTCTCAGGCATAAAGGGAGTCAATAAAACAGCAACTACACGAATAGCTTGACACAATTGGGCCAACACCGCTGCAAGCCGCGGCAAATCTTCGGGATTCTTGGCAAGTATCCAGGGAGAAGTCTCGTCAATATACTTATTGCAACGGGAAACCAACTTGAAAATTTCAGTTAACGCAGAAGAAAAGGTCATAGAATCCATAAATGGAGTCGTTGCTCGGTAAACATCCCCTGCTACGGTTTCAATTTCCAGATCCAACGGTGCAGTCCTCCGTTCCGCCGGAATTTTGCCATCAAAATATTTCTCCGCCATAGCCACAGTCCGGGAAACAAGATTTCCCAGATCATTGGCCAGATCGGAATTGATCCGGCTGAGCAAAGCTTCAAAGTTGTATTCCCCGTCCGCACCAAAAGGCATTTCCCGCAAAAGAAAATACCGAATCGCGTCCGTGCCATACCGTTCGGTTAAAACCAGAGGATCAACAATATTTAGGTCGCCGCTGCCCTTGCTTTTAGAAACTTTATCCCCATTCATCTGAAGCCAGCCGTGTCCATAAACCTGTTTAGGGAGGTCAACATCCAAGGCCATCAGCAGAGCAAACCAAATAATTGTATGGAAACGGACAATATCTTTTCCTACCAAATGAATATCGCAAGGCCAGTATTTTTTCATTTCCCTGTCATCGTCGGATCCGTACCCCAACGCTGTGACATAATTAGAGAGCGCATCAATCCACACATAGGCCACATGCTTCGGATCAAACGGCAGAGGAACCCCCCACTTCAAAGAGGTTCGAGACACACACAGGTCTTCCAGACCAGGTTTCAAAAAATTGTTAATCATTTCTTTCGCCCGGGATTCCGGCTGCAGAATTTGAGGATTGGTTTCAAGTAGTTCAATTAACCGGTCTTGATATTTAGAAAGGCGGAAAAAATAACTTTCCTCTCGGGCCGGTTCCACCGGGCGGCCGCAGTCGGGACATTTCCCGTCTATCAGCTGATGTTCCGTCCAAAATGCCTCACAGGGAGAACAGTACATTCCCTCGTATTCACTTTTGTAAATTTCACCTTTTTCATAAAGCTTTTGATAAATTTTTTGCACAGCACGGACATGATAATCGTCGGTAGTCCGGATAAATTTATCATAATCAATGTTCAGGGATTTCCAGATATTTTTGATGTCGTCGACAATTTCATCTACAAATTGCTGAGGGGTCTTTCCAGCCTCTAGCGCCTTCCGTTCCACCTTTTGCCCATGTTCGTCGGTTCCGGTCAGGAACATTACATCATATCCGCGCATTCGTTTATATCGGGCCATAGTGTCTGCGGCAACAGTCGTATAAGAATTGCCGATATGCAAATGTCCCGAGGTATAGTAAATGGGTGTGGTGATGTAAAATGTTTTTTTCACAAAAAAACCTCCTTTACCGGAAAAATCCGGATTCATTTTTATTATAACAAATTTTTTCCTTTTTTTCAAGACTTAAATTTGTTTTAATGAAAAAAAAATTTGACATTTTTATTTTGCAAGGCAAAAAATAAACAACACATAGATGAGAAGGAAAAACAATAGGCTTTTTTGTAGATTTTTTGAAAAAGGCCTTGAAATCCGATTCATTTATTGTTATCATAAATAAAAGATTTTAAAGTTTAAAGAAAGGATGCGGACCAAATTTCATGAGAGAACTTCCTGTAAGTAACCTGACAGAAGCGATCCGCAACGCTTTTATTGAAGCGAACTATACCCTGCCGGAAGGAATCCGACGCGCTGTTATCCGAGCAAAAGACAGAGAAACATCTCCGGTTTGCCAAGCTGCCCTGCAAAGTAACATTGACAATTGGGAAACCGCTTACAGAGAATCCCTTCCGGTCTGTCAGGACACTGGTATAGCAGTTTTATTTTTAGAAATTGGACAGGATGTACATTTTGTCAACGGCGATTTCCGGGAAGCGGTCGAGGAAGGCGTCCGACGGGCCTACACCGAAGGATATTTACGCTGTTCCGTGGTTCAGGATCCCCTCCGACGTAAAAACACAGGTGATAATACCCCCCCAATATTGCATGTGACCATTACTGCGGGCGATCGGGTTCGTATTATTGCCGCTCCTAAAGGCTTCGGCAGTGAAAACATGAGTGCTCTGCGGATGTTTACTCCGGCAGCAACCAAAGAAGAAATTGAAGACTTTGTGGCAGAAACAGCTATCCGAGCCGGAAGCAATCCCTGTCCACCGATTTTGGTTGGTGTAGGGATTGGTGGAGATTTTGAGTACTGTGCCTGTCTGGCAAAAAAAGCATTACTACGAGACCCAATGACCGACAATTCAGATCCATTTTACAGAGAAATGGAACAAACAATTACTCAAAAGATTAATGCGGCTGGCATCGGCGCGCAGGGATTTGGCGGAACACAAACTGTACTCGGCGTACATATTGAACCCTTTCCCACGCATATTGCAGGGCTACCGGTAGCCGTCAATATCGGCTGTCACGCAACAAGACACATTACTGTTATTCTTTAAAAAACAATCAGGAGTGAAAAAATTTATGAAACCAGCTGTATTCAATCCTACAGACATTCTTTTGCCGAAAAGTAACCTTTCTCAATGGAGCGTGGTAGCTTGTGATCAATATACCTCGGAACCTGACTATTGGAACGAAGTAGAACAAATTGTACAGGATGCGCCGTCTACATTGCGTATTATTTTACCCGAAATCTACCTGGAACAAGATGATGTGAAAACACGGATTGCTAAAATCAATGCAACCATGAAGGAATATTTGGAAAAAGATCTTTTCCGTACATTGAACCATTCTTTTCTGTACTGTGAGAGGACCCAGCGAGACGGAAAATGTCGGCATGGATTAATTGGAGCAATCGACCTGGAAGCCTATGATTTTACCCCCGGGTCTTCTTCCCCAGTCCGCGCCACAGAAGGAACCATTCTTTCCCGGATTCCGCCTCGGGTCGAAATCCGCAGAGATGCCCCTCTAGAACTTCCTCATATTATGATTTTGATTGACGACCGAAAAAAAACAGTAATTGAACCACTGCAGCAGGAGCCCAAAGAACAGGTCTATGATTTTGATTTAATGCAGGGAGGCGGTCATTGCACCGGCTGGGCAGTAACTGCGGAAAGCGCTCAACGAATTCAGGACAATCTGAACGCCCTGGGTGAACCGACCTTCTTTGAGGAAAAATACAATGTGAAAGGCAAAGCACCTCTAATTTTTGCCGTTGGTGACGGAAATCATTCTCTGGCAACGGCAAAAACCTGTTACGAAGAATTTAAAAAAGCACATCCAGAACAAGCCTCCAACCACCCCTGCAGGTATGCCATGGTAGAAATTGTAAATTTGCACGACCCGGCTCTGGAATTTGAACCAATTCATCGGGTAATTTTTGACTGTAATTCGGAAGCCATTTTCAAGGCAATGGCAAATTATTTTTCGGAAATGAAACTGACGGACGAAAATACACCGGTGCCGGAAGGCTGTCATTCCTTTCTGTATTTAAACGGAACAAGGAAAACAAGAGTTATTCTTCCCCATCCGGACTGTAATCTGCCGGTAGGCACATTGCAAAAGTTCCTAGATGAATATTTACAGAAAAATGTAGGACGGATTGATTATATTCATGGCGAAGAAGCAGTGGAAAAGATGGTTCAAGAACATCCTGATACCATTGGATTTTTGCTTCCTGTCATGGATAAAAATGAGCTATTTCGCACGGTAATTCTGGACGGAGTTTTGCCTCGGAAAACCTTCTCCATGGGGCACGCTTGGGATAAACGGTACTATTTGGAAGCAAGAAAGATCAAAGAGTGACCAGAAAGGAGCATATCTGATGAACAGACTGAATTTGGGGAATACAATCTCCGCCTCTGAAATTGCTCTTGGATGCATGCGGCTACACAAGCTCAGCGTCCGAGAAGCAGGTGCATTGATCCGAACCGCACAGGAAGAAGGAATCAATTTTTTTGATCACGCAGATATTTACGGCGGAGGAAAAAGTGAGGAAATTTTTGCAAAGGCGGCTGACATAACCCCTTCCAGCCGGCAAAACTATATTATTCAGACCAAATGCGGAATTTGTTCCGGCTATTACGATTTTTCAAGAGAACACATATTAGAAGCCGTCGAAGGATCCCTGCGACGGCTGAAAACCGAATACATTGACGTTCTTCTCCTGCACCGACCGGATACTCTAATGGATCCGGAAGAAGTTGCAGAGGCGTTTACGCTGCTACGTCTCAGCGGAAAAGTCAAATATTTTGGCGTCAGCAATATGAATTCCACCCAAATTGAATTTCTGCAAAAATACTGTGATGCAAAGCTGATCATTAATCAGCTTCAGTTTTCTCTGGCTCATGCAGATCTTGCTGAAAGCGGCCTTCGGGTAAATATGCGAAACCCAGAAAATCTTGCCCGTGACGCCGGCCTTCTGGAATACTGCAGGATGAACGAAATCACCATTCAGGCCTGGTCTCCGCTACAATACGGTATGATTCAGGGGAACTTTTTGAACAATGGAGAATTTTTATTATTAAATGAAAAGCTGGAATATATGTCTACAAAAAAGGGCATTCCGCCAGCAGCGGTAGCCATAGCCTGGATTCTGCGGCATCCGGCTAAAATTCAGGCTATTGTAGGAACGACAAGCAAAGAACACTTGCAGGATATTGCCAGAGCAGCCACGGTTACCCTGTCCCGGGAAGAATGGTACGAACTTTACTGTGCTGCTGGCAACTGTTTACCCTGAAACAAAGGAGAAAGGTCTTTGATTTACTATTCACATTCCGAAGCAGAAACTATGGCTTTGGCCGCACGTTTGACAACACAGATCTCCGGAGGACAGATCTGCCTGTTCGGAGAAATGGGCACCGGAAAAACCGTTTTTGTCCGTGGATTTCTCAAAGCAATGGGTTATACCGGTGAGGTTACAAGCCCCACCTTTGCTCTATGCCATCGGTATTCGACATCTAAAACCGTGTTGCATTACGACCTTTATCGGCTAAATGGATACGACGATTTGTACTCCATTGGTTTTTTTGATGAACCGGAAGATACCATTCAATTGATTGAATGGAGTGAAAACGCAGAAGATTATCTTGCCCCGAATCATATCAGCGTCTATTTTTCCTATGGGAAGCAACCCAAAGAACGGGTCCTCCGTCTAGAAGGAGTAACGTTATGAATATCTTGGCCTTTGACGCGTCGGGTACTACCTGTTCCGCATGTGTTGCTGCCGATCGGAAAATTTTGGCGTCCCGATACCTAAATGTGGGATTGACGCACAGCCAAACCCTGTTGCCTATGATTCACGGAGTCCTTCGGGATGCTGCATTGGATCTGTGTCAGATAGACCGGATTGCTCTCCCGGTGGGACCAGGCTCTTTTACCGGAATTAAAATCGCTGTTGCCACAGCCAAGGGTCTTGCCCATCCGCATCAGATTCCCTGTTGCCCCCTGTCCTCTTTACAGGTTCTAGCCTGGCCATTTTTAGGAATCCAAGAACGTGTCTTTGCGGTGGAAGACGCCCGAAGAGGCATGTTTTATAATGCTGTATTTGACTGCAAGGGGAAAGTACCGCGTCCCTTGACGGAAGAGAGGCAAATTTCCGTGGAAAATTTATTTTTAGATGTTGGGAAAAACGAACACATTGTTTTATGCGGTGACGGAACATATTTGGCGGAAAAATACTGTCAAGAACACCAAATTTCTTTCCGACGACAGCCGCTTCTTCCGTTTCTTCCGGCAGAAGCCATTGTGGCAGCTGCGTTATATGCATCCACCGACAACGATGTTTCGTCCGAAGCTTTAAGACCAGCATATCTGCGGTTGCCCCAAGCAGAACGGGAACGGTTAGAGAAAGAAAACCAAAAAGAAAGGAATAAAGCAAAATGAAAATTGCAATTGCATCCGATCATGCTGGATACCAGATGAAAGAACAAATGAAACAGCACCTAACAGAAACCGGAGTTGAATGGATTGACTGCGGAACTAATAACGACACATCCTGCGACTATCCAGTTTTTGCACAAAAACTGTGCCATGAAATCCTTTGCGGAAACGCGGAAAAAGGAATTTTGATCTGCGGAACGGGCATTGGTATGTCCATAGCGGCAAACAAAGTACGTGGAATCCGCGCCGCCCTGTGCAGTGACTGCTTCTCTACAAAATACACCCGTCTGCACAATGACAGTAATGTCATGTGTCTGGGTGCCCGTGTAATCGGCCAGGGCCTGGCCGAAGAACTGGCGGATATTTTTCTGAACACATTCTTTGAAGGCGGAAAGCATTTGAAACGCATTGAAATGTTTGAATAAATCATTAAAAGGAGCCTTTTCATGAATGTTAATATTACCAACCACCCATTAATTCAGCATAAATTGACCATGATGCGTCAAACCACGACCGGCTGTAAAGAGTTCAGAGAACTAGCAAATGAAATCTCCCTGCTGCTTGGCTATGAGGTTACAAGAGATCTTCCCCTAACAGAAACCGAAATTGAAACACCAGTCGCCCGAACAAAATCTAATATTCTTACCGACCGAAAATTTGCGGTTGTACCGATTTTAAGAGCCGGTCTCGGTATGGTAGATGGTATTGTCAGTCTGATTCCATCCATTAAAATTGGTCATATTGGCCTTTACCGGGATCCGGAGAGTCTTAACCCAGTGGAATACTACTGCAAACTCCCCCCGGACGTTGCAGAACGTGAAGTGTTCCTGGTAGATCCCATGTTGGCGACTGGAGGTTCAGCATCTGCGGCAATTCAGGTTCTGAAGAATCACGGAGTAAAACATATTAAATGTGTAAACTTGATTGCTGTACCGGAAGGTGTACGCAGAATTAACGAGGATCACCCTGACGTAACTATTTACTGCGCCGCGCTGGACGATCACCTCAACGAACACGGATATATTATCCCTGGATTGGGAGACGCAGGTGACCGAATTTTCGGAACAAAGTAATTTTAAAGCCGATAGAAAAACAACTATCGGCTTTTTATTTAAAATTTGCCACAAATTTGCTCCGATTTCTAAATACATTTTCGGAAAATATCCGGTATAATAATATTATAAAAAGAAAATAGGTGAGATTGTGTACGAAAACGAACGTGATTCGCGCAAAAAGCTATCGTTATCTACGCTTATTGCAATTTTTTCTTTGATTTTGACCTTTTTATTGGGACTTGCATTTGCAGCAGGATATATTTTTCTTCACAAGGATTATCAAAGAAAAACAGCAGAGTTGGAAATCCGCTATCAGGAACAACTCTCGACAATAAGCGCATCTTACGAAGAACAGCTCTCCTCGGTGCAAAACATGATAAAAAACACCGAAACAGTGGATCCTTCTTTAGCTGAGTTGACTTTAAACCAAACTTCCGCAGCTATTACAACCATTGCAAAATCGGCAAAACCCTCGGTCGTATGCATTACAGTTACGGTACCACCCTCTAAGATACCCGGCGGATTTTTCACGTATGATACCGAAACGGTTGTCTCCACAGGTTCGGGTGTTATATACAGTAGTGATGGATATATTTTAACTAATCGGCATGTAATTGAAAACGCGCAAATCTATTCCGATGCATATATTACCATAACTCTTGATGACGGAACGGAACTAAATGCAACGCTAGTCGCCGCAGACAATCAAACAGATATTGCTGTTATACGGGCACAGGTTTCCGAAAACGTACTGCTTTCCCCTGCAAATTTTGGAAACTCAGATCAGTTGAACATTGGAGAAATGGTTATTGCCATAGGAAATCCTCTCGGAATTGAATATGCAAACAGCGTAACCGTAGGATTTGTCAGCGGACTGAATCGGCAAGTTTCCAGTGAAAACGGTGTAGAAACAATGATTCAAACCGATGCGGCCATTAATCCAGGCAATAGCGGCGGTGCACTTTTGAATTCTGCCGGTCAAGTAATCGGCATCAACACTGCTAAAATTGCATCTACCGATGTAGAAGGCATTGGATTTGCAATTCCTATTGATACTGCACTGAAAATTGCAGAAGACCTGATAGAACATGGTTATGTAAAAGACAGACCAGCCATTGGCATTTCCGATGGAATGGAAATCACATCTACCATGGCGCGCAGATATAATCTGCCAGAAGGGTTTTATATTGCGTCTATTGTTTCAGGAAGTGCTGCTGAACAAGCAGGACTTCGCCAAGGCGATGTGCTTCTTTCTTTCGATGGGCAGTCAGTTTCTACTCTGGCAGAAATTGAAGCCATAAAAAAACTGCACAAAGTTGGAGATACCGTGCCCTTGGTATATTACCGCGGAGGTCATGAATATACTGCAAAACTGACTCTGACCGAAGATAAGGGCTGATATTATTTTGCTTATTTCTTTATAATATAGTTGTTTCATTTTCTTCTTTCCTCCGTCCTGAAAGGGACAAAAAAAGTGTCCGGTAGTTTACCGGACACTTTTTTTTTGCTCTTGACAAAATAAAAATATTGTGATATAATATAAAAAAATAATAACGCACCGGGGAGCTTGTAGGCAGGCTGAGAGGAAGTCATCAACTTCGACCCGTATACCTGATTTGGATAATGCCAACGTAGGAATGACCGCTGTTTTTCACTGGGGAAAACATCTGTTTCAGGTGTTTTCCTCTTTTATTTTTGGAGGTGTATCATGACGTACAAACCACAAATGG